>DATBBL010000234.1:0-19637 GCA_036271015.1 Acidimicrobiia bacterium
AAGTCGAGCTGGGTGATCCCGAGACCGAGGGCGATGGTGACCAGGAGCCCCACGACGGTCACCACCACCGCGTGCTTCCCGAGCTGCACCGCGATGTAGGACCAGAATCGCTGCATCACTTCCCCCGGGGTGATGTCACCCGACGCAGCGTAGGCTCCGCGCCATGATCCAGCTCTCGATCGGAGTCACGTCGTTCGCCGCCGAGGATCCCGGCACGTGGGAGCCGCTGTTCCGCGCCGCACGGGTCGCCGACCGAGCGGGCGTCGACCGTCTCGTCGTTTCCGACCACGTGGTGTTCGGCGAGCGGCTGGAGGAGTACGGCCGCCCCGAGATCGGCGGCCAGGCGGGCGGCAAGCAGCCGACCGGGCCCGACGGCCACTGGCTGGAGCCCCTCACCACGTTGTCGGTGCTCGCGGGCATGACCTCGCGCATCCGGCTCGGCACCAACATCCTGGTCGCCGCGCTGCGCCGGCCCGCGGTGCTGGCGAAGTCGACCGCGACCCTCGACGTGCTGTCGGGCGGCCGCCTCGACCTCGGCGTCGGGGTCGGCTGGCAGCGGGAGGAGTACGAGGCCGCCGGCCTCGACTTCGACGGGCGCGGACGCCTCCTCGACCACACCCTCGAGGTGCTCCAGACGCTCTGGCGCGAGCCGCGGGCGGCCTACGACTCGCCCGAGCTGCAGTTCGAGGCCATCCACATGATGCCGAAGCCCGTGCAGGCCGGCGGCGTACCGGTGTGGGTCAGCGGCACCATCAACCCGCGGGTCGTCCGGCGCCTGGCCCGCTTCGGGAGCGGTTGGATCCCGTGGGGTCCCGCCGCCGCCGACCCCGTCGCCGGGGTCGCCGAGATGCGCGAGCGGCTCGCCGACGCCGGGCGCGACCCCGAGGGCCTGCAGGTGACCAGCGCGCTGCGCCTGGTGAAGACCGACGACGGCTCGCTCGATCTCGACCGCACGATGGAGGCGGTGCCCGCGCTCGCGGCGGCCGGCCTCACCGACGTCCGGGCCGCCGTCCGCCTGCCCGAGGACGAGTCGGCCGCGGTCGAGGAGCTGAGCGGGATCGTCGGCGCGTTCCGCGCTGCGGCCGGACGCGAAGACGCCTGAACACCCCGTACCACGAGGAGGACACGCCATGACCGCCGCGCCCACCGACGCGCCGCCGCTCGGGTTCTGGAAGATCGCGGAGACGTTCCCGGATCACCTCGCGCTGGTCGACCCCGACGAGCGCGAGATCTCGGCCGGTGAGCTGGTGGCGTCGTGCAACCAGCTCGTCCACGGGCTGCGGGCCATGGGGCTCGAGCCCGGGGACGCGATCGCGATGCTGCTGCCGAACAGTGCGGAGGTGTTCGAGCTCTACCTCGCCGTCGGACAGGCGGGCTTCTACCTCGTCCCCATCAACTGGCACCTGGTCGGCCCGGAGATCGCGTACATCGTGCAGGACTGCGAGGCGAAGGTGTTCGTCGCGCACGCCCGGTTCGCCGAGCACGCCAAGGCCGCGGCCGACGAGATCTCGTTCCCCGAGGAGGGCCGGTTCGCCGTCGGCGGCGACATCGATACGTTCACCGCGTACGAGCAGCTGAAGGACGGTCAGCCGACGCACGCACCCGTCGATCGCCAGATGGGCCTGGTGATGAACTACACCTCGGGCACGACCGGGCGCCCCAAGGGCGTGCGGCGCGCGCTGCAGGACGTCGACCCCGAGACCGGGGGCGGCACGTTCGGCGGGATGCTCTACCTGTTCGGGTTGCAACCGTTCGACGACAACGTGCACATCGTCGGTTCGCCGCTGTACCACACCGCGGTGCTGGTGTTCTCCGGCGCCGCCATCCACATCGGCCACACGGTCGTGGTGATGGACAAGTGGACGCCGCAACAGATGCTCCACCTCATCGACAAGTACCGCGTCACCAACACCCACATGGTGCCGACGCAGTTCGTGCGGCTCTTGGGGGTGCCGGAGGACGAGCGCGCGAAGTACGACGTCTCCTCGCTGCGGCACATGGTCCACGCGGCAGCTCCGTGCCCACCCGACGTGAAGCGCCAGATGCTCGACTGGTGGGGTCCGGTGATCGACGAGTACTACGCCGCGAGCGAGGGCGGCGGCACCTACGTCTTCGCCGAGGAGTGGCTCGAGCGCCCCGGGACCGTCGGCCGCAAGTGGCCCTTCTCGGAGGTCGTGATCCTCGACGACGACGGCAACGAGCTCCCACCCGGGCAGATCGGCACCGTCTACATGCACATGCACGCGGGCAACTTCGAGTACTTCAAGGACAAGGAGAAGACCGACCAGAGCTTCCGGGGGAAGTTCTTCACCGTCGGCGACGCCGGCTACCTCGACGAGGACGGCTGGCTGTTCCTGTCCGACCGCAAGATCGACATGATCATCTCCGGTGGGGCGAACATCTACCCGGCCGAGATCGAGAGCGAGCTGATCATGCACCCGAAGGTCGCCGACGTGGCGGTGTTCGGGATCCCCCACGACGACTGGGGCGAGGAGGTCAAGGCGGTGGTGGAGCCGGTGGAGGGCGCCGAGCCGGGACCCGAGCTCGAGGCCGAGATCCTCGACTGGGCGACGACGCGCCTGGCGAAGTTCAAGACGCCCCGGAGCATCGACTTCACCGACGAGATGCCCCGCGACCCCAACGGCAAGCTCTACAAGCGCAAGCTGCGCGACCCCTACTGGGAAGGCCGCCAGCGGGCGATCTGACCCCCACCCCCCCGAGGATGCGTCACTTCACCGCGTATATCGCGGTCAAGTGACGCAAGTTCGAGGGGAGGTGGCGGCGGCGGTCGTCAGAGCTCGAGTGACCGCCAGAGGTACCAGGTGGCGACGGTCCGGAACGGTCGCCAGCGCTCACCACGGCGCGCGACCTCCGACGGGCTCGGCACCACCGTGGTGCGGAAGGTTCGTTGGAAGCCGCGCCGGAGGCCGAAGTCGTCGACGGGCAGCACGTCGGCGCGGCCGAGGTGGGTGATCAGGAACATCTCCGCGCTCCAGCGGCCGATGCCCCGGACCGCGGAGAGCCGGTCGACGATCGCGTCGTCGTCGAGCCGTCGGATCTCCGCCAGCGTGGGCAGCGTCCCGTCGACCGTCCGCTGCGCCAGGTCGCGCAGGGCGAGCACCTTCGCCCGGGACAGGCCGACACCCCGAAGCCGCTCCTCGGACACGCGCAGCACGTCGGACGCGGTGAACCCGTGCCGGGTGCGGGGGAACAGATCGCCGAGGCGCCCGTAGATCGTCGCGGCCGCCTTGATGCCGAGCTGCTGGTGCACGATCGCCTGCGCCAGGCTGTCGAACACGCTCGGCGTGGGCGCGAGCTCGAGCGTGAAGGGCCCGACCCGGTCGATCAGCCGCGCCAGCGCGGCGTCCGAGGCGCGCAGGTCGTCGACCGCGACGTTGCGATCGAACGGGAACCCCGTGTCCCCGTCGGCGGTGCGCACCCCATCGATCGCGAGCATCCGCAGCTTGGTGGACACCCCGCCCGTCGCCGAGAACCCGCCCGTCCGCCCGCCGGCGGCCAGGACGCGGTGACACGGCACGACGATCGCGTACGGGTTGCGGCCCAGCGCCTGGCCGACGGCACGCGCCGCGCCGGGCGACCCGGCCTCGGCCGCCACCTCCCCGTACGACATCGTCTCGCCGGCGGGGATGGTCCGCACGACCTCGTACACCTTCCGCTGGAAGGGCGGGAGCGACGCGAGGTCGAGCGGGATGTCGACCAGGTCGTCGGCCCGGCCCCGCAACGAGGCCACGATGCGGTCGATCGCCGACTGCACCGGCGGTGGTGGTGCGCCCGCCCGCGCGCCGTCGAAGCGCTCGCGCAGGCGCGCCCGGGTGTCGGCCACCCGCGCCTCCGGCAACTGGACACCGACGATCATCTCCCCGTCCCAGGCGATCCCGCAGCGGCCGATGGGCGTGTCGAAGAGCGCGAACGTGCTCATGCGACGCAGAACTCGTTGCCCTCGACGTCCTGCAGCGTCGTCCACCGGGCGCCGTACTCGTCGTAGTCACCGACCTTGGTCGCTCCGAGACCCAGCAGGCGCGCGACCTCCGCGTCACGGTCGTCGGCGTGGAGGTCGAAGTGCGCGCGGTTCTTCACCTGCTTGTGCTCGGGCACCTTGATGAAGAACCACCCGGGCCGCGACGCGTCGTGCATGCCGATGGACACGAAGAACTCGCTGCCCCCGTCGTCGACGGGCCGATCGAGCGCGGCGGACCAGAACGCGGCCACGGTTGCTGGGTCGTCACAGTCGAGGGTCACGTTCGCCAGTTCGATGCTCACGAGGGTGCTCCTTCCGTCGGGGAGGTGGCCGTTCGGATCGGCCACGAGATCTCGGTGCGGTACTCGGACGGGTCGGCCGCGTCGAGCGGCCCGATCACGTACCACTCGCGCACGCGCTCGCCGGCGTGCTGGGCATGACGCGCCACCCAGGCCCCGAGGGTGCGGTACGTGTCGCCGATCGTGTCGTAGTCGCCGGCGTGGACCAACACCGCGACCCGCGCCGCCGGCACCTCGCCGACCGCCACGTGGCGTTCGCGCGCCGGCACCACGACGGGCGCGGCGACCGGGAGGAACGCCTCCGCGGTCTCGGGGCCGTCGTCGGCCAGCTCCGCCGCGTAGAGGGCGCCGGGAGCGCCGCTGGGGGCCACACCACGCCGGTCGAGGAACGCGCCGAGCTCGCCGTAGGCCCATGCCAGCCAGTCACCGAAGTCGTCCGGCTCGACCAGGCCGGTGATCCGCACCGACTGCGTCGCCGCCTCGGTGCGCAGGTGCACCGGGGTGTGCGTGGTCGGCGCGACGACCGACTGCAGCTCGGCGACGATCCGCTCCGTCTCCTCCAGCCGGAGCTGCATCTCCTGCCGGTGCTCCCCGAGGACGCGTCGCGTGGTCTCCGGGTCGCGCGCCTCCAGCACCGCGCGCACCTGCTCGAGTGGCAGGTCGAGTCGGCGGAGTCGCTGCACGATGGCGGCATCGGCGAGCTGGTCGACGGTGTAGCTGCGGTACCCGGTCCGCGGATCCACCCGGGCCGGCACCAGGATGCCCGACTCGTGGTAGGCGCGCAGGGTCTTGATCGACAGCGAGCTCGCCCGCGAGAACATGCCGATCGGCAGGAGGTCGTCGTCCACCGGGTGATCGTGCACTCTCCCGCCGGGGGAGAGTCAAGCAGCGGAGCTCACGCGGGCAGACCGTGCGGATGCAGGTGCTCTTCGGCCATCCGCTTGAGCCCGACCCGGTCCAGCTTCCCCGTGGGGTTCACGGGCATCTGGTCCAGGAACACCACCTCCTCCGGCGCCTTGTACCCGACCCGCGCCCGGGCGAAGTCGATCAGCTCCTGGCTCGAGGGCGGCTCCGCCCCGTCCTTGACCGTCACGTAGGCGCGCACGTTCTCGCCGTGCACCGCGTCCCGGATGCCGACGACGCCGACCAGCGAGACCGCCGGGTGCTCGGCGAGCGCGCCCTCCACCTCCATCGGGCTGATGTTCGAGCCGTCGTGCACGATGATCTGCTTCTTGCGCCCGAAGAACCACAGGTAGCCGTCGTCGTCGGCGTGCGCGAGGTCCCCGGAGTCGAGCCAGCCGTCGCGCAGGATCTGGGCGGTGGCGTCGGGGTTCTCCCAGTAGCCGATGGTCTGGCTGCGGGTGCGGATCCACACCCGGCCGACGGTGCCGAACCCGCACTCGACGTGCTCGTCGTCGCGCACGCAGATGTCGAAGCCGGCGATCGGGCGTCCGATCGATCCCTGCTTGATCAGCCCGGACGGCGGGTTGAGGGTGGCCAGGCCCACCTCGGTCATGCCGTAGCCCTCGTCGATCAGGAAGCCGACGAGATGCGAGAACTCGCGTTCGAGCTCGAGCGACACCGAGTCGGCACCGGCACGACACAGGCGCAACGAGGCGAAGTCGGCCGCGGTGACCGCGGGATCGCGCACCAGCGCAGTGAGGGCCGCCGGGATCATGGCGAGCACGGTGGGGCGGTGCTCCCGCAACAGCGGGAGGATCTCGCCGGCGTCGAAGGTCCGGGCCACGACCACGCGCGCCCCGACCGAGAACGACGCCAGGGCCCAGAGGAACGAGCCGATGTGCGACATCGACGAGCCGGGCAGGAAGGTGTCGGCCGCGGTGAGCTCGAACGCGTCGGCCGCGCTCGCGCACATCCAACCCAGGGTCTCGAGGCTGTGGGTCACACCCTTCGCGGGCCCAGTGCTCCCGGACGTGAAGAAGATGGCGGCGGGATCGGACGGCGCGACGTCCGGCAGGGTCACCGCGCCGGGCGCTTCACGACACAGCTGCTCGAGCGTCGGACCGTCACCGAGGCGACCTTCGAGCGCGATGATCCCGTGCCGCAGCTCCGCCACGCGCGCGCTGGTGGCGAGATCGTCGCCGCGCTCGGCGTGGGCGACGAGCGCGGCCGCTCCGCTGACACCGAGCGCATGCTCGATCTCGGGTGGCGCGTAGCGGTAGTTCAAGGGCGTGGTGACGAGCCCGGCCTTGAAGCAGGCGAGGTAGTGCACCACGAGGAGGGTGCGGTTGGGCATCAGCGAGGCGAGCCGGTCCCCCGGCTGCAGCCCGAGCGCGAGGTAGTTGCGAGCCAACCGGTCGCTGGTCTCGTCCAGCTCGTGCCACGTCATCCGATCGACCGCACTGCGAATGGCTACCGCGTCGGGAGCGGTGGCGAGCCCGACCCGCAGCACGTCGCGCAGGCGGATCGGCGCGTCGAGCGGACGACCTTCGAGCGGCATCGTGCCTCCTCGCCCTTCGTCGGGAGCCACGAGCGTACGACGCGGTGGACCCCTTCGGTCACGTGACCTACCGTGCCGGACCTATGGGGATCGATTGGCAAGGAAGTCGCGTTCTGGTCACGGGGGCGTCGTCGGGCATCGGTGCAGGATTGGCGGAGCAGTTCGCCATCCGGGGTGCGGTCGTGGCGGTCAACGGCCGCGACGAGGGCCGGCTGGGCGCCACCGCCGAGCTGTGCCGTCGCCACGGCGCGACCGTGCACGAGCTGCCCGCGGATCTGGGCGACGCGGGTGCCGTCGACCGACTCGCCGCGGACGCGGTGGCCGCCATGGGCGGCGTCGACGTGTTGGTGAACAACGCCGGCATCCCCAAGCGGCGCAACGTCCGGGCCCTCGACGCCGCCACCGTCGACACCGTGATGCAGGTGAACTTCCTCGGACCGACCCGCCTGACGCTGGCGCTGCTCCCGCAGATGATCGAGCGCGGCACCGGGCACATCGTCAACGTCTCGTCCGTCGCCGCCACCCTCTCGTCGCCGGGCGAGGCCGCGTACGACGCGTCGAAGTCGGCGCTGGCGGTGTTCTCGGAAGCGATGGCGATCGACCTCTGGGACAGCGGGGTCAAGGTGCTGGTCGTCTATCCCGGGGTGGTCGACACGCCGCTCTTCCAGATGCCCGACAACGATCCGTTCACCGCCCCGGTCGAGTTCATCACCGTCGGCGAGCTCGTCGACGCGACCTTCGACGCTCTCGACCGCGGGGTGATCGAGGTGTACATCCCCGAGTACTTCAAGGAGTTCGCCACGGGGAAGGCGAACAACGTCGAAGGCTTCGTGTCCGGCACCGCCGAGTACATGCGCCAGCAGACCGCGGGCGGCTGAATGCCCACCGCGCCGCACCCGCTCGACGCGCTCACGTCCGACGAACTGAGCCGCGCGGTCGCGGTGATCGCCGCCGATCCCCGCTTCGAGGTCGACGCCGCGTTCGTCCACGTGCGGCTGCACGAGCCCGACAAGGCCGCGGTGCTCGGGTACGAACCGGGCGCTCCCGTCGACCGGGAGGTGGAGGCGCTGCTCGTGCCGCCCCGGCGTCTCGAGGCGACCGAGGTCGTCGTCTCGGTCACCAAGGGCGAGATCCGTTCGTGGGCGGTGCACTCCGACATGCGACCCGCGCTGCTCTTCGGCGAGTCGATGTCGGCGATCATGAAGGTGAAGGACCACCCCGAGTGGCAGGCCGCGTTGCGGCGGCGCGGCATCGACGACTTCGACCGCGTGCAGATCGACCCGTGGCCGGCGGGATCGTTCGGTGTCGCCCACGAGGACGGCCGGCGGATCAGCCGCTGCATCTCCTACCTGCGGGCTCGGCCGCAGGACAACGGGTACGCCCAGCCGATCGAGGGCGTGATCGCGTTCTTCGACCAGGGTGCGGGCGAGGTGCTCGAGGTGGTCGACCTCGGCGTCGTGCCCATGCCGACCGACCGGGGCGCGTACCTCGCCGACGACATCGGGCCGATGCGCGACGACCTCCGGCCGCTGGAGATCGTGCAGCCCGACGGTGCGAGCTTCGTGGTCGACGGCAACCACGTTCGCTGGTCGCGGTGGTCGTTCCGCGTCGGCTTCGACCCGTACGAGGGCCTCGTCCTGCACACGGTCGATTACCACGACGGCGACCGGGTCCGGCCGGTGCTGTACCGCGCGTCGATCTGCGAGATGGTCGTGCCCTACGGCGACCCCGGCCCGATGCACGGCTGGAAGAACGCGTTCGACGCCGGCGAGTGGGGCCTCGGTCGCATGGGCAACTCACTGCAGCTCGGCTGCGACTGCCTGGGCGTGATCCACTACTTCGACGCGGTGCTCAGCACCGAGCAGGGCCAGCCCTACGCGGTCCCGAACGCGGTGTGCCTCCACGAGGAGGACTACGGGATCCTCTGGAAGCACCACGACCTGCACGGGGGCACCGACGAGACGCGACGATCGCGTCGGCTGGTCGTCAGCTTCATCGCCACCGTCGGCAACTACGAGTACGGCTTCTACTGGTACTTCTACCTCGACGGCAACATCCAGCTGGAGGTGAAGCTCACCGGGATCGTGTCGCCGATGGCCGTCGAGCCCGGTGCGCAGCCCGAGTTCGCCAACGTGATCGCGCCCGGCGTCGCCGCGCCGCACCACCAGCACCTCTTCTCGGCCCGACTCGACCTCGACGTCGACGGGCCGGTGAACTCGGTGTACGAGGTGGAGGCGGAAGCGGTGCCCCCCGGCCCCGACAACCCGTGGGGCAACGCGTTCCGCCCGCGGGTCACGCAGCTGGCGAGTGAGCTGGCCGCCCGGCGCAACACCGACGCCGCGACCAGCCGCGCGTGGCGCGTCGTGAACGAGACGAGCCGCAACGCGCTCGACCAGCCCGTCGGCTACAAGCTCGTCCCCACCACGTCCACCCCGACGATGCTGGCATCCGCGGACTCCAGCGTGGGGCGGCGCGCCGGCTTCGCCCGGCACAACCTCTGGGTCACGCCGTACCGCGCCGACGAGCGGCGCGCCGCGGGCGAGTTCCCCAACCAGCACCCCGGCGGCGACGGCCTGCCGCGGTGGACCGCCGCCGACCGTCCGCTCGTCGACACCGATGTCGTGCTCTGGTACACGTTCGGCGTCACCCACTTCGTGCGGCCGGAGGACTGGCCGGTGATGCCGGTCGAGTACACGGGATTCGTGCTGTCGCCCTTCGGCTTCTTCGACCGCAACCCCGCGCTCGACGTCGCGCCGACGGCGAGCAGCGCGAGCTGTCACGCCGACTGATGTCGACGGCGAGCAGGCGGCGGGTCGGCCCATGAGCACGGTGGCCGAGGACGTCGCCGGCCTCGATGCGACCGCGCAGGCTGCGCTGGTCCGCACCCGTCAGGTCGACGCGGCCGAGCTCGTGCAGGCGGGCATCGCCCACATCGAGGCCCTGAACCCGACGCTGAACGCGGTGATCACGCCGACCTTCGAGCGCGCCCTCGATGCCGTCCGCGCCGGCGTGTCCGGACCGTTCGCCGGCGTGCCGTTCCTGCTGAAAGATCTCGCGGTGGAGATGGAGGGCGTGCGGTTCTGCGAGGGCTCGCGCTTCCTCCGCGACTACGTCTCGACGTACGAGTCCGACCTGGTGACGCGCTTCCGGCGCGCCGGCCTGGTGATCCTCGGCAAGACCAACACGCCCGAGTTCGGCATGGTGCCGGCGTGCGAACCCGAGCGGTTCGGCCCGACCCGCAACCCGTGGGATCCCGACCGGTCGACGAGCGGCTCGAGCGGGGGCTCCGCCGCGGCCGTCGCCTCCCACATGGTGCCCATGGCCCACGCCGACGACCTCGGCGGCTCGATCCGCTACCCGGCGTCGGCGTGCGGTCTCTTCGGCCTGAAACCCACCCGGGCGCGGGTGTCGTACGCGCCCCGGTACGGCGACATCGTGCACGGGTGGGGGTGCGAGTTCGCGGTGACGCGCTCGGTACGCGACGCCGCCGCGCTGCTCGACGCGGTCGCGGGCCCGGCACCGGGCGATCCCTACGTGGCGCCCCCGCCCGTGCGCGCGTTCTCGGCCGAGGTCGATGCCGAACCCGGCCGACTGCGCATCGCGTACAGCCCCCGCACCGCGTCCGGTGAACCGGGCCACGGTGCGTGCATCGCCGCGCTCGACGACTCGCTCGCGCTGCTCGACGCGCTCGGTCACGAGGTGGTCGAAGCCGACCTGCCGGCATTCGACGAGGTGACGGGAAGCGCGATCGGCACGGTGTTCAACTCCGCGACGGCATGGATCGTGGCGTACTGGGTGCGCGAGCTCGGTCGCGAGCCCGAGGCGGGCGAGCTCGAACCGCTCACCCGGCACTTCTGGGAGGGGGGCCGCGCCGTCCCGGCCTCCGCCTACCTCATGGCCATCGAGGAGCTCCAGCGACTGACCCGGCGCATCGCCCACTTCCTCGACGGGTTCGACCTCGTGCTCACTCCCACGATGTCGGAGCCGCCGGCCCGGATCGGCGAGATCACGTCGACCCCCGACGCACCGACGCGGGCACTCGAGCGCGGTGGCCGTACCATCGCGTACTCCGGCGTCATCGCCAACTTCACCGGCAACCCGGCGATGTCGGTACCGCTGTGGTGGAACGCCGCCGGTCTCCCGATCGGCGTGCAGTTCCTCGGGCGGTTCGGGGACGAGGCGACGTTGCTGCAGCTCGCGGCGCAGCTGGAGCGGGCCCGGCCCTGGGCCGACCGGGTACCGCCGATCTCCGCGCTCGCCGCCCGCGCCGCACCGCCGGTCGGACCCACCCCTCGACGAGGATGACCCGAGCTGCCGGGCTCGCGTTCCGTCAGGAGGCGTGACTCCAGGGCCGCGGCGACGCGGCCTTGAACCGCTGGTGGCGAGAGGTCTGGTCCTGGTTGCCGTCGATGACGAAGTTCGGCCCGTAGCGACGCAACCCGGCGCGCCGGAGGAAGTCACGACGCAGAAGGGGACGTGCGCCGCCCTCGCCATCCGCCGGGGGCGCCCACGCTACGCAGCCCGGCCACGGCGGTGGTGCCGTCTACGGTTCCGGCGATGACCGAGCAGTCCGGGGTGCCCGAGCGGGGCGAAGCCGAGTCGCGTGACGTGGCCGAGCTGTTGCGGGTGCTCGATCTCGAGGAGCTCGATCGCGACATCTTCCGCGGGGTGAATCCCGTGGGTGACCTGCGCCGCCCGCGCCTGTTCGGCGGTCAGGTGGCGGCGCAGGCGGCCCGGGCCGCGAGCCTGACCGTGCCCGACGACCGCAGCCTGCACTCGTTGCACGGCTACTTCCTGCGCGCCGGCCGCGCCGACCGTCCGACGATCCTGCACGTCGACCGCGACCGCGACGGCGGGTCCTATTCCGCTCGGCACGTCGCCGCGGTGCAGGACGGCGAGGTGATCATGAGCGTGCTCGTGTCGTTCCACGCCGACGAGGACGGCCCCGAGTTCCAGGCGCTGGCCATGCCCGACGCGGTGCCGCCTCCCGAGGACGTGCCCGCGCCCACGGTCACCCCGCACGCGTCGATCTTCGATCTCCGGATCGTGGGACGGGGCGAACCGCGCGGGGACTTCCCCGGGAGCCCGCACCGGTTCTGGGCCCGGGCGCGGGGCCCCCTTCCCGAGGACCCGCAGCTGCACGCGTGCGTGCTGGCGTACCTGTCCGACATCGGGACCGGGCTGGCCAAGCTGCCGCCCGCCGACCCGCCGTGGATGGGTCCGAGCCTCGACCACGCGGTCTGGTTCCACCACGCCGGTCGGATGGACGACTGGGTGCTCGTCGACCTCGTGCCGATGGCGGCGGCCGGCGCCCGGGGCTACTACACCGGCACGGTGCACGACCGCGCCGGGCGGCTGCTGGCGTCGATCGCGCAGGAGCACGTGATGCGTCCGCACACCACGTCGTAGCCCAGGATCGAGTCAGAGCGTGCGGAACGAACCGCCGTCGCAGAGGATCTGCGCGCCGTTCACGTAGCTCGACGCGTCGCTGGCGAGGAAGACGCACACCCCGGCCATGTCCTCCGGCTGGCCCATGCGGCGCATCGGGTTGGTCGCCCGGACGGTGTCCATCGTGCCTTCGGCCCACGCCTTGGTGATGTCGGTCTCGAACGGGCCGGGGAGCACGGTATTGGCGCGCACCTTCGGGTTGAACGCGCCGGCCAACCCGAGCGTCAGCGCATTGAGCCCCGCCTTCGCCATCGCGTAGGGCAGGTCGTGCTCGTCGGGACGCCACGACCCGGCGGTCGAGACGTTGATGATCGAGCCGCCGTCACCCGCGAACATGCGGGTGGCGAACAGCGTGGCCAGCCGGAACGGTCCCTTGGCGTTCACCGCGTGGGTCTTGTCGTAGAGCTCCTCGGTCACCGAGGCGAGGTCGGGGTACAACGGCGACAGTCCCGCGTTGTTGATGAGCACCTCGCAGTGACCGAGCTCCGCGTAGACCCGGTCGACGAGCTCACCGCACTGGTCCCAGTGGCTGACGTTCACCGCCATGGGTACCGCGGTCCGCCCGGTCGCGGCGCGGATCTCGGCCGCGGTGCTCTCGCAGTTGTCGAGCTTCCGACTCGCCACGACCACATCGGCCCCCGCCTGCGCCAACCCGAGGCACACCGCACGACCGATGCCGCGGCTTCCCCCGGTGACGACGGCGACGCGTCCGGAGAGGTCGAAGAGTTCGGCGGGTGACGGCACGGGAACCTCGTTTCGGGTAGACCTTCGTGGCCGACGACGGTATCCCGCCGCGTCCCGGACGCACCAAGGAGTCGACCGCATGGGTGAGGCACGCGCAGAGATCACGATCAACCGGTCGGCCGACGACGTGTGGGAGACGGTCGGCAACTTCGGTGACGTCACGTGGATGCCCGGCGTCGAGCGGAGCGAGCTCGACGGCGACGACCGGATCGTGGAGACGGTCGGCATGCGCCTCGTCGAGCACCAGTACTCGCGCGACGACGAGGGCCGCACGCTCACGTACGGGATCGTCGCCGGCGACGTACGACCGGAGCTGCACCGGGCGACGATCACGGTGATGCCGGCGGGCCGCGGATGCTTCGTCACGTGGGACGTCGAGGCCGACGACGCCATGGTGGAGGCGATGCAGGGTGCCTACGTCGGCGCCCTCACCGCGCTCAAGGAGCAGTTGGAGGCCTGAGCCGGCCCGCGGCCGCGCGCGTCAGGCGCGCTCGACCAGCTCGAGCGAGCCGAGGTCACGCAGCGCGGCGCACGACCGGGTGGCCATGGCGAGGAACATGGCGTCGGCGCTCGCCGACGGCGTCGCGGTGGCGTACGCCCAGCCGATCATCGTGATCATCGGGCCCTGGAGCACGCCGAGTCGGTAGTCGGCGAAGCACTGGTCGAACGAGTAGTCCTCGACCCCGAGGCGCCGGAGCTCGTCGAGGTACTCGGCGACGAGGGCCGACTCGTGTTCGCGCCGGTCGTCGACCAGGACGCTGGTGGCGAGGAAGTAGGCCAGGTCGCGCCCTGGGGGGCCGATGGCGAGGGTCTGCCAGTCGAGCGCCACGACGCCGTCGCCGTGCTCCGGGAACATCAGGTTGTCGAGGCGGTAGTCGCCGTGCACCAGGCCCTGGACGCCGGTGTCGATCGCCACCCACCGCCGGGTGAGCGCGGCAGCTCGGCGGAGCGTCTCGGCGTCGTCACCCAGTTCGGAGCCGTAGCGCGCCAGGAACCGCCCGGCCGCGCCCTCCGTGATCCCGCCCAGGAACGCGGCGCGCTCCCCCGTCATCGCGGTGAGCCAGGCGTAGTGGTCGAACCGCGACCGGTCGTTCCACACCGGCCCGTGCAGACCGGCGAGGTTGCGCACCGCGTCGGCCGCCTGGTCGACGGTGCACCCGTCGGCCTGCACACCGGGGCGCGCGGGAGCGAGGTCGTCGAGCAGGAGCACGAACGAGCACGAGTCCTCGCTGATCTCTGCGTGCCAGCAGCGCGGGGTTCGGATCCGGACCCGGTCCCGGAACACGGTGTAGAACCCCACCTCGTTGCGGTACCCGGCGGCGACGCGCTCGCGCGCGGCACGATCGCCTGCCGCGGTCTTGGCGACGAGCGTGGTCGGGACGTGGCCGTCAGCGTCGAGGTGCAGACGGAAGCTCGCGCCCGTCTGCCCGGTGCCGATCGGCTCAACCGTCAGCGAACGGACCTTCGCCTCGGCGTCGGTGGCACGCAGGATGGCGGTGAGCCACTCCGCGGTGAGGTCCTCCGGGTGGTCGATCACCAGGGCGCGGTCAGACCTTCTTCACCAGCGCGATCTTGTAGAGGTCGGACCAGTTGGTGCCCACCGCGCGCGCCTTCGCCTCGTCGCTCATCGGCAGCTTGTCGAACGCGTCGACCGCGTGCGGGTACTTCGAGTCGCCGTGCGGGTAGTCGGTCGAGAAGATCAGCCGCTCGTCGCCGAAGCGCTCGATGAACTGCGGCACCGTCTCCTCGTCGGCCTCCACCGAGATCCAGCAGTTGCGGCGGAAGTAGTCGGACGGGAGCATCGTGAGGCTCGGGGCTTCGTACCAGCCCGTCCACTCGTAGTGCTCGTCGAGCCGGTAGAGGAACCACGGCGCCCACGAGCAGTTGCCCTCGAGCAACGCGACGCGCAGGTCCGGGAACCGCTCGAGCACCCCGCCCCCGCAGAGGCACGCGGTGACGAACTGGATGCCGAGGGGCTGGCTGAAGGTGTGCCACAGCATCAGCGTGTCGAGCACCTCGAGGCTGAAGTCGGGCTTCAGGTAGGTCTGGCCGCCGCCGTGGAACGCGATGGGTACGTCGAGCCGCTCGACCTCGGCCCACAACGGGTCGTACGCCGGGTGGTGCCACGGGCGGCGGTTGACCGCCGCCGGTGCGAGGAAGACGGCCTTGAACCCGAGCTCCTCCACGCAGCGGCGCGCCTCGGTGACCGCGCCCTCGACGTCGTGCGGCGCGACCATGCCCGCGCCGAACATGCGGTCGGGGGCGACGTCGCAGAAGTCCTTCATCCAGTCGTTGTACGCCCGGGCGATGGCGGTGGCGTACGCGGGCTCGAGGCCGTCGGTGCCGATCTGCTCGACGCTGTCGAGCCCCAGGACGAACAGGCCGCGCGACGGGTAGAGCACGGCGAGGTCGAGGCCTTCGGCGTCCATGGCCGCGACCTGCGACTCGGCGTCCCACCCCGCCGCCTCCGACGCGGCGTACACGTTGTCGTGCTCCTCACGCCATCCGGTCTTGCGGCCCTCGACGTGCATGGCGCGCACGGTGCCCATGCGCAGCATCGTGTGGTTCTTCACCCGGACGCGCATGTCGCGCGGGATCTCCGACAAGCCGCGCGGCGCGGCGTGCGCGTACGCCGGGTCGATGTAGCGCTCCCACAGGTCGGGCGGCTCCATGACGTGCAGGTCGCTGTCGCAGATCACATGATCACGAAGGCTCATCGCGGCACCGTAACCCTTGTCGCGCCTGGCGCGCCACGGGGTACGGTGCGGCGGCGGGCCCGGGAGCGGGCCCCACACCGAGGGGGACACGAGATGCAGGTGGGCGTCATCGGGCTGGGCAACATCGGTGGCCACGTCGCCGCGAACCTGGTGACCGACGGCCACGACGTCGTCGTCTTCGACGTCGACACGGGGCGAGCCGAGGGGGTCACCGGTGCACGCGCGGTGACGTCGGTGGCCGACGTCGGCGCGGCCAGCGAGGTGACGGTGCTGTCGCTGCCGACGCCGACCGTGGTTCGCCAGGTCGCAGACGAGTGGGTCACCACCGCAGCGCCGGGTTCCGTGCTCGTCGACCTGTCGACCAACAGTCCCGAGGTCGTCCGCGAGCTCGGGGCTCGGCTCACCGCGACCGGTCACCACCTCGTCGAGGCGCCGTTGACCGGCGGCGCGATCGGCGCCGAACGGCGCGCGCTCTCGTTCATGGTCGGCGGCGCCGACGACGCCGTCGCGCGCGTGCAGCCGGTGCTCGAGCCCCTCGGGCGCGCGTTCGTGCACCTGGGCCCGCTCGGGCTCGGCAACACCATGAAGCTGGTCAACAGCCTGATCGCGTTCACCACCACCTGGGTGAGCCTCGAGGGGCTGTCGCTGGCGGCGAAGTCGGGCGTTCCCGTGCAGCAGGCGGTCGAGGTGTTGCGCACGAACGGCGTCGGCAACTTCTACCTCGACCGCATGGTCGAGAGCATCGACACCCGGAACGCGCCCACGCAGTTCGCGCTCGGGTTGGCGGCGAAGGACGCGGGCCTGATCGTCGAGACCGGCCGCGCCCTCGGCGTGCCCACACCCGCCGGCGCCGCGGTGCTGCAGGTGCTGGTGGGCGCCATCGCCGGTGGGCTCGGCGAGCACGACTGGGGCGACCTCGTCGCCGCCGCCGAACGCCAGGGCGACGTCGAGCTGAAGTGGGCTCCCTGACCACGAGGTTGCGTCAGTTCGCGCCGTATATCGCGGTCTCCTGACGCAACGTGTGTGGCGCGAGCTACTCCGGGGGGGCGAGGACGTCGGCGGCGGCGCGTAGGGCGCCGACCGCGGCGGGGACGCCGGCGTAGACCGCGACCTGCATCAGCACCTCGATCAGCTCGTCCCGTGACAGGCCGACGCTCAGCGCGCCGGCGAGGTGGGCGCGCAGCTCCTCGTGGTGTCCGAGCGCCGCCAGCATGGCGACGGTGATCATCGACCGGTCGCGCGTCGGCAGCCCCGGCCGCGTCCAGATCATCCCGAACGCGGTCTGCTGGACATAGTCGAAGAAGTCCGGGGCCAGCGTCGCCGCCGGGAACTGCCCCGCGGGTGCGGTGCGGGTGGCAGGCCACAGCCGGCCCTGGATCTCCTTGCCCGCGGCGCGGAGGTCGTCGTTCGTTGCCATCATCCAGCCTTTCCGTCGGTACCCAGCAGGTTGACCGTGCAGACGCTGCCGCCGCCCACCAGGTGCGCGAGCGCGACCCGGGCGCCGTCGACCTGGCGGCCGTCGGCCTCGCCCCGCAGCTGCTGCACGCATTCGTGCACGATGGCGAGCCCGGTGGGGCCGCCCGGGTGTCCGCGCGCGGTGAGCCCGCCGTCGGTGTTGAACGGGATCCGGCCCCCCGGGCCGGTCTCCCCCGCCTCCACCAGCTTGTCGCCCTCACCCTCCCCGCAGAAGCCCAGCAGCTCGTAGTACTCGATCTCCTCGTTCACGAACGCGTCGTGGCAATAGGCCACGCTCACGTCCTCGGGCCCGAGGCCGGCGGCGTCGAAGCACTCACGGGCGGTGTCGCGGGTCATCGTCGCCGGCCCGACCACCGGCCCCACGAACGTGTGCCCACGCGCGTAGGTCTCCGACTGCAACGCCGACGCCAACGGGCGCACGAGCGGACGGTCGGGACGGCGCCGCCGCACGATGTCGTCGCGCGCCAGGATCACGCACGCGGCGCCGTCGTCGGCCGGACAGCACATCATCGCGGTGAGCGGCTCCGCGATCATGCGCGACGCCAGCACCTCCTCCGGCGTGACCACGTGGTCGGGCTGACGGTGCGACATCGGAGACACGGCGCCGTAGTTCCAGTTCTTGGCCGCGACCTTGGCGAAGTGCTCGGGCGTGGTGCCGCGCTCGTGCATGCGTCGTTGCGCCCAAAGCGCGAAGTACGACGCGGGGAGGATCGGCGCGTCGATCACGTCGCGACCGCCGCCGCGACCGCCGGTGCCCGACATGTCGGTGAACTTGTCGAAGCACAGTGCCATCGCGACGTCGGCCCGTCCCGACGACACCGCCCACGCGGCCTCCCGGAAGGCGACCAGTCCGGTCGCGGATGCGTTCTCGATGTGCGTCACCGGGAGGCCGGTGAGCCCCAGCTCCTTCATCGCCGCGATCCCGATCATCGACGTCGGCGCGATGTACCCGACCATCGCCTCGTCGACGTCGGCCAGCGTCATCCCGGCGTCGTGCAGGGCGAGGAGCCCGGCGTCACGCGCCATGTGCATGAGCGGGTAGTCGCGCAGCATCCCGAAGCGGACCATGCCGACGCCGGCGACCGCCACTCCCTCGAACTTCAGACCGTGCCGCATCAGCGCCCGCTTCCTTTCAGGGGCCGGAACCGGTAGATGACGACCTCGTCGCCGTCCGAGTTCGTCCGCAGCGTCTCGAGGTCGGTCTCGAGCTCCATGCCGATCTCGAAGTCGGCGGCGTCCCCCATCAGGATCGCCTGGATGCGCGGGCCCTCTGGCAGGTCCACCTGGCCCACGCCGTACCCCGGCACGTCGGCGTCCTTCTTCCCGAACAGCGGCACGTGACAGTACGTCCAGGTCCAGAGCCGTCCCCGCGTCGAGAGGTCGACGTCGTCGGTGCCCTCGTGCAGGCACTGCGCGCAGACCATGCGGCGCGGGAAGAACACCTCCCCGCAGTTCGGGCACCGGCTCCCGAGCAGGACCGGCGCCGCGCCGGGATCGTCGGGAACGCGGAAGTACCCCGCTTCGATGGGCACTCGGGCCATGGGTCTCGACTCCTCTCCGGGTCAGATGGCGCGGGCCCGCCCGACCCAGTACGGGTCGCGCAGCGTGCGCTTGTAGAGCTTGCCGTTGGGGTCGCGGGGCATCGCGTCGACGAATTCGACGCTCCGGGGCAGCTTGTACCGGGCCAGCGCGTCCTCGCAGTGCGCGAGCAGCTCGGCGGCGAGCTCGGGTGACGGCGCGACACCCCCAGCCGGTTCGACCACCGCCTTCACCTCCTCGCCCCAGTCGTCGTGCGGGATGCCGAAGACGGCAGCGTCGCCCACCGCAGGGTGTGACAGCAAGACGGCCTCCACCTCGGCGGGGTAGATGTTCACGCCGCCCGACACGATCATGTCGATCTTGCGGTCGCGCAGGTACAGGAAGCCTTCGTCGTCGAGTTCACCCATGTCGCCGACGGTGAAGTAGTCGCCGTGGCGGTTGGCGGCGGTCTTGACCGGGTCGCCCTTGTAGGCGAACTCGCCCATGAGCTTCAGGTACACGGTGCCCACCGTGCCGGGCGCGACCTCGTTGCCGTCGTCGTCGAGCACCTTCACGTCGGCTCCGGACCAGGGGCGCCCGACGGTGCCCGGGTGGGCCAGCCACTCCTCCGGCCTCGCCAGCGTGCCGCCGCCCTCCGAGGCGCCGTAGAACTCGTAGACGACCGGGCCGAGCCAGTCGAACAGCCGGCGCTTGAGCTCGATCGGACACGGCGCCGCCGCGTGGATCAGTTGACGCAGTGACGACACGTCGTACTCCGCGCGCACGGCGTCGGGGAGCGCCATGAGGCGATGCATCTGCGTCGGGACCATGGCGACGTCAGTGACGTGGTACTGCTCGATGAGCTGCAGCGCGCGCTCGGCGTCCCACCGTTCCATCAGCACGACGGTGTGCTCGAGGTGCAGTGAGAAGTACCCGAAGTTGAGTGGCGAGAGGTGGTACATCGGCGAGGTGACGAGGTGCACCGCGTCGCCCCC
>DATBBL010000235.1:0-8499 GCA_036271015.1 Acidimicrobiia bacterium
GAGCTGAGCGCGGTCCCGACCGCCGGCACCACCATCAAGACCGAGGCCACCGGCGATCTCACCCTGCACGGCGTCACCAAGTCGGTGACCGTCTCGCTCGAGGGCCGCTGGGACGGCAAGCAGGTCCAGGTCGTCGGCAACCTGCCGATCGTGTTCGGTGACTACGGCATCTCCGCACCCACCGCGCCCGCGGTCGCGTCGGTCGACGACCACGCCGAGATGGAGCTGCAGCTCTTCTTCGACCGGAGCTGAGGAGCCGCAACGCTGACGCGAGCGCTCGGCGTCAGGTCGAGGCGTCGGGTTCGTGGACGATCGGGAGACCAGTTGTCTTGTCGCGAGATCCCCCAGGTCTGTGCGATGGCCGTCGTGCGTTGTCCTTCCGCCTCGAGGATCCGAACGAGCAGCCGTTGTGCGTGGTGGCGGCTTCGCTCGAGCTCGTCGAGGGACGTCGTCGCACGAGGTCGTTGCTACAGGTGTAGCGCGCACGCGCCGATAGCCGGGGACGCGACACGAAGAGGCATGCCGGGGCCGGTCGGGCGGAGTCCGACCGGCCCTGCGCGTGCAGCGACGAGGACGTGACCGAACGCGTGGCGCGTCGGCGCATCAGCCGCCCGCGGTGGCCGCCGAATCGCCGGCGCTTCGAGTCGCGCGCCGCGGTCCGCGTGACCGTCGCGCGTGAACCGCGTCACGCACATCGGAATTTTGGGTCAAGCGCGACGGCCGCGCACGCCGATGCCTGGTCACGCGGTGACCGCCGCGCGGGTCCGGAGGGCAACAAACCAACTCTCAACGCCTCCGAAAGGGCAGCAGAACCATGAACCTCTTCGTGTTGCGCACGTGGCTGGAAGCGAAGTTCGCCAAGGACGAGCGTGGTGCTTCGATGGTGGAGTACATCCTCCTCGTCGCGCTGATCGCGCTCGCCGTGATCGCGGCCGTCGTCTTCCTGAAGGACCAGGTCAACGGCAAGTTCAACGACGCCGGATCGAAGCTCTCGAGCTCGGGGAGCTGAACCGACGTCCATACGGACTGCGAAACGGAAGGGCCCCGTCTGCGGACGGGGCCCTTCTTCGCGTCGGCAACCAGCCGGTAGCCTGCACCGATGGACCCTTCCCACCTCTCGCAGCAGGCCTACGACCGGCTCCAGGAGGAACTCGCCGAGCGGTCGGGCCCGCGCCGCAAGGAGATCTCGGCCTGGATCGAGCGGGCGCGCGAGCACGGCGACATCAAGGAGAACGCCGACTACGACGCGGCGAAGAACGAGCAGGGCCACAACGAAGCGCGTGTCCGGCAGCTGGAGGAGATCCTGCGCACGGCGGTCGTCGTCGAGGGTCCGAGCGGTGAAGTGGTCGCGCCCGGCACCGTCGTCGAAGTGCGGATGGAAGGCGACGACGAGACCACGTCGTACCTGGTGGGGTCGATCGAGGAGCGCAGCGAGGAGTTCGAGGTGCTGTCGACCTCGTCGCCGCTCGGGCAGGCGCTGCTCGAGCACCGCCCCGGGGAGACCGTCAGCTACGACGGCCCCCGGCGCACGTTCGCGGTCCAGATCGTGAGCGTCCGCCCCGCGAGCTGACGGCGCGCGTCGTTTCGACCAGGCCCCGAGCCGGGGCTTGCGCATCGAACGCGTGTTCGGTAGAGTGGGCGACGCCGCGAGGACCTGGCGTCCGAGGTCCTCCTCTCGTTCAGCACCCCGCTCGTGGTGCGCGCACGTTCGAGGAGGATCGTGGTCGATCTGAAGAGCGCCGTGCACGATCTCCAAGGCGCGCTCGAGGGCTTCGATGCGTCGATGCTCACCGGTGAGCAGTGCGCGACTCTGCTCGGGGACCTGGCGCGGATTCGCAAGGCGTGCGGGGCGGTGGAGGCCGCCGTCGCGGCGCGGGCCGCATCGTGCGGCGCGCACCACCGAGCCGGATTCGCCGGCGCGCCGGACTGGCTCGCCGCGGTGTCCGGCAGCACCGCCCACGACGCGAGAGTCGCCCTCGAGACCGTCGCGGAGGTCGAACATCGTCCCGAGACCCGCGACGCACTCTTCGCCGGTCGGGTGTCGATGGCGCAGGCACGAGAGATCACCCGCACCGAGGCCATCGCGCCGGGCAACGAGCGCGAGCTGCTGGACCTCGCCACGCGTTCGGGCCTGCACCGCGTGCGTGCGGTCGCGCGCGAGCTGCGTGCCGCCGCGATCCCGCCGGACGAGCTCTACGAACGCCAGCGCGAGTCGCGCTCGTTCTTCCACTGGCGAGACGAGCTCGGGATGGTGTGCATCAAGGGCCGCCTCATGCCGGAGGTCGGAGTACCGCTGATCAAGCGGGTCGAGGCCGGCGCCGGACGCGCCCGGCGCGAGACGAGATCGGTCGAGCCGTTCGAAGCGCTCGCAGCCGATGCCTTCGAAGTGATCGTCGCGGGTGGCGGTCGGCGCCGCTCCCGGTCGCCGGATCTCGTCCTCGTCTCCGACGTCGCGGCCTGGTTGCGCGGTCACGGGCACGCCGGCGAGGTGGCGAAGATCGTCGGCGGCGGGCCGATACCGGTCTCCGTCATCGAGGCCCTGTCCGAGAACGCGTTCTACAAGGTGGTGCTGCACGACGGCACGCAAGTGCTCACCGTCGCCCACTACGGCCGGTCACTGCCCGCACACGTGCGCACCGCGCTCGAGCTGGGGTTCCCGCCCGCGTTCGACGGCGCGGTCTGCTCCGAGGAAGGCTGCGATCGCCGCCACGACCTCGAATGGGACCACGACGACCCGTATTCGAACGGCGGCCCGACCAACGTCGGCAACCTGAAGCCGAGGTGCGGGCCCGATCATCAGGCGAAGACGGCACGCGACCGCGCCGCGGGTCGCCTCGGGGGACGATCACCGTGACCCGCCTGGGTACGCTCCGCGGATGAACTTGGTCGGACACGTTGCGGCCGCGCTCCGGCCCGATCGTGGCGATCCATCATCTGACTTCCTGGTCGGGTGCATGTTGCCCGACCTGGCGGCGATCGCTCGCGTGCGCATGGCCACACCGACGGGCGACCTCGGGCGCGGCGTCGAGTTCCACCACGCCTGCGACGCCGCCTTCCACGAGTCGGCGTGGTTCCGCGATACCAACCGCAGCCTGCGTGACGTCCTGCTCGACGCGGGGGTGACCACCGGCGCGGCGCGGGCATGCTCGCACGCGGGCACCGAGATGCTCCTCGACGGCGCGCTGGTCACCGAGCCCCGGATCGAGCGTTGCGCGCGCCGGACGCTCGCGGCCGTCGACGCCGACGCCGAGCTGCTGGCATCGCTGGCACCGGCCGACGCCCGCGCCGTCGTCACCCAGCGGCTCCACCTCGTCGGATCCAGCCTCGATCCGCTGCGTTACCGCGACCCGGTGTTCGTGGCCGACCGCCTCCACCGGATGACCGCCGGACGCCGTCGCATCGAGGTGCGTCGGCGCGACGTACCGACCATCGCCGAGACCCTCGCCCGGTTCGCGCCCGCCATCCGCGCCGCCGCGCCCGAGGTCGTCGCCGCGGTCAGGCGGGCGGTCCCCAGCCCCCGCCGCCCGGAGTGAGCACGCGCAGCACGTCGCCGGGCGCGAGCGTCACGGTGCACTTGTCGAGCAGGCGGCGGGCGCGGTGCTCGTCGCCGCCGGGCAGCAACCAATTCTCGCCCGCGGCTCCCGGCGCGCCGCCGTCGAGACCCCACGGACGGCTCACCCGTCGCTCGGTGACGAGGGAGACGGTGATCGGAACCAACGCCTCGAGCTCGCGCACGATGCCGTCACCGCCCGTGTACGCGCCCGCGCCGCCGCTCCCCCGGCGCAATCCGTAACGCCGCACGCGCAAGGGGAGTGCCCGCTCCATCGCCTCGACCGGAGTGTCGAGCGTGTTGGTCATCGCGGTGTGGACGCCGCTCATGCCGTCGGCCCATGGACGCGCTCCTTGACCCCCGCCGAGGGTCTCGTAGTGCACCCAACCGTCACCGCCGAGCAGCACGTTGTTCATCGTGCCCTGGCTGGCGGCGGCGATGCGCCCGGGGACGGCCTGCGCCAGCGCCCCCAGGCAGACGTCCGCCAACCGCTGACTCACCTCCACGTTGCCGGCCCCCACGGCAACCGGAGGCTGCGCCGCGACCACCGATCCCGCGGGTGCCACGATGCGCACCGGGCGCATCGCGCCGCCGTTCGCGGGGAGCGACGGATCAGTGGCCGAGCGAATCGCGAACGCGACCGCGCTCACCGTGACCGCCTCGACCGCGTTCATGTTGCCCGGTCGCTGGTCGTCGGTCCCGGTGAAGTCGAACGTCACCTCGTCGCCGGTGACCGTGAGGGTGAGCGCGATGCGAGTCGGCGTCTGTTGCTGCGGCCGGGGACCGGCCGAGTCGAGCACGTCGGTGAACCGCCAGTGCCCGTCCGGCAGCGCGACGAGCGCGGCGCGCATGCGCCGCTCCCCGTAGTCGAGCACCTCGTCGAAGCGGTCCGTGCCGTCGAGCACTCGGACGAGCTCGGCCAACCGGGAGACGCCGAGCACGTTGGCCCCCCACTGCGCGTCGAGGTCGCCCCGTCGCTCGTCGGGCGTGCGCGACGCATCGACGATCCGGGCGAGCACCGCGTCGTCGATCGGGGTGGGCGGGAGACGCAGGCCCTCCTCGTCGATCGTCAGCGCATCGGGTGGCATCGAGCCCGGCGCGGTGCCGCCGACATCGGCGTGGTGCGCGCGGTTCGCCACCCACCCGACCAGCGGACCGTCACCGGTCACGCCCGCGACCACCGGCGACACCATGGTGAGGTCGTTGAGGTGGGTGCCACCCGCGAACGGGTCGTTCAGCAGCATCGGCGCGCGGATCCCGGTGGCGATCGCTGCCGTCACCGACGCCGGCATAGATCCGAGGTGCACGGGGATGTGCTCCGCCTGCGCGAGCAGCTCGCCGGCGGCCGTGAACAACGCGGCCGAGCAGTCGGCGCGCTCCTTGATGTTCGGGCTGAACGCACTGCGTCGCAGCACCGCGCCCATCTCGTCGGCGATCGACGACAGTCGCGAGCTCAGGATCTGCAGCTCGGCCGGGTTCATGTGCGGCGCACCACCCACGCGCCGGTAGGTCCCGGCTCCGCCCGCCACCCCTCGGGGATCCACACCGTGCAGTCGGGTTCGGCGACCACCGCCGGGCCCCGCACCTCCGCCCGCGGCGACGCCGGCAGGTCGTCGACGGTCAGTGGCGCGGCGCGAGTGACACGCGCCCGGAGCGCGATCACCTCGACCGGCGCGCCGGGTCGCGCGAACCCGTTGCGCCGCTCGTGCTCGGCCGGGAACGCGGCGATCTCCGCCACGGTCAGCTCGTGGCTCTGACCCGCGTAGCGACAGTCGAGCCAGCTCGTGACGTCACCGCCCGGGAGCAGCGCGGCCACCCGGTCGGCGAGATCGGCGCGCGCCTCGGTGAGGCCCTCGGCCGAGCCGGGCGTTGCCCACGACTGCACGAGCTCGCGCTGCTCGGGCGCGCACAGCAGCCCCACCGCCGAGAAGACTCCTGCCCGCGGTGGTACGACGACAGCGCGCATCCCGAGCCTGTCCGCGATCGAGCACGCGTGGAGTGGACCCGCACCGCCGAACGCGACCAGCGCCAGGTCGCGGGTGTCGACACCCTGCTCGACGCTCACCACCCGGACCGCGCGTTCCATCGCCGCGTCGACAACCGCGATCACGCCGTCGGCCGTCACGCCCGCACGCTGCAACGCCGCGCGCGCGGCGTCCACCGACAGACGCCCGAACCCGGGGAGCTCGAGGTCGGCAGGGATGCGGCCGAGCACGAGGTTGGCGTCGGTCACCGTGGCCGCGGTCCCCCCGCGGCGGTAGCACGCGGGTCCCGGATCGGCGCCGGCGCTCTCGGGGCCGACCACCAGCGCACCCCCGGCGTCCAGGCGGGCCACCGATCCGCCGCCGGCCCCGATGGTGTGGATCGCGAGCGCAGGCAACCGGATGGGGAACCCGGCGATCGTGCGCGTCGCGGTCGGCTCCGGCACGCCGCCCTGGACCAGGCACACGTCGGTGCTGGTCCCGCCCATGTCGAACGCGACTGCGTCGCCGAGGTCGCACGCGACCGCGATCGCCGCCGCGGCGCGCACTCCGGCGGCGGGACCGGAGAGCAGCAACCGCGCCGGATGCTCGACCGCGTCCACGAGGAGCACCAGACCGCCGGCCGACGTCATCACCAGCACCTCGTCAGCGGCGTCGGCCACCCGCCCGAGCGACCGTGAGCACACCGGGCGCAGCGCGGCATCGGCCACCGTCGTGACCATCCGCTCGTACTCCCGGAACTCCGGCGACACCTCGTGCGAGCAGACCGCGTCGATCCCGCGGGCCCGCGCGACGTCGGCGACCGCGCGCTCGTGGGCACCATCGAGATCGGCGTGCAGCAGGCACACCGCGACCGCGTCGACGTCGTCGAGCGGGGGCACGACCCCGTCGAACTCCTCCACCACGCCCCCCGTGGCGTCGAGCCGGCCCGACACCTCGAACCGGCGCTCCCGCGGCACGAGAGGCGACGGACGGTCGACCCGCACGTCGTAGAGCGAGGGGCGGGCCTGCCGCGCGATCTCCAGCACGTCGGCGAAGCCCCGCGTCGCCACCAGCGCCACGCGGCCCAGGCGCCGCTCGAGCAGCGCGTTGGTCGCCACCGTGGTGCCATGGGCGAGGACCTCGGGCGCGAAGGACCGGCAGGCGTCGACCACCGCACGCGACGGATCCGCCGGGGTGGATGGCACCTTGGTGGTGCGACCGTCGTCGGCGACGACGTCGGTGAAGGTGCCGCCGGTGTCGACGCCCAACCTCGCGCTGCCTGGCACGGCCCCCGACGCTACCGATAGCAGGGCGCGCGCCCGCGCTCGCCGCGCCGACGGGTTACCCGAGGCCGTTGGGCTCGAGCGCCTGGAGGAGGTAGCCGCGGGCGCGCACAGTGCGGACCTCGAGCCCGAGGATCGAGATGCGCCGCCGCAGACGGAGCATGTGGACGTCGAGTGCGTTCCGGGTGGGGCTGCCGCCCGGCCAAGCGCGCCGCACGAGCGTGTCCCGCCCGACCACGGCGTTGAAGCGGTCGATCAGCGCCGCCGCCAGCGCCCGCTCCACCGGCGAGAGGGTGACCCACCGGCCCCGGTAGCGCAGGAGCCCGTCGTCGTCGACGGTGGGGGCGACGGCGGTACGTCCGGCGCGTGACGCCAACGTCGACACCCGGACCCGGAGGTCGTCCTCGGCGGCCGGGAGCCGGATCCAGTCCTCGAGCGGATCCACCGGCTCGGGGGCCGCGAGATCCTCGCCCACCAGGAGGAGACGGGGCGCGCCCGCGGCCCGCAGCCGTTCCAGCCGCTCGGTCTCCTCGGGCCATCGCACCAGGACGACGTCGGTCATCTGCGCACCGTACGGACGATTCGTTACGGATTGGTTACGCCGCAGTGAATGCCGGCTTGCCGGCTGAACGCTACTCGCCCTGGACGCTCACCTGACAACTTCCTGACATAGGTAGGACTACGAACTGTTCGGTATACTTCCGATAATGGATGCCGTGGTCCTCACCCTCGCCCGTCTGGCCCGCCTGCTCGAACGGGCGTGCACCGAGCTGACCCTCTCCCAGTACCGGCTCCTGGCCATGATCGCCGACGGCGCCGAGCGAGCCAGCCAGATCGCGGGGCGGCTGGCGGTCACCAAGCCGACGGTCTCGGCGACGATCGACACGCTCGTCGAGCGCGGCCTCGTGTCCCGGGCCATGGCCGACGACGACCGGCGCGCGCTGCGGCTGCAGATCACCGCCGAAGGCCGCGCCGTGCTCGGCGCGGCCGAGCGCGGGATGCGCGAGCAGCTCGACGCGCTCCTGATCCACGTCGACGACCCCCAGGCGGTGCGGCTCGCCCTGGGCCGACTCGGCGACGCCCTCGACCAACGACGGGAGCAGCGCCGGGTGGCGCGGGAGCAGGCGTGAGCATGAGCGTGAGCGAGCCGGGTGTCCCGGTGAGCAGCGAACGCCCAAATGGAGCCGGCGTGAAGCGCGGCTGGCTGCGACGCCTCTGGCCGTTCCTCGCGCGTCACAAGCGCAAGGTGTACACCGCGTTCGGCGTTTCGCTCGGGACCACGCTCATCACCGTGCTGATCCCGCTCATCGAGCGATCGGTCGTCGACAACGTGATCGTGGCGCAGAGCCAGGCGCTGTGGCCACTGCTCGTGCTGCTCGTCGGCCTCGGCGCGATCAACTTCGTGCTCTCGTACATCCGCCGCTTCGTCGGCGGTCGATTCGCGTTCGACGTGCAGCACGACCTGCGCACCACCATCTTCCAGCGTGTGCAGCGCCTCGACTTCGCCCGTCACGACCAGCTGCCCACCGGTCAGGTCGTCTCGCGCGCGAACTCCGACCTCGCGCTGGTCCAGACCCTCCTGAGCTTCCTCCCCCTGGCGACCGGGAACCTGGTGCTCCTCTTCCTGTCACTCGTCGTGATGCTCGTGCTCTCGCCGCTGCTGACGCTGATCGTGCTCGCGATCGTTCCCGCACTGCTGTTC
>DATBBL010000236.1:0-32400 GCA_036271015.1 Acidimicrobiia bacterium
AGTCCAGCTGCCGCCAGACCTGCGACGCGCCCGATCCGCGGGACGACGCCGAGCAGGTCGCTGAGCGCCGCAACGCCAGCCGCGGGGGTGAACAACGCCAGCGCCCAGGACCCGATACTCATCGGCGACGTCACCTTCACCACCCGGAGCATGTTGAGGGCCCGTGCCGGTCGGCCGAGGTCGGCCACGAGCAGGACCGACCCTGCCGTCGCTCCCACCGCAGCCGCGAGTCGCGCCCGGCGTGCGACGTCAGGTCGGCCCGCGAGCTCGGCGCCGGCTGCCATGAGCGCCGAGCCCCCCGCGAGCCCACCGGCGAAGAGATATGCCGGCACGTACCACTTCCACACCGGCTCGTTGAGCACCGGCCGGTCGTAGTAGCTCCGGAACTCGGCCTCGGGCACCATGGCCCGCTCCGTCTTTCCGTCGCGCGGCATCAGCGGCGACCTCCGAACATCGCGACGGCAACGGCGCCGGTCAACGTCGCGGCGGCGGCCGCGGCCCACCGCCAGAGGTGGGGGAGATCGCGCGTCGTGACGACCGGATCGGGCGGCAGGCCGTACGTCTCGGGCTCGTCGAGCAAGAGGAAGAACGCGCCGAACCCGCCGACGCCGTCGTCCTCGTCGGCGCCGTAGAGGCGGGCGTCGTCCACTCCCCGGTGGTGGAGCGTCCGCACCCGCGCCGACGCGCGCGACCGGAGCTCGTCGAGGGGTCCGAACTGGATCGACTGGGTCGGGCACGCCTGCGCGCACGCCGGCTCGAACCCGCCGCGGAGGCGGTCGTAACACATGGTGCACTTCCACGCCCGACCGTCGTGCTCGCGACGGTCGATCACGCCGAAGGGGCACGCCGGAATGCAATACCCGCATCCATTGCACACGTCGGCCTGCACGACGACGGTCCCGAACTCGGACCGGAACAGCGCTCCGGTCGGGCACACGTCGAGACACGCTGCGTGCGTGCAGTGCTTGCACACGTCGGAGCTCATCAGCCAGCGGAGACCTTCCGCGCCGTCGCCGGGCGCGGCCACCCGCTGCTCGATGAACGCGACGTGGCGCCACGTGTCGGCACCCAGGGTGCCGGTGTGGTCGTACGAGCTCGTGAGGAAGTTCAGACCGTCCGCGGGGACGTCGTTCCACTCCTTGCACGCGACCTCGCACGCCTTGCACCCGATGCAGACGCTCGTGTCGGTGAAGAAGCCGACTCGCGGGGGAGTGGTCGTCACGCGTGCTCCTCCTCGGACAAGCCGGCGCGCTTCCGGTATTCGTGCACGAGCGCGGTGAGCGCCGGACCGCGCGGTCGGCGCCCGGGCCGCACGTCGCACGTTGCCGCCTTGACCTCCTGGATGTGCACGTTGGGATCGAGCACGAGCGGGAACAGGTCGTTGGCGGCGTCGCCGGTGGAGAGTCCGCGGGTCCCCCAGTGATAGGGCAGGCCGACCTGTTGGAGCCGACGCCCTTGGATCTCGAGCGGCGCGACCCGTTCGGTGACGAGGACGCGAGCCTCGATCGCGGTGCGGCTCGAGACGATCGTCGCCCAGTCGCCATTGGTGAGGTTGCGCTCGGCGGCGAGCTCCGGGCTCACCTCGCAGAACATCTCGGGCTGGAGCTCCGAGAGATAGGGGAGGAAGCGGCTCATCCCGCCGGCGGTGTGGTGCTCGGTGACGCGGTACGTGGTCACGACGTACGGGAAGACGTCGGCGCCGGGCTGGCCGTCGGCCGGGTTGTACGGGTCCTCCGGGCGAGGGAACATCTGCCTCGCCGGGTTCGACCGCTGAGAGTAGAGGGGATTGCCGAAGGGCGACTCGTGCGGTTCGTAGTGCGCCGGGAGCGGCCCATCGGCGAGGCCGGCGGGCGCGAACAACCATCCGACACCGTCGGCTTGCATGATGAAGGGGTCGTCGCCACGGATCGCGGCTTCGGCCTCCGCGTCGGGCGCGGGCTCGTAGTCAGGTGGTTTGCCGGCCTCGAAGTCGGGGACGTCGTGACCGGTCCACCGCTTCCGGTCCGCGTCCCACCAGACGTAGCGGGTCGCCTCCGACCACGGAGTCCCGTCGGGAGCAGCGGAGGCGCGGTTGTAGAGCATGCGGCGGTTCGCCGGCCATGCCCAGCCCCACTCCGGTGCGACCCAGTCCAGATCCACGCGGGGGCTGCGGCGGGCGGCCTGGTTGAGCCCGTCGGCGTACACCCCGCAGTAGATCCAGCAGCCACATACGGTCGACCCGTCGGGTTTCGTCTGCGTGTAGCCGGACAGCGGTGCGCCGGCCGCGTCCCAGCCGTTGACCTCCCGCAGGACCGCTTCGGCGTCGGGCTCGGAGGTGTCGCCGTTCGTCGGGTAGTCCCATCTGAGATCGAGGAGGGGACGGTCGCGTTCGTCGGTCGAGCGCGCGAGCTTCTGGCGAATGAGCCGCCCGAGGTGGTACATGAACCACAGCTCGGAGCGACAGTCGTCGGGCGGTTCGACCGCCTTATGATGCCACTGGAGCAGCCGCTGCGTATTGGTGAAGCTCCCGTCCTTCTCCGTGTGGGCGGCCGCCGGCATGAAGAAGACCTCGGTGCCGATGTCCCCGGTGTGTAGCTCACCCGTGTCGATCTCCGGTGAGTCGTACCAGAACGATGCGGTCTCGATCTCGTAGAGGTCACGTACGACGAGCCAGTCGAGGTTGGCCAGGGCGAGGCGCTGGAGCTTGCCGTTGGCCGAGCCAACCGCCGGGTTCTCGCCCATCACGAAGAACCCCTTCACGGTTCCGTCGCGCATCGCGAGGATCGACTGGTACGTCGAGTGATCGCCGCTGACGCGCGGGAGATGGCCGTAGCAGTAGTCGTTGTCCGCAGTTGCGGCGTCGCCCCAGTACGCCTTCAGCAGGCTGATGAGATAGGCGTCCATGTGGCCCCAGAAGCCGGTCGGGGCCGCGTTGTAGTCGAGGTAGTCGGAGATCGTCTGGTCCTCCGGCTGCGGCATGGGCAGGTACCCGGGAAGCAGGTTGTAGAGCGTCGGGATGTCCGTCGAGCCCTGGATCGACGCATGGCCGCGCAAGGCGAGGATGCCTCCGCCCGGGCGACCGATGTTGCCGAGCAACAGCTGGATGATGCAGGCGGTGCGGATGTACTGCACGCCGACGGTGTGCTGGGTCCAGCCCACCGAGTAGCAGAAGGCCGAGGTGCGCTCGGGCCCCGAGTTGTCACAGAGGGCCTCACATACGCGCAGGAACTCGTCGCGCGGCACGCCGCACACCTGCTCGACGACCTCGGGCGTGTAGCGGCGGTAGTGGCGCTTGAGGATCTGGAACACGCACCGCGGGTGCTCGAGTGACGGGTCGGTGTCCGGGTGACCGGCGAGCGGGGCGCCGTGGCTGCCGTGGCGCTCACCGGTCGCAATGCCCTTCGACTGCCGCGGTGCGCCCATGGGGGCCGAGATCTCGCTCACTCCCTCGTACTGCCACGAGCTGCGGTCGTACACCCGTCGCTCAGGGTCCCAACCCGAGAACAGACCGTCGAGGTCTTCGGTGTCGCGGAAGCTCTCGTCGATGAGATGAGCCGCATTCGTGTACCGCTCGACGTACTCGCGGAACTCGCGCCCGTGCTCGAGGATGTAGTTCACGATCCCGCCGAGGAACGCGATGTCGGAGCCGGCTCGGATCGGGACGTGTCGATCAGCCACCGCGCTCGTGCGGGTGAAGCGCGGATCGACGTGGATGACCTGCGCACCGCGCAGCTTCGCCTCCATGACCCACTGGAAGCCGACCGGATGGCACTCGGCCATGTTCGAGCCCATGATCAGGATGCAGCTGGCGTGCTGCAGGTCCTGCTGGAAGGTCGTGGCCCCGCCTCGTCCGAAGGAAGTCCCCAAACTGGGGACGGTGGCGGAGTGTCATATGCGGGCCTGGTTCTCGATCTGGATCGCGCCCAGCGCGGTGAAGAGCTTCTTGATCAGGTAGTTCTCTTCGTTGTCGAGCGTGGCACCGCCGAGGTGGGCGAACCCGAGCGTGCGGCGGAGCATGCGGCCGCGCTCGTCGCGTTCCTGCCAACTCTGGCGGCGCGCGTCGATCACTCGATCGGCGATCATGTCCATCGCCTCGTCGAGTGACAGGTCCTCCCAGCTCGTGCCGTGGGGCCGTCGATACTTGATGCGCGTCTCGCGACCGGGGCCCGTGACGAGCTGCTTCGACGCCGAACCCTTCGGGCACAGTCGGCCGCGGGAGATCGGGCTCTCGGGATCACCCTCGATCTGGATGATGCGGCCCTCGCGCACGAACACGCGCTGTCCGCAACCCACGGCGCAGTACGGGCAGATCGACTTGACGACCTCGTCGGCGCCGGCAATGCGCGGCTGCAGCGACGCCGTCCGCCGAGACCGGACGGCCTCGCCGCGGCCGAGATGGTCACCCGAGAGCTGGCGGAGGACGGGCCACGAGCCGATGAACTCCCGAATCCCCATGACCCACCCCTGGGACGCAACACGCGGGCGCAGGTCGTGTGTACCGCGGGTCACGGACGTGTCAAACCCCACCGAGTCCTCCCAGCGCGCTGCTCACGAGCGCCCGACCTTGGCGTGAGCCGGAACCGCCACGGTCAGGGTGTCCCGCACCCGAGGTGCCGGCTGGTGGTGATGACGGTGACCAGCGACCGTGCGATCGTCGGCTCCAGGAGCAACAGCGGATCGAGCTTGTGAGGTCGAGCGATGGATTGGGAGACGATCGGCTTCTGGGACGGCGCCTCGGACGACTTCCACGGACCGGAGAACAGTCCATTGGAGCTCGCGCGGTATGTCGTGGGTTTCCGCGAGGGGTCGACGTACCAGCGGAAGAGGCGATGAACGAGCACCCCGGCACGGCGCGTCGACGATCGATCATGACGGTCCGTCATCGAGCAGATGCCCGAGCGCGCACACCACGAAGACGCGCCGGCAGTGGGGCCGAGCATGGCGGACGGACACCCCAGTCCGTGAGTTCGCCGCGACCAGGACACCCAGCGCGTGAGCGTCGATGAAGGTGAGGTCACGGGCGTCGATCGTCACGTGCTCCGGATGTGCGTGGAGCACTCGGTCGAGCATCGGGACGGTGACCAGGTCGAGCTCACCGACGACGCGCACGATGAGACGCCCGTTCACGACGCGGAGGAAGATCGAGAAGTCACGCGCCGCAGGGCCGGGCGCTGCATGGTCGACCACGGCGCCCGCGTTCCGTGGCGAGCCGTGTCCCATGGGTCAGTGGTACTCGAGCCCGTGGTGGCGCGCCATCGGAAGGCCGGGCATTGCCGCGATCGTCATCATGCGATCCTCGCGGTCGAATGTTGGCATGTCTGCCTGGCCAGCTTCCCCTACGAGCTACCTGCTGCCCCCCACGGCGCCGAGGTACCACCTCCCAGCTGCAGCTCGCACGTGCTGACGCCGAACGCCTGACGGCCCGCGCCCACGAGATGTGCCCCTACTCACGGGCGACGCGCGGCAACATCCATGTCTCGCTCTCGGTCGATGGCCGACCCGTCGAGCACCCGACCTGCGGCGAGCTCGCACGGCATTCGCGGTACTCAGGCCGGGGGAGTCATCGTGTATCCAGGTAGGCGATCACCGCGAGCACCCGGCGGTGGTCATCTGCCGTTCCGGGCAGGTCCAACTTCATGAGAATGCTCGAGACATGCTTCTCGACGGTGCCCTCGGAAACGAAGAGCTGGCGCGCGACGCCGGCGTTGGACCGCCCCTCGGCCATGAGAGCGAGAACATCGCGCTCGCGCGCCGTGAGCACATCGAGCGGATCACCGAGACGACGGGCCGTGACGAGCTCCTGCACGAGCGCGGGATCGACGACCGAGGCTCCCTTGACGATCCGCTCGAGGGTGTCGACGAAGTCCTCGACGTCGGTGACCCGGCTCTTCAGCAGATAGCCGCTACGACGGCCGCTTGCGAGCAGATCCGTCGCCTGCTCCACCTGCACGTGCGCGGAGAGGACCACGATCGCGGTGTTCGGGAGCTCCTTGCGAATCTGGTGTGCCGCCTCCAGGCCCTCCGCCGTGTGGCCGGGAGGCATGCGAATGTCGACGATCGCCAGGTCGGGGGCGTGTTCACGCACGAGTTCGAGCAGCTCGGTTGCATCACCGCATTGACCCACGATCTCGAAGTCCGAGCGCTCGAGCAGACTCGCCACGCCTTCGCGGAACAGCACCTCGTCATCCGCCAGCACCACTCGGGTTCCACCCGTGGTCACATGCACGATTATGGGTTATGTTCGCCGCGTGGGCACGCCCATGCCGTCGGGCTGCGCCGCCACGTGAACGACCACGAGCACCCGAGTGCCGCGCGTCGACAGGCGGCGCTCCGGCGGGTCGCCACCCTCGTCGCGCAGGGTGTGTCGCCGAACGACATCGTCCAGGCGGTCACCGTCGAGATCGGCCAGCTGCTCGGTGCCGATGGCGCCATGCTGCTCCGCTACGGGGCCGAGGACACGATGACGATGATCGGCGGCTGGAGCCGCACCGAGGGCGTGATCTCGAGCGGCACCCGACACCCGATCGACGCGGGCACGCTCGGCGGGCTCATCTTCGACACCGGACGGCCGGGACGGATCGACAGTTACGAGGGGATACCTGGTTCGATCGCCGTTCTCGCGCGACAGCTGGGGTGGCGGTCGGCGGTCGGAGCGCCGATCATCGTCGACGGCCGGGTCTGGGGTGCGTTCGGTGTGGCGACCATGAGCGACGACGCGCTGCCGCCCGACACCGAGCAGCGCCTCGCACAGCTCACCGAGCTCGTGGCGATCGCCATCGTCAGCGCACAAAGCCGCGCCGAGATCACGCGTCTGGCCGACGAGCAGGCGGCCCTTCGCCGGGTGGCGACGCTCGTCGCGGGCGGCGCACCCCCGGCCGATGTGTTCGCGGGTGTCGCACACGAGGTCGCGCACCTCATGCACGTTCCGATTCTCGTCATCGGTCGCTACGACGATGACGACCTGTTGACCATCGTGGCGGATAGCAGCGATCTCCCGCACGCGTTCCAACCCGGGACGAGCTGGACACTCGTCGACGCGTCGATGGCGATGCAGGTCCGGGAGACGGGCGGGCCGGCGAGGATCGACGACTACGGTCGATTCCCGCCCGACCAGACGCGCGACCTGCATGCGTCGCAGATCGAGTGGACCGCCGGTGCACCGATCGTCGTGGACGGCGAGGTCTGGGGAGTGATGGGCGTTGCGTCGAACGCCCCGCCGGCATTCGACGATGTCGAGCACCGCCTCGCGGAGTTCACCGCGTTGGTGGGGACTGCCCTCGGGAACACGCAGGCCCGCGACACTCTCCGCCGGCTCGCCCAGGAGCAAGCTGCGTTGCGCCGGGTGGCGACGCTCGTCGCGGAGCGCGCGCCTCCCGCTCGAGTTTTCGAAGCCGTGTGCGCCGAGGTCGGTCGTCTCATCCCGGCCGACGGGGCAGCCCTGACTCGCTACGAGGCCGACGGCACGCTCACCACGATCGCGTCGTGGACGACGACCGGTGGCTACGTCCCGTCGGCGATGCGGCTGCCGATCGAGCAGGCTCCGGTATCGAGCGCCGTGCACGAGACGGCGCGGCCCCACCGGATCGACAACTGGGACGCCATCCCGGGTGAGGTGGCCGCGCGCGGCGCTGCCGCGGGCTGGCGGTCAGCGGTGGCGGTACCCCTCATCGTCTCGGGCCGCCCGTGGGGCACGGTCATCGTCATGTCGAAGAGCGGCCAACCGATGCCGCCGGACACCGAGGCGCGGCTCACCCAGTTCACAGATCTGGCGGCGACCGCGATCGCCGATGCCGAGAGCCGCGCCGAGCTCGCGGCATCTCGCGCGCGCATCATCACCACTGCCGACGCGACGCGGCGCCGGATCGAGCGGGATCTGCACGATGGTGTGCAACAGCAGCTGTTGTCCATTGCGCTCGAGCTGCGGAACGCGCAGGCCGGCGTTCCTCCCGAGTTGGACCAGACCCGCGCGCAGTTCTCCCGTGCCGTCGACGGATTGACGAACGTGTTGGACGAGCTCCGTGAGATCGCCCACGGGATCCATCCCGCCATCCTCGCTCAGGGCGGGCTCGGACCTGCGCTGAAGACGCTCGGACGCCGCTCACCGGTCCCTGTCCAACTCGAGTTCCACGACGACGTGAAGCTTCCGGAACGTGTCGAGGTCGCGGCGTACTACGTCGTTGCCGAGGCACTCGCCAACGCCGCCAAATACGCACAGGCATCGGCCGTCCGCGTCGAGGTGCAGACGCAACAACGCAATCTTCGTGTCTCGGTCCGGGACGACGGCTTGGGAGGCGCCAACCCCTCCGACGGGTCAGGACTCACCGGCTTGAAGGACCGCGCCGAGGCCCTCGGCGGCGCGATGACGCTGCACAGCCCGCCAGGCGGCGGAACGACGCTCCAAGTCGAGCTCCCGCTCGAACAGCACTACCAGTAGACGGCACCGACACCGCCGCATTGCAGGCAGCAGGGATGTCGAGGTTGGCGCTGGCCACGTGCGCGGATGCTGGCTGCCGTGGACGACACCGGCGGGGGTCGGCGCGATGGTGGACTCGACCGTCTGGAGGTGAGAGAAGTGTTCCGTAAGCGGACCTCGAAACCGAAGGCGACGCCGAGGATCGAAGATCTCTCGGAACTCGAACAGATCGACGCCTGGGTGCTGAGCCTGCCCTGGGTTGTCGAGCGACCGCACTCGCACGAGCCGGGCGTCCGCATGTTCGCAGTCGACTGCGAGCCGCTCGGACTCCGTCGCGTGTGGCTCGCGACCGGCCTCGGCCTGCGACCTCCCGAAACGCCGGGTCGCGTCGCGGTCGTCCTGCCACTTGCCGCCGCGCAGGCCGTCGAGGAGTCGGGACGTCGGGTGCGCGGCGCGCCGATGCCCGCGAGCCACGTCGTCATTCAGTGGGAGGTCGGCGCTGGTCTCGCAGACACCGAATCCCTCATTCTCACCGCGTACAGTCACGCGATGTCCGACTGACGACGACCGCCGTCACATCACATGTCGGATGGCGCGCTGGTGTTGTTGCTCTGGCCCATGTTGGGGCAGTTCGCCGTGCTGTGGCCCTGTCCGCCCCCGCCGCCGCTCGGCGCGGTGGTGGACGGCGTCGACGGTGTGGTCGAGCTCGATTGCGCGTACGCATATCCGGCTCCGCCGACCCCGAGCGCACCGATGACGAGACCTGCTGCAGCGAGTCGGCCGGCACTGAGTCTCATCGAGGACCTCCTCGTCGAGAGCTGTCGGGACCCGACCAGTCTGTCGCATCCGGCGCGCCCGGCGGGCTGGGAGTTTGCTGGGAGTTTCGCGAACCGAGATCGTGGTAACCCGGTCGGGTGGCGGCAACAGGGCGGACGACGCTGGTCGTCGACGGGAACAACGTGATGGGCGCCGGCGTCGCCGGCTGGTGGCGCGATCGACCCGGCGCGGTCCGGAGGCTCGTCGACCGGCTCCGCTGCTACGGGTCGGCGACCGGGGTGACCGTCGAGGTCGTGTTCGACGTGCCCCAGCCCGACCTCCCGGAGGGCGAGCACGACGGCGTCGTGGTGCGGTACGCCACCCGGCGCGGCCGTGATGCCGGCGACGACCGGATCCGGGCGCTGCTCGACCAGGGCTACGGCGACGACGACGTGGAGGTGATCACGTCGGACCGCGCCCTCGCCGCCAGCGCCCGCGAGCGCGGCGCACGCGTCAGCGGTGCCGGCGCGTTCCTCTCCCGGCTCGCCGACACCGGTTGCTGACTGATCCCGACCGCGCCGATCATGCGCGCTTCTGTCCGCCTGCGGTGAATGGCGCGCAGCATCAGCCGGTCGGGGCCGCTCCTGGGGCCGAAAACCATGTTCTCGGTACACTCCCGAAGATGACCGACACCCAGGTGGATGCGCCGCGTCCGCTGCCGGAACCGCTCGACGATTCGCAGACGGGGACGCCGGCGCGTCGGCCCGGGTCGGTGCGCCGGACGTCGTCGATCGACATGGTCTGGCCCGACGGCTACGGCACGCCCCTCCACCTGGTCGGGCGCGCCCGCGACCTCGTGACGACCCCGACCGGCGACGCCACGGTGGTGGACGCGGCCGAGATCGACGTGACCATCGGCGACGACCGTCGGGTCGAGGCCATCGAGGTCGTGCCTGAACGCCCCGGCATCGACGGCCTGGTCGGCACGCAGGGTGGCACGTACCTGCGCACCGCGATCGACCACGTGCTCCCGGGCGAGCGCGAGGCGGGTACGCCGCTCCACCTGTTGCTCGACGACGTCGCCGGCACCAGCCTGATCGCCGGATTCGCCTGGACGCGCCACCGGCCACTCGAGCTGCGCGCCGAACGGCCCCGCGAGTTCGGTGTGCGCAAGGGTCGCATCATCTGCTCGGGGTTACGTCCCGGTGGGACAGCACAGGTCGCGATGCGGGATGCCCGGTTCGACGTGCACGCGATCCGTTCGGCCGGTCAGCTCACCGACGGCCGCGATCCGCTCGCCTGGCACGAGTTCCCCGAGCGCCCCACGGTGTGCATGCGGCGCCACCGTCGGATCGACGTGATCCCCGTCGGCGACGAGCTGGTCGTCGACGCGTTCTTCCGCGACAGCTCGTGGGAGCCCGACGGCAGCCAGATCGCGCTGCACGAGTACACGGTCCGGGCACGCGTCGACGCCGACGCGCTGACGCTGAACGACGTCGTGGCGACGCCGCACGTGTTGCCGTTCCCAGAGTGCCAGTGGGCGCCCGAGCATGTGACCCTGCTGGTCGGCCGTCCGGTGCTCTCGTTCCGCACCGACGTGCAGACGACCCTCACCGAGCTCCAGGCGTGCACCCACCTGAACGACATGCTCCGCTGCCTGGCCGAGGTCCCCGGGTTGGCGCGCGCGATCGACGCCACGCGCTGACCGCCCCCTCGGCGGTCACGGGAGGTCGGCCACCCCGCTGCCGATGGCCTCCGCCGGCGCCGGCACATCGGTGCCGACCATCTCCGGGGTGTCGGCGAGCTCGCGGCGCCCGAGCGCGATCGCGATCACCAGGAAGACGGTCATCACGAGGGCGGTGCCGGTGCACACCGCGACCCGGCCCGCCTCCTCGTACACGAACCCGGCGACCAGGCCGGTGAGGCCCGCCGCGGCCAGACCGGTGGCACCGAGCAGTCCCTGTGCGGCCGAGAGGTGCTCCGGCGGGCTGCCGAGCGCGGCCGCCACCTGGTTGCTCGGCATGGTGAACGAGTCCGCGACCGCGTGCACCAGCGACACCGCCAGCAGCATCCAGAGGCTGGGCAGCACTCCGTAGGAGAAGGTGCAGATCGTCGCGACCGTGAGGCTGACCGATACGACCCGCAAAGGACCGCGCGCCTGCGCCTGCCGACCTCCGATCGGCGCCAGGAAGATCATCGGCAATGTGAACAGCGACAGCGTGAGCCCGATGAGCCACGTCTCCGCGCCGTGGTCGCGCAGCAGCACGGCCCAGATCGCTTCGAACATGCCGACGGTGACGTAGAACGCGACGCACGCCGCGAGCGTCGCCTGGATGGCGGGCCGCACGAGCAGCACGCGCAGCGGGTGCCGCGACCGGATCCCGCTGACGCCGGCGGTCAGGTCGAGGCGGGAAGAGAGGAGGAACACGCCGACGAAGACCGCGGCGAGGAACACGAACGGGGCGCGGATGCCGAGCGCCTCGGCGACGACCGCGGCCACCAGCGGGCCCAGCATGAAGCCGGCGACGTCGAACGCGGCCAGTCGCCCCAGGTTGGCGCCGACCGCGCCGGGGTCCCGGGTGATCACGATGCGCCGGATCGCGGGCCCCACCGCGCCACTCCCGAGCCCGAGCAGGAGGCGCGCCAGCAGGAACGCCCAGAACTGCGTGGCGACTGCGCTCCCGATCATCGCGCCCATGGCCAGCACGATGCCGCCACGCACGAGCAGCGGCGCGTACCCGCGGTCGGCGAGGCGGGCGAGCGCGAGCTGGGTGACGAAGCCGGCGAGGAACCCGGCCGCCACGATGACGCCCAGTTGCGCCTCGGAGAAGCCGTAGCGATCGCGGAGGTCGGCGAGCAGCGTGTAGATCGACCCGTAGCCGAGCGACATGCTCCCCGCGACGAGGCAGTAGGGGAGCAGCTTGCCCGGGCCCGTCACCGACGCAGCCTACGGCGATCTTCGCGTCAGCGCTCGAGCTGCGCGCGCGCTTCCTCCATGATCTTCGACCGCGTGTCGCCGCGCGCGGCCGCCAGCGGCAGCAGCTCGTCGAGGAGCACCTCCTGGATCTCCTGGAGGTTGGCCAGCTGCTCGGGGGAGAGGAGGTCGAAGAGGTGGCGGCGCACGCTCTCGACGTGCATCGGCGCGGCAGCTTCGAGCGCGGCGAAGCCCTCGTCGGTGAGCACGGCCAGCTGACCGCGCCGGTCGGACGGGCACGCCTCGCGCCGCACCCAGCCCAGCTCCTCGAGCCGGCTCACCGCGTGCGACAGCCGGCTGCGCGACGACTGGGTCGCGTCGGCCAGCTCGCTCATGCGGCGGCGCCAGCCGGGGGTCTCCGAGAGCATCACCAGGATCTCGTAGTGGCCGAACGAGAGGCCCGAGTCGCGCTGGAGGTCGCGCTCCATCTCCTCCCAGAGCAGCCGGGTGCTCATGATCCAGCCGAGCCAGATCCGGCGTTCTTCGGTATCGAGCCAGCGCACCCCGTCCCCCATGGGCCTCGAACTCTATCCATCTCGGGAATAGTTGACGGTTCAAGTAGTTAGTGATACTGTACTCAACAGTTGAACTCACAAGCAACCCTGCGACCCCCGAGGAGCACGCCATGACCGCAGTCCAGTCCGCCCCCGCCATCACCGGGTACATCCCGGGCACCTGGGCCATCGACACCGCCCACTCCGAGATCGGGTTCAGCGTCCGCCACCTCATGGTGAGCAAGGTGAAGGGCGCGTTCCGCGACTTCTCCGGCACCTTCGTGACGGCGGAGAACCCCTTCGACTCGAGCGTCGAGGCCTCCGTGGTGCTCTCCTCGGTCGACACCGGCAACGCCGACCGCGACGCGCACCTCCGCTCGGCCGACTTCTTCGACACCGAGCAGCACACGCTGCTGACCTACCGCTCGACCGGCATCCGCTACGACGACGAGGAGGGCTTCGTCGTCGACGGCGAGCTCACGCTGCGAGGAGTCACCAAGCAGGTGCCGCTCCAGCTCGAGATCCACGGGTTCCAGCAGGCCACGCCCTTCGGCGACACCCGCACCGGCTTCACCGCCACCGGGGAGATCGACCGGCGCGACTTCGGCGTCTCGTTCAACATGGCGCTCGAGGGCGGCGGCGTCGGCCTCGGCAACAAGGTGCAGATCACGCTCGAGATCGAGGCGGTCCTGCAGCCGGCGCCGGCGGAGCAGGCGAGCTAGGACGACTTCCTGGCCACGCCCTCGTAGAGGTAGCCCCAGGGGAGCATGAACTTCGGGCCGGGCATCTGGTCGTGGTCGAGCTCCACGAACTCGAAGCCGGCCTCACCGATGAGCGCGTCGATGGGACGGTCGAGGTGGCAGCCGCCGGCGAGACGCTGCTGGATGCCGTTGAAGCGGTGTTGCCTCCGGGCGACGCCGGGCTCCGGGCAGAGGCCGTGCTCGAGGAAGTGGAAGGTGCCACCGGGTCGCAAGACCCGGTGGACCTCGCTCAGGGCGCGGGAGACGTCGGGGATCGTGCACAGCGTGAACGTGCTCAACCCGGCGTCGACCGACTGGTCGTCGAGCGGGAGTGAGGCGCCGTCGAGACCGATGAACTCGACGGTCGCCGGCGACGCGTCCACCCGCTCGGCCGACAGCTTGCGGGCGACGAGCGACGGGTCGACCGCGTAGACCGTCGTGACGCCCGGTGGGTACAACGGGACGTTGAGCCCGGAACCGAAGCCGATCTCGACCACGTCACCGTGCAGCCCGTCGACCGCCCGCCGACGAAGCTTCATCACCTCGCGCGTCCCCAGCATCTTGTCGGTGAAGCGGGGGACGACCTGGTCGCTCCAGAAGGGCACGATGGGAGCCTACGGTGCCGCGGTGAAGAGCTCCACGAGACGGTCGGACGCGGCGTCGGCCCAGCCTTCGAGGGTCTCGCGTGCGGTACCACCGATCGGGTGGTCGAGCACGAGGGTGCGCGCCTCGGGCAGTCCGAAGTTGGCGGCCATCGTCGACGCGATCGGCGCGAACTGCGTGGTGGTGACGACCACGCACGGGCGCCCGGCCTTCTCGAGCTCGATGGTGTCGTAGACGCTGTACGCGGTGCAGCTGCCGCAGTCGGCGGACCCGGTGATCACGACGTCGGCCTGCGCGAGCACGCGCTCGAAGATGTCGGGCGCGCACGGGATGGCGGCGTTCGCGGAACGTCCCTGTGGGCCTTTCTTCGTCACCAGCGACACGCGCGCGCCGGTCTGGCGAGCCAGGGTCTCCGCGGCGCGCGTCATCACCAGGGCCGCGTTGGGCTTGCCGTTGTCGAGCACCGCGATGCGCAGTCCCGCGAGCGACGGCGGTGACGGCGCGAGGTGCACGATCTCGGGTCCGGGTTCGCTGTCGGGAAGGTAGATGGTGACGGTCACGGCCGTTCCTCCTTGGTCATCCGGCGACGGGCAGCGTGACGCTGCGGGTCATGCCCCACGAGGGCACCAGGAGCGTGTGCTTGCCGGGGCCGCCCGCCACGAGCACCCGGATGTTGCCCGGTTCGCCGGTCATCGGCAGCCGATGATCGTCGGGTGCGGTCTTCATCCACTGGGTCCACGCCAGCTCCTCGAAGTGCCGCCGGAACACGGCTGCGGGCATGCGGGCGCGGTCGTACAGGTAGAGCGACACGTCGTCGCGCGAGAAGCCGCCGGACGCGAGGCTGTACGCGTGCTCGGGGCCGAGGATCACGAAGAACTCGCCCTGGCTGATCGGCGCGTTGTTCATGCCGAGCGACGTCATCGCCGACGCGATCTTGTCGAGGATGAGCTGCGGATCGCCGTCCTTCTCCATGTCGTGCACGTTGTGCGGGCCCTCGCCGCAGTGCACGGTGACGGCGCTGGGTGCGTCGACGCCGCGACTCGCCGCGTAGCCCTCCCAGGGCGACGCCTCGAGGTTCTCCGCCGCGCAGAACGTGTACTTGGCCGGCTGGCCATGGGTCGCGGCGTCACCCGAGCCGGGCCGCGCGCCCGCGACGTGCAGCAGCACGAGGCGCACCGCGCGCCCCACGGTGGCATTGGCGCGGTTGCCGGGCCCGAATGCGCCCACGCCGGCATGGAAGCCGGCGGACCGCGCGATCTCGCCGTGCACCAGCACCAGCGGCGCGACCAGATGCGTGGTCGCGTTGACCCCGCGCAGGTTCATCTCCGGCGCCGCCAGGGCCCGGATGGCGGTGAGCACGACCGGGAACGTCGCCGGCGTGCACCCCGCCAGCACCGCGTTGATGGCGACGACGCGCCGGGTGACGATCCCGGCGCGGGGGAGCAGGGTCGTGAGCACCTCGTCGGGATCGCCGGAGGCGGCGGTGAGCATGGCCTCGACGCGCTCGGCGGTGGGCGGGACCATCGGCAGGCCGTCGCCCAGCCCGCGGGCCTCGAAGAGGTCGAAGAGCGCGTCGGGCGAGTCGGCCGCGAGCTCGGCGGTGACGGGCTGGTAGGTCGTCATGCGCACCCCGTGAACGCTCGACTGATGACCTTCGTGATTTGCCTGATGCTATCAGGGTAGGTCCGGCCGCGCCGGCGAATGAGGGCTCAAGGGGTACGGTCGGCGTCCCGAAAATTGTGCCGGGTCCGATTCCGACAGGGAGCACACGTGGAGCAGTCCTCGAACGTCACCGAGCGCGCCGACGCGACCGACAGCACGTCGGTGGTGCTGGCGGCCGAGAGCCTGGCCGAATCGGCGTGCCCCCAGCCCCGCTACCAGCAGCTCGTGGAGGCCGAGGTGGTGGAGGCCATGCCCGGCATGTTCATGATGACGAGCCGAGCGGCGGTGGAGGCGACGTTCAAGAACAGCGGCGTGTTCTCGTCGGAGGGCTTCCTCGATCTCGGCAACGTGCGACCGCTCATCCCGCTCAGCGTCGACCCGCCCCGGCACCTGAAGTACCGCAAGATCCTCGACCCGATCTTCGCCCCGAAGCAGATGGACGCGATCGAGGGCGACGTCACCGATCGCGTCAACCACTTCATCGACCAGTTCGTCGACCGCGGCGAGTGCCACTTCACCGACGAGTTCGCGGAGCAGTTCCCGTCGTCGGTGTTCCTCGGTCTCATGGGGTTGCCGTGGGAGGAGCTCGACACGTTCCTCCGCCTCAAGGACGGCATCCTCCGGCCCGGCTCGATCGACATGGACCCCGAGGAGCGGCTCCAGATCCAGCGCGACATCGGCCAGGAGCTCTACGCCTACTTCGACAAGATCCTCGACGTACGGCTCGACGACCCGCGCGACGACATCCTCACCCGGTTCAACAACGCGGAGATCGACGGCGAGCGGCTCACCCGCGACGAGATCCTCGACATCTGCTACCTGTTCTTCATCGCCGGCCTCGACACCGTCACCGACTCGTTGTCGTGCTTCTTCGCGTTCCTCGGCGAGCATCCCGACCACCGTCGCCAGCTCGTCGAGCATCCCGAGCTCATCCCGAGCGCGGTCGAGGAGCTGCTGCGCTGGGAGACCCCGGTACCGAACGTCCCGCGCATGGCGAAGGCGGACTGCCCGGTCGCCGGTCACACCATCCCCGAGGGCGGGTTCGTCCTCGTCAACGTGGGGGCGGCGAACGTCGATCCCGCCGAGTACCCCGACGCGATGGAGGTGCGCTTCGACCGTGAGGTCAACCGCCACCTCGCGTTCGGCGGCGGCGTGCACCGGTGCCTCGGCTCGCACCTCGCCCGCCGCGAGCTGCGGGTCACGCTGCGCGAGTGGCACCGCCGCATCCCCGACTACGGCATCAAGCCGGGGATCGAGCTGCGGTACGCGCCCGGGCTGCGCCTGGTCGAGAACCTGGAACTGGTCTGGCCGGCCCGGTGACCGCGACGGTCGTCGAGCGCTCGTTCCGGGGGGAGCCGGCGCTCGAGCTCCGCTCCGGTGAGCTGCGCGCGACCTTCGTGCCCGGCATCGGCATGACCGGCGTGTCGTTGCGCCGGCGGGGCCGGGAGTACCTCGCGCTGCCGGGCGGCCTCGACGCCCTGCGCGCCGGCCACACCGCCGGCCTGCCGCTGTTGGCGCCGTGGGCGAATCGGCTCGGCGCGTGGCGGTACCGCGCCGCCGGCGTGTCCGTCGACCTGCGCGGGTTGCCGCTGGGCACCGACGACGCCGGGCTCCCGATCCACGGCCTGCTGGTCGGCCGGCCGGGATGGAGGGTCACCCGATCGGCGTCGAAGAGAGGCGTGGCGCATGTCGCCGCGTCGATCGACGTCGACGCGCCCGCGTTCCCGTTCCCGCACCGCATCGACGTCGCCATCGCCGCGCACGACGACCGGCTGGTGGTCGACACCACCATCGTGCCCACCGGCCGCCGGCGGGTGCCGGTGGCGTTCGGCTGGCACCCGTACCTCCGCGTGCCCGGCGCGCCCCGCTCGCAGTGGCGCCTGCACCTGCCCGCCCGCCGCCACCTCGCGCTCGACGGCCGGGGCATCCCGACCGGCGCCTCGGAGGCCGAGCGCGCGGAGGCTGAGCCGCTCGGGCGGCGCCACTTCGACGACCTCTACGCGCTCGGTCGGGGCCGTCGACTGGCGTTCGCGGCCGCCGACGGCACCGCCATCGAGCTGCATCCGGGGCCGACCTACCCGTACGCCCAGGTGTGGGTGCCACCGGGCCGGCCGTTCGCCGCGCTCGAGCCGATGGCCGCGCCGACCGACGCGCTGGGACGCGGCGACGCACCCCTCGTCCCGCCGGGCGACGACTACACCGCCCGGTTCGAGTTGCGGCCGACGGGCTAGCCGAACGGTCGACTCCGTTCCGCGGCGTCTCCTAGGTATTGATCCCGAGCGACTCGGGGTCGAAGTCGAGCACGAGCCGCCCGGTGGTCATCGCGGAGACGGTGCCGCCGTCGGTGTTGAGGTTCTCGCCCGAGATGTAGGACGCGGCGTCGCTGTTGAGGAAGATCATCGGCCAGCCCTGCTCGGCGGGCGTCGAACGCCGGCCGAGACCCTGCGCGAACAGGTCGATGATCTGACCGCCGCCGGCGAGGTCCTCGAACGCCGGCATCATCGGCGTGTCGGTGGGGCCGGGGCTGATGCAGTTGAGGCGGATGCCCTGCGCGTTGAGGTCCATCGCCGCTTTCATCGTCCAGATGATCAGCGCCTCCTTCGACTGCGAGTACGCGCCCAGGATCTCCTCCGGATGTCCCTCGATCCAGGCCTTCGCCGCGGCGAAGTCCGCGGTGTCGACCAGCGGCATCCACTTCTCCAGGGCCAGGAGGTAGCCGCTGCCGGCGGTCGACGAGATGCTGCAGACGGCGCCGCCGTCCGTCATGTGCGGCACCACGAGGGACGTGAGGTGCCGGGGCGCGGCGAAGTTGACCAGCATCGTGTCGACGTCGGGGAACGGCGCCCCCGGCAACCCCGCGGCGTTGAACAGCGCGTCGATGCGTCCGCCGATGTTCTCCACTGCCGTCGCGACCGCGTCGGGGTCGCGCAGGTCGACGATCTGGTGGCTCGCCACGTCGATCGGCGGGTCCTTGAGGTCGAGGACGTGGATCTCGGCACCGAGCTCGGCGAGTCCCTCGACCGCAGCCGCGCCCATCCCGGCGCCGCCTCCGCCGCTCACGACCACCCGCTTGCCTTCGTAGCTGAACGGCAGTGCCATCACGTCCCCCTCTGAGCGCTTCGAATGCGGGCACCTTATCGCCGCGCCCACGCCGCAGCAGCGGAGACCGGGGCTTGGGTCGTGCCAGAATCACGCCGATGAAGAGTCCCGCATGAACGAAGTGGCCGCGAGTCGGGTACCCCGGCTCGCAACGGAGTGGGGCCCGAGCGGCCCGACGCGCAGCGTCGAGAGCGGAATGAGATGACCACCTTCCCGAACATCGCCGACTACGCGTTCCTCTCCGACTGCGAGGTCAGCGCGCTCGTGGCCCCCGAGGGGTCGGTCGAGTGGCTGTGCCTCCCGCGGCCCGACTCGCCGAGCATCTTCGGCGCGTTGCTCGACCGCTCCGCCGGGTTCTTCCGCTTCGGTCCGTCCGGCACCGACGTCCCCAACCAACGGCGTTACGTCCCCGGCACCAACGTGCTCGAGACCACGTGGCACACACCCACCGGATGGCTCATCGTCTGGGACCTGCTCGTGGTCGGTCCCGCGCCCACCGACGAGCGCCGGGACCGCTACCGCCGGGTGCCCGGAGACACCATGGCGCAGGGCACGCTGCTCCGCATCGCCACCTGCTGCAGCGGCCGGGTCGAGGTGCAGGCCAACTGCATCCCGCAGTTCGACTACGGCGTGAACAGCGGCGAGTGGTCCTACGACGACGGCGGCTACGAGCGGGTCACGGTGCGCTCCGGGGACCTCGCGCTCGACCTGACCGGCAGCCTGCGCCTCGGCATCCTGGGACCTCGCACCTACGGGCGCACCACGCTCGAGCAGGGCGAGACCGCGTGGCTGGCGCTGTCGTGGGAGGGCGATCACCCCACCTCCGAGGACGAGGCGATGGCGCAGCTCGCCACCACCGAGAAGTACTGGCGCGACTGGCTCGCGCTGGCGACGATCGCCGACCACTCGTACCGGCCGTACATCGAGCGCAGCGCGCTGGCGCTGAAGGGCCTCAGCTACGCCCCCACCGGCGCGATCATGGCCGCCGGCACCACGTCGCTGCCCGAGTCACCCGGCGGCGAGCGGAATTGGGACTACCGGTACACCTGGATCCGCGACACCGCGTTCATGCTCCAGGCGCTCCACGACCTCGGCTTCGAGTGGGAGGCCTTCGAGTACTTCGCCTTCCTGGTCGAGACGCTGTCCGAGAACGCGACGCCCGGTTCCTGGGACCTGCAGATCATGTACGGGATCGGCGGCGAGACCGATCTCACCGAGCACACCCTCGACCACCTCTCCGGCTACCGCAGCTCGCGCCCGGTGCGCATCGGCAACGGCGCCTACGACCAGCACCAGCACGACGTGTGGGGGATGCTGCTCGACGCGGTCGCGGTGCACGAGCGGCGGGGCGGACAGATCCCGGCCGCGGTGTGGGATGGCATCTGCTACTTCGTCGACCAGGCGATCGAGCGGTTCCCGGAGCCCGACCAGGGCATCTGGGAGATGCGCGGCGATCCCCAGCACTTCGTGGCCTCGAAGGTGATGTGCTGGGTCGCGGTCGATCGCGGGCTCCGGCTGGCGCGTGTCCGCGACGACGACGAGCACGTCGAGCGCTGGCAGAAGGCCGCCGACGAGATGCACGCGGAGATCCTCGAGCGCGGGGCCGATGACCGCAACGTCTTCGTGCAGCACTACGACACCAAGGACCTCGACGCCTCGAACCTGCTCATCCCGATCATGGGGTTCCTCCCGGCCGACGACGAGCGCGTCCGTGCCACCGTGCTGGCCATCGCCGACGAGCTGACCAAGGACGGCCTCGTCCTCCGCTACCGCGTCGACACCACCGACGACGGGCTCAGCGGGGAGGAGGGCACGTTCACCATCTGCTCGTTCTGGCTGGTGTCCGCGCTCACCATCATCGGCGAGGTCGACCGCGCCCGCGCGCTGTTCGAGAAGCTCCTGTCGTTCGCAGGGCCGCTGCACCTGTACGCCGAGGAGATCGACGTGAGCACCGGCCAGCACCTCGGGAACTTCCCGCAGGCGTTCACGCACCTGGCGCTCATCGACGCTGGCCGCCGCCTGATCGCGGCCGAGACCGCGCGGCCGTGACCCACCGCGTCGTGGTGGTCGGCGGTGGCTTCGGCGGGCTGCCCGCGTGCCGGTACCTCGGCGAGCTCCCGGTGGAGGTCACCCTGATCGACCGGCGCAACCACCACCTGTTCCAGCCGCTGCTGTACCAGGTGGCCACCGGCATCCTGTCGCAGGGCCAGATCGCACCCCCGCTGCGCCACGTGCTGCGCAAGCACAAGAACGTGAAGGTGGAGCTGGCCGAGGTCGACGACTTCGACCTCGACCGCAGGGTCGTGATCGCCAAGCGCCTGAGCTGGCGCCCGATGGAGATCCCGTACGACAGCCTCATCGTCGCCGCCGGCGCCAGCCAGTCGTACTTCGGCCACGACGAGTTCGCGCTGTTCGCACCGGGCATGAAGACGATCGACGACGCGCTCGAGCTGCGTCGCCGTATCTTCGGCGCGTTCGAGATGGCGGAGATCTCCAGCGATGCCGACGAGCAGCGCGCGTGGCTCACCGTCGTCGTGGTCGGCGCCGGCCCCACGGGGGTCGAGCTCGCGGGGCAGGTGCGCGAGCTCGCCTCGCGCTCGCTGCGCGGCGACTTCCGCACCTTCGATCCCCGTTCGATGCGCGTCCTCGTCGTCGACGGCGGTGACGAGCCGCTGGCCACGTTCGGTTCCAATCTCTCGAAGGCGGCGGCGCGCGAGCTGCACGGTCTCGGCGTCGAGCTGCAGATGGGCGCGCGCGTCACCGGCGTCGACATGATGGGCGTGGACGTGACGTTCAAGGACGGCTCCACCGACCGCATCACCGCCCGCACCGTGATCTGGGCCGCCGGGGTGCAGGCGTCACCGCTCGCGGCGAAGCTCGCGACCGCATGCGGTGCGCAGGTCGACCACGCCGGGCGCATCGAGGTGCTGCCCGACCTGACCCTCCCCGGGCACCCGGAGGTGTTCGCGGTCGGCGACATGACCAGCCTCGACGGCCTGCCGGGCGTGGCCGAGGTCGCGATGCAGGGGAGCCTGCACGCCGCCCACACGATCGGTCGTCGCCTGCGCGGCCTGGAGGACGCCAAGCGGTTCCGGTACCGCGACCTCGGGAGCGTCGCCACCATCGGCCGGTTCCGTGCCATCTTCAGCTGGCGCGGGATCCGGCTCAGCGGGGTCCCGGCGTGGATGGTGTGGGCCTTCGTGCACCTCGCGTTCCTCAACGGGTTCGCCAGCCGCTTCACCACGATGATGCGCTGGATCCGCTGGATGGTGGGCACCAACCGGGTCGAGCGCGCGTTCAGCGTCGGGCACACCGGCGGTGACCTGAGCGCGCCCGAATCGGTCCGTCAGCAGATCATGCCGACGCCGTTTCCCGAGATCAACGCGATCGTGCCGCCGCCCGACCAACCGTCCTGAGCCGGCGCGCGGTGCAGGTCTTCACCACCAGCCCGCTCGAGGATCCCCGCGACGTTCGGACGGTGTACCCGCGGCTGGAGGAGATCGGGTACGACGGCGTGTTCAGCTTCGAGGCCAAGCACGATCCGTTCGTCGCGCTCGCGGTCGCGGCCGAGCACACCCACCGGGTGCGGTTGGGAACCGCGATCGCGATCGCGTTCGCGCGCAACCCGATGACGCTCGCGTACCTCGGCAACGACCTGCAGCTGGTCACCGGCGGTCGCTTTCTGCTCGGGCTGGGCTCGCAGGTGCGACCGCACGTCGTGAACCGGTTCAGCGCGACGTGGTCGGAGCCGGCGCGCCGGATGGGTGAGATCGTGCGGGCGCTGGACGCGATCTGGACGTCGTGGGAGACGGGGGAGCCGCTCTCGTTCACCGGCGACTTCTACCGGCACACCCTGATGATCCCGGCGTTCGACCCGGGACCCAACCCGTTCGGGCGGCCGCCGGTGTACGTCGGCGGCTTCGGGCCCCGGATGGTCGAGGTCGCCGGTGAGGTGGCCGACGGGCTGATCACCCATCCGTTCACGACGCGTCAGTCGTTGGAGGAGATCACCCTGCCCGCGCTGGCGCGGGGCATCGCCACCTCCGGCCGCTCGCGGCGCGACGTGCAGGTCGTGTGCGCCACCCTCGTGGTGACGGCCGAGCGCGACGACGAGCTCGTGCGGCTCAAGGACGTCGCCCGGCGCCAGCTCGCGTTCTACGGGTCGACGCCGGCGTACGCGCCCACCCTCGAGTGCCACGGGTGGGGAGCGCTGCACCCGGAGCTCAACCGGCTCTCGAAGGAAGGCCGCTGGGACGACATGGCCGCGCTCATCGACGACACCGTGCTCGAGACCATCGCGGTGGTGGGGCCACCGGCGACGATCGCCGGCGCGCTGCGGGCGCGGCTCGACGGCATCGCCGACGCGGTCAGCCTCACCAACAACCGCGCCCCCGACCCCGACCACTGGGCCGGCGTGGTGGCGGAGCTCACGTCGTCGCGGTGAGCCGAACCTCGAGCGCCCGCGGGCCGTGCGCCCATGCCACCGGTACCTCGTCGTAGGTGCCCGGGTGCTCGGGACGGATCGTCGCCACCCGGTCGAGCACCACGCTCAGCGCCACCCGTGCCTCGAGCCGGGCGAGGCTGGCGCCCGGGCAGACGTGGGGACCACCGCCGAACGCGACGTGGGCGCGCGGGTCGGGCCGATCGAGTCGGAACGCGTGTGGGTCGTCGAACACCGACTCGTCGCGGTTCGCGGACAGGATGCCGAACGCCACCTTGTCGCCGGGGCTGAGCTGCTCACCGTGCAGCTCCCGCTGCTCCATGCAGTTGCGGAGCAGGAAGCGGATCGGCGGGTCGTGGCGCAACGACTCCTCGACTGCGACCGCGACCAGCTCCCGATCGGCGCGCAGCTGCTCGTAGAGGTCGGCGTCGTGGGCGACCGTCCACAGCAGGTTGCCGATGAGGTGGCGGGTGGTCTCGTTGCCCGAGATGAAGAGGAAGACGAGCTGGGTGCGCGCCTCGACGTCGGTGAGCCGGCGGCCGTCGACCTCGCTCTCCAGCAACCGGGTGATGAAGTCGTCGCGCGGGTCGTCACGCCGAGCGGCGATCAGCGCGTCGACGTAGTCGGTGAACTCGGGGTGTGCACCGGGGAGGCCGACGCCGCGTTCGTTGCGGTTCGTCGCCGGCCAGGTGCCCTGCACGACCTCGTCGGACCACGCGGCCCAGCGGGCGAAGTCGGCGGGCGGCGCGCCGAGGAGGTGGGCGATGACGTTGTTGGGGACCGGCATCACGAATTCGTGCACCATCTCGACCGGGCCCGGACGCGCGAGCAGGTCGTCGAGCAGGCCGTGGCACAGTCGCTCGCAGAACGGCTCGATGTTCACCAGCCGGTGCACCGCGATGGCGGAGTTGATGGTCTTGCGCACCTGCCCGTGACGAGGCTCCGGGATCTCGTTGATCAGCTGCTCCTCGTCGGGCACGACGATGCCGGGCTCGCGGAAGCTCGCCTCGAAGAGCTGCACGTTCTGCGTGGCCGCCAGGACGTCGGCGTAGCGGGCCAGGTACCACGGGCCCGCGGGGGTGCGCGTCACCGGGCACCCGGCGCGGAGCTCCTCGAGCCCGGGCGAGTCGCCGGGCGCGCTGAGTGGATCGAACGTCGTCATGCGCGCATCCTTGCACCATTCCCGGGCGCATCCCTCGTCACCGTGGGAGACTCCGGCGATGACCACGCCGCTCGAGGGTCTCCGCACCGTCATCCACCCCGTCGCCGACCTGGTCGGGGCCAAGAAGTGGTTCACCGACCTGCTCGGATACGGCCCGTACTTCGACGAGCCCTTCTACGTGGGCTTCGAGGTGGCGGGCTACGAGCTCGGGCTCCTGCCCGACGCCGACGCGTCCGACGGCGCGTTGGTCTACTGGGGCGTCCCCGACGTCGCCGCGGCCGTCGCCGACGCGGTGGCGCTCGGCGCCACCGTCCACACCGCCGCTTCCGAGGTCGGGGACGAGATCGTCACCGCCACCGTCACCACCCCGCAAGGCTCGATCGTGGGCTTCATCTACAACCCGCACTTCGGCGGCACGTGACGCTACGGGCGTGACGCGGGCGCGACCAGCTCGATGGAGATGCCGTCGGGGTCGCGGAGCTGCAACGACGGCTTGCCCAGCTCGAGGACCACTCCGGGATGCTCGATGCCCACCTCGGCGAGGTGGTCGGCCCAGAGGCGGAGCGTGTCGCCGTCGGGCACCGCGAACGCGAGGTGGTCGAGCGGCTCGCCCGGCGCGTCGCCCGGCCACGGTCGGGCGCGCCGGCTGAGCACCACGACGACGTGACTGGGCCGGTGCTGCAGCGCGATGTACGAGCCGTCGTCGGCGGCACTGAACTGCTCGAGGCCGAGCACCGTGGTGTACCAGTCCGCGCTGACGGCGACGTCGGTGACCTGCAGCTGGAGGTGGGAGACGCCGAGCAGTGGTGTGTCCATGGGTCCATTGATCGTAGCCACGGCCTCCGCGTCGGCCGCGACCACGCCCGAGCGAGCCGGTCGTGCCGCCGGTAGAGTCCTCCGCCCATGAGCAACGGCATCCGGATCTCCGGCTTCGGCATCAACGTGCACGACCTCGACCGCGCGGCCGAGTTCTACACCGGTGCGCTCGGCCTCCAGGAAAAAGGCAAGTACGACCTCGGGGAGATGCACGAAGTGCTGGTCGGCGGTGAGCACGACACCAGCGCGATCCTGCTCGTGAAGCACTCCACCCGCACCGAGAAGCCCGAACCCGGCAACGGCTTCGAGAAGATCGCGCTGGTCACCGACGACGTCAGCGGCGCGTACGAACGCTCGCTCGCGCAGGGCGGTTCGTCGGTGTCGGAGCCGCGGACGCTCGAGCAGCTGGGCATCAGGATGGCGCTGGTGCGCGATCCCGACGGCTACCTGATCGAGCTGATCGAGCAACTGAGCTGATCCGCCCGGCTACCCGGTGACCCGCCCGCGGTAGGCGCGCATGTACTCCTGCACTTCCGTCGACCGGCCGGCGAGGTCCTGGTTGCGGTTCTCCAGCGCGATGCACGCCGCCATGTTCGGCGTGTCGAGGTTCGCCCACATGACCTCCTTGGTCATGCGGAGGCCGACGCCGGTGTAGGCGGCGATGCCGTCGGCCACCCCGAGCGCGGCGTCGAGGAAGCCGTCGTCGTCGAATACCTGCGACACGATCCCGAGCCGCTCGGCCGCGTCGGCGTCGACCGTCCGCCCGGTGACGATCAGGTCGAACGCGCGCGACGCGCCGATGAGGCGGGGGAGCAGATAGCTGACGCCGATATCGGTGCCGGTGAGCCCGGTCTTGATGAACGCCGAGCAGAACGTCGCCGAGCGGGCCGCGACCCGCAGGTCGCACGCCAGCGACAACGACAGGCCGCCTCCGTACGCGGGCCCGTTCACCGCCGCCACCACGATCTGCGGCGTCGCCCGGAGGTGCTGGGTCAGGTCGGCCATGAACGACTGACCGGTCGTGCCCGCAGGGAAGTGCGGGTGCCCACCCGCGGCCGGCGGCGTCCCGAAGTCCTTCAGGTCGAGTCCGGCGCAGAAGCCGCGGCCCGCACCGGTGAGCACCACCACCTTGCAGCGCTCGTCGGCGGCGACGCTGTCGAGCGCGTCGTGCAGGTCACCGACCAGCGCGAACGTGATCGCGTTGAGGTGGTCCGGGCGGTCGAGCCGGATCACCCGGACCGCATCACCCGCCGGTTCGACGGCGACGGTGGCCATGTCGCGGTCAGGAGATCGCGGCGAAGTCGACCTGGCCGGTCGTGAGCGCGGCGCTGAAGCCTGCATCGACGAGCAGGTTCACTCCGTTGACGTAGGCGGCCGCGTCGCTGCCGAGGAACGCGAGGACGAGCCCCACCTCGCGCGGCGTGACCGGACGACCGGCGCCCTGCTCGATGTTCCAGTCGATGAGCTTGTCGGTCATCGTCTCGCGGAAGTCCTTGAGCAGCGGCGTGTCGATCGGCGACGGGCACACGCTGTTGGTGCGGACGCCACGCTGGAGCGTCGGACGTGACGAGCGCATCGTGTACACCTGCACCAGCTCCTTCGAGAAGAAGTAGTACGGCGCACCGATCTCGTGGCTGTCGAGCCAGTCGAGGGTCTGGTCCCAGTCACCGCCGAGGTCGAGGACCTCGTTGATCATCTCGAGGCGCTGGGGCCACTGGCCCCCCGCGGTCGACGCGGTGTTGACGATCGCGCCACCGTCGGGGATGCGGTCGAGCAGCCCTTCCGACAGCGAGCGCAGCGCGAGGTAGTTCACCGAGATCACCGTCTTGGGCGGCGAGGTGTCGGCGACCCCGGCGTTGTTGAACAGCGCGTGGACCGGTCCCTCGATCGCGGCGAGGGCCGCGTCGACCGCGGCGTGGTCCGAGAGGTTGGTCTCGAGGAACGTCGAGTGCGGGCCGCTCGGCGTCTTGATGTCGAGCACGGTCACGTGCTCGGCGCCCTGCTCGGCCAGGACCTCGAGCAGGCCCGCGCCGACGCCGGTCGCGGCCCCGGTGACGACGACGCGCTTGTTCTCGTAGCTGAAGGGGTTGCTCATGGACGTTCCTCGTGTCTCGGGGCTAGAAGAGGGGCGCGGCGGCGGCTTCGCGGCGGAACCGGCTGGTGCGGTGCTCGGGATCCTTGTCGAGCTTGGGGATGACGTGCTCGCCGATGAGACGGATGGTCGCGAGCGCCTCCTCCTGCGTCGCCATCCCCTGGCCGAAGGAGAGCTGGTCGGCGCCGGCGTCGGCCCACTCCTGGCACGCCTTCAGCGCGTCGTCGGGATCGCCCACGACCATGCCCGACGCGCCGATCTGAGCCCGGACCTCCTCGACCGTCGGGTCGGGGATGAGCTCGGGCCACGGCGGCGCCCAGTCGGGGCGCGGGAAGGTGTCGTGGTAGCGGAACACGTTGCTCTGGAGGTACGACAGCCGGCCGTTCGCCATCGACTGGACCGCCTGCTCCCGGTCCTCGGCGACGAACGCCGCCGCGGTGACCATCACGTTGTCATTGACGTAGGCGCCGATGGGCTCCGCGTCGACGACGTCGTTCTTGTACGCCTCGAGCACCGGCTTGAGCTCCTCGATGCTGCCGACGGAGAAGCCGAGCACACCGAGGCCGTAGCGGGCGGCCATCGCGTAGCTCGACGTGTTGCCGGCCGCGTACCACATGGGCGGGTGGGGCTTGACGTAGGGCTTGGGCAGGATCTTGCGCGGCGGCAGCGACCAGTACTTGCCCTCGTACCCCTCGTACTCCTCCTGCATCCACATCTTCGGGAACTCGCGGATCACGTCCTCCCAGATGTCCCGGGTGCCGTTGAGGTCCTTCATGTCAGGAAGGAAGCCGAGGATCTCGTGGCTCCCGGCGCCGCGCCCGGTGCCGAACTCGACCCGGCCGTCCGAGAGGTGGTCGAGCATCGCCACCTTCTCCGCGACCTTGGCCGGGTGGTTCACCTGGGGGAGCGGGTTGAAGATGCCCGAGCCGAGGTGGATGCGTGACGTGCTGTGCGCGAGGTAGCCGAGGAACACCTCGTTGGCGGAGAGGTGCGAGTACTCGTCGAGGAAGTGGTGCTCGGTCACCCACACGTACTTGAAACCCGCCTCGTCGGCCGCCTTCACGAGCTCGAGCTCGTTCATGAGTGAGTGGTGCTCGGCGTCGGGATCCTTGTCGCGGCGGAACTGCGGCGTGTATCCCTGCACGAAGATCCCGAACTCCATCACATCCCCCAAGAGGTGCGGCCACTGGAATCTGACACCTTGTCAGATGGGACCGCGGTCGTCCATCCGGGCCGCGGACCCGGCCGCACCCGTCGACGGCCGTCAGCGGCTGGAGGACGTGGCGTCGACGGTGTCGAACAGCAGGGTGATGAACTCCGCGTCGGCGATCGCGAGCCCGGCGAACTCGAACCCGATCCCGACCCAGGTGTCGGGCATGTGCGTGAGGTTGCGGATCTCGCCGCGCACCCCGATCCGAGTGCCGTTCCCGGCGTCGAGCCGGACCTCGATGATGCAGCCGGGCGCGGCCCACTCCGCGATCCCGGGCGTCTGGATCGCCGCGCCGGTCTGGGAGATGTCCATGAACCGGCAGACGTGCCAGGTCGTCTCGCCCCGGAGCTGGTACCAACCGGTCCAGTCGACCTGCCGACGTGGTGAACGTCGTCGTTCCGGCGGGGCCATGCCATTACCTCCGGTCATGCCGCCCGTCGTGACCCGTTGTGACTCTGAGTGCTCTTCTGGTGACGCTCCGCGAGTGTAGCCCGAGCGGGGTCCCGAGGGCGGGACACGGCGGGGAGCCGGTCGGAAGATCGGGCAATTGCCCTCAACGCCGCGACCTCCTCGAGGTCCCACCGCCTCGGCGCGGCCGGGATCCCCACACCTCTACGATCTGCAGGTGCCGCCCGACGCCTCGGCGACCCGCCAACGACTGCTCGACGCCGCCGCCCACGAGTTCGCCGAGCACGGCGTGTGGAACGCGTCGCTCATCGAGGTGACGCGGCGCGCCGGCCAGCGGAACCGGGCGGCCCTGCGCTACCACTTCGGCTCCCGGGAAGCGGTGCTGTGCGCGGTGCTCGAGCGACACGTGGACTTCCTGTCCCATCGCGAGGGCGAGCTGCTCGCCAAGGCGCTGACCACGCCCGACGACGACGTCGCCACAGTGGTCGAGGCCATCGTCCGCCCCGCGGCCGAGCTCGCCGCGAGCGGGTGGCGGGGGCGCGCCTGCCTGTTGATCATCGCCGAGCTGGCGGGCGAGGACCCGGCCCGGCTGAGCCCCGAGCTCGAGTCGGTGCTCGCCCGGACCGGCGGGCACGAGGTCTATGCGCTGCTCGAGGCCCGGATGCCCGGGGTGCCGCGGCGGCTCGTCGACGAGCGGTTCAGCCTCATCACCTCGTTCATCCTGCGCGCGGTGGCCGACCGGTCCCGGGCGCTCGAGCGCCGGGGCCACCCGTCCCGGGCGCAGCTCGACGACGAGGCCTTCGTGGAGAACCTGGTGGCCATGGTGGCGGCCGCGGTCTCGGCGTGGGCGCCGGCTTGACATAAGCATAGGTGGTTAATACGGTCGCACCCGCCTGAGGATCCGGGGGGAACCGTGCTGAACATCCGTCTCCGTCGAAGTGCGCTCGCGCTCGTGGCCGTGCTGGGGGTCGCGCTCGTCGGCGTCCTGCCCGCCGGGGCCGACGTCGGTCGGGCCGCCGCCGGCGGTGCCTCCGAGATCGGGGTGACGGCGTCGACCGTCAACGTCGCGGTGGTCGCCGACGTCGACAACGCGATCGCACCCAACGTGTTCAAGGGGGTGGTCGACGGCGCGCAAGCGGCCGCGAAGTACGTGAACGCCAACGGCGGCGTCGCCGGGCGGACGCTGAAGGTCGACTTCATCGACTCGCACCTGAACCCCAACCAGACCCGCAACGCGATCATCACTGCATGCGGTCAGGACCTCGCGATGGTCGGCACCGCGACTGCGCTGTTCAGCGGCCTCGACGACATGACCGGCTGCAAGGACAAGGCGGGCGCGGCCACGGGCCTGCCCGACATCGGCGCGGTCGTGCTGGGCACACCCGAGGCGTGCGCGCCGGTCTCGTTCCCCGTGATCCCGTCGCAGATCGACTGTGCCACCGTGGGCAAGGTCCCGCAGACCTACCGGGGCAACCAGGGAGTGTTCACGTACCTGGCCAAGAAGCACAAGACCCTGAACGGGCCGTTCATCAAGACCAACGACTCGCCCGACGCCGAGCGGTCGACCGACGTGCTCAACAAGGCGGCGCAGCACGCAGGCATCAATGTGACCAGCGCGCCGGTGCTCTCGAACCGTGATCAGCAGAGCGCGTTCACCACGATCGTCACCAAGATGAAGCAGGACGGATCGAACTGGTCCGACAACGGCCTGGCCGCGCCAGGTGCGGTGCTCTTCCGCCAGGAGGCCGCGCTGCAGGGCCTGACCGACCCGAACCTCGTCTGGCAGTGCACCAGCGCGTGTTACGACCAGCAGGCGATGTCGGCTGCCGGCGACGTCATGAACGGCGAGTACGTCGACCTCGGGTTCCTGCCGTTCTCCGAGGCGAGCGCCAACAAGACCCTCGCCGGCTACCTGAAGTACGTGGGCAAGGGCAACGCCAACGCGTTCGGGGTGTACGGCTTCGAAGCGGTGCTCGCGTTCCAGCAGGCGGCGAACAACGCGGCCAAGGGCAGCGGCGGGCTCACGCGTGCGTCGCTGCTCACCGCGCTCAAGAACACCACCAGCTTCAACGCCGGCGGGATGGTGGGCACGGTGAACATCGGCGGGAAGGTGCCCTCGAGCTGCTTCATGGTCGTGCAGTGGGAGAACGGCAAGTTCAACCGGGTCTACCCGACGAAGAAGGGCACGTTCGACTGCACCGCGTCGAACCGCTACACGTTCCAGGCCGACCTCACGACCCCGTGAAGTCGGGGCTGCTCGGGCGCCGGAAGGTGAACGGCGCGGCCCACCCGGCGGTCTCCGTCATCGTGGCGGCCTGGCGCGCGATGCGCGCCGGGAGGTCGGCGGGCTGCCAGCCCTCGACCGCGTGCTCGCCGTGCGGGTCGAGCACCGGCTCGCCGAGCTCGTGGAGCAGCTGGAGGCTGTAGGCGATGCGGCCGTGGAGGCGCGCCGGGTCGCAGGTGGCGAGCGCGAGCACCGCCTGCGCCATGGTGGCGAGCGGCTCGAAGTACGTCTCGTCGATCCAGCCCCCGGCCACCAGCGACGGCACCGCGATCGCGGCCTGCGGCGTGAGCGCGTTCACCGCGATGCCCTGGCCCTCGGTCTCCGACGCGGCGGCGACGGTGAGGCGGTTGAGCGCGGCCTTCGACGCGCCGTACGCGGAGCCGGTCTTCGCCGGCCGGTTGGTCGGGTAGGGCGGTCCGGGCGGGAGCTCACCGGCGAAGGAGGTGAGGTTCACGACCCAGCCCTGCCCGCGCTCGCGCATCCCGGGCAGCACCTGGCGCAGGAGCAGCCACGGCGCGTAGAGGTTGAGCTCCATGATCCGGTCGAGGTCGTCCTGACCCCACTCCTCGAGCGGCCGGTAGCCGCCGGCGGCCGCGTTGTTCACCAGGATGTCGACCGGCCCGAGCGCAGCCTCGGTGCGGGCCACCAGCGTGTCGCGCCCGCCGTCGCGCGCGGCGAGGTCGCAGGGCAGCACCAGCGCGGTGCCGCCAAGGGTCTCGATCTCGGCGCGCGTGCGCTCGAGGCCGTCGACCGACCGTGCGGTGATCGCGACCTTCGCCCCCTCGGCGGCCAGCCGGATCGCGGCGACGGTGCCGGTCCCGCCCTGGCTCGCGCCCGTGACCAGTGCCACCCGCCCCTCCGCCGCGTTCCGCATGGCGCTCCCGGTCTCTCGCGTCGGTGCGTGGGTGAGGCGTGGTCAGGCGTGGGCGCCGCCGTCGATGCGAAGGGCGGTGCCGGTGACGAAGCGACCGTCGTCGGAGGCGAGCATGGCGATCACCGACGCCACGACGTCCGGCGGCGCGAAGCCGTCGGCCACGATCGGCGACATCTTGGCGAAGAGGCCCCAGTCGGCGTCGCCGGGGATCATGCCGCCGGTGGTCTCGGTGATGCCGCTCTGGATGCTGCCCGGCGCGACCGCGACGGCACGGATGCCGCGCGTGCCGTACTCGATGGCGATCGCGTGCGTGAACGCGTCGATCCCGCCCTTGCTCGCCGCATAGGCCGCCATGTAGGGGTGGCCGAACGACGCCGACGTCGAGCTGAAGTT
>DATBBL010000237.1:0-6666 GCA_036271015.1 Acidimicrobiia bacterium
GCCGTCACCACCCAGGAGCAGATCGAGGAGGCGGCGCGCATCGTCGACTGGTCGGGCTTCCGGCGACGCCAGGCCGACGCCAGGCGCGAGGGCCGGTACCTGGGCATCGGCATCGCCGCGTACCTCGAGGCCGCGCCGGGGCCGAGGGCCCCCGGGCAGGAGGACATGGGCGCGATGATCATGGGCAAGGAGGTAGCCCACGTCTCCCTGGAGGACGACGGCAGCGTCCGCATCGTCACCCGTCAGCAGCCCCACGGACAGAGCCACGAGACGACGCTGACGCAGGTCGTGGTCGACGAGCTCGGTGTCAGGCCCGAAGACGTGAAGGTCGTGTTCGGCGACACCGACGTGACGCCGTTCGCGCTCGTCGGCACCGGGGGCAGTCGCGCGGCGACGTTGGCGAACGGCGTCGTGCTGCACGCATCGCGCGAGCTGCGCGAGCGGATCCTCGCCCTGGCCGAGGACGTGATGGAGGCCAGCGCCGCCGACCTCGAGATCCACGAGGGCGTGATCAGCGTGCAGGGATCACCCGATGTCCAGCTGCCGCTGCGCGAGCTGGCCCGCATCGTGGCCGAGGAGCCGGCGCGACTCCCGGAGGGCGCGGACACCGAGCTCGTCGTGAGCCGCGAGTACGACGGCGGTCAGAGCGGCTGGTCGGGTGGCGCGCACGTGGCCGAGGTCGAGGTCGACATCGAGACCGGGCTCGTCAGCATCGACCGGTACGTGGTGGTCGAGGACTGCGGCCTGCCGGTCAACCCCGCCATCGTGGAGGGTCAGATCCGCGGCGGCGTCGCCCAGGCGATCGGTGCGGTCCTCCTCGAGCACGCGGCGTACGGGGACGACGGTCAGTACCTGGCGTCGACGTTCATGGACTACCTCATGCCGACGACCACCGTCGTGCCGAACTTCGAGATCCATCACGTCGACACGATCCTCACCGATCCGGATGTCAACTTCCGCGGTGTCGGCGAAGGCGGGATGATCGTCGCCCCGGCGTGCCTCACGAACGCGATCGAGGACGCGCTGCAACCGTTCGGCGTGCGCGTCCAGGAGCAACATCTCCCACCATCCCGAATTCTCGAGCTCATCGAGGCGGTGCCGGCGTGAAGAACGCACCGTTCGAGTACCACGCACCCCGATCGGTCGACGAGGCACTCGCGCTCCTCGCCGAGCACGGCGACGAGGCCAAGGTGCTGGCCGGGGGCCAGAGCCTCGTGCCACTGCTCGCGATGCGCCTGGCCCGCCCGTCACAGCTCGTCGACATCAACGAGGTCGCCGAGCTCTCCGGCATCCGTGCGCTCGACGGCACCGGCGTCGGTTTCGGGACCCTCACCCGCGAGCGCGACGCCGAGCGTTCGAGTCTCGTGGCCGAGCGGCTCCCCGTGCTCGCCGAAGCGCTCCCGCTGATCGGTCACGTCTCGATCCGCAACCGCGGGACCGTGGGAGGGTCGATCGCCCACGCCGACGCTTCGGCCGAGCTGCCCGCAGTCGCGGTCGCCACCGGTGCGGAGATGGTGGTGCGATCCGTGCGCGGCGAGCGGGTGGTGCCGGCCGACGAGTTCTTCGTGTCGCACTTCACCACGTCGCTCGACGACGACGAGTTGCTCACCGAGGTCCGCATCCCATCCGGACCCGCCGGGTCGGGCTGGGCGTTCCACGAGATCGTCCGCCGGTACGGCGACTTCGCGCTCGTCGGCGTCGCGGCCATGGTCGTGCTCGACGGGGATCGCATCGGGGAGGCGCGCATCACCTTGATGGGTGTCGCCGACCGCGCCGTCCGTGCGACCGCGGCCGAGGCCGCCCTTGCCGGCCAGGCTGCGGATGCCGACACCGTCGCCGCGGCCGCCAGCGAGGCGACCAAGGATCTCGAGCCGGCATCCGACATGCACGGATCGGCCGAGTTCCGCCGACACCTGGCGGGCGTCGCCGTGCGCCGCGCCCTCACCACCGCAGCCGGCCGCGCAGGAGGATCATGATGACCCAGGAGATCGAGATCGTCGTGAACGGCGAACGCCGCCGCGCCCCGGCCGAGGTGCGGGTCACGCTCGCCGACTTCCTCCGCGACAAGCTCGGCCTCACCGGCACCCATCTCGGCTGTGAGCACGGCGTGTGCGGCGCCTGCACCGTGATGGTCGACGGTGCCGCAGTGCGGTCGTGCCTCATGCTCGCGGTCCAGGCGCAGGGCAAGGCCGTGCTCACCGTGGAGGGTCTCGGTGACCCCGACGATCTCCACCCGTTGCAGCAGGCGTTGCGCGAGCGTCACGCGTTCCAGTGCGGCTTCTGCACACCGGGCTTCGTCATGACCTCGCTCGCGCTCTTGCAGGAGAACCCGTCGCCCGACGAGAAGGAGATCCGCGAGGTGCTCTCGGGCAACATCTGCCGCTGCACGGGCTACCAGAGCATCGTCGAAGGCGTACTCCTGGCCGCCGAGCGCGGCGCCGGGCAGGACGAGCGCGCGACTGCTTGACCAGGGCGCGTTGGGCGGGCGGGTGCCGGTCGACGTCCGGCGCTGGATCACCCGGCGTCGATCGAGGCCCGGCCCCAGTAGTCGTCGAGCGCGCGGGACGAGACGCTCACGATCTCGGTGATGCTCCCGTCCTCCACCCGGAGAATGGTCGCGACGTCGCTCTCGCCGGGTCCGGCGTTCGCGCCGGCGCGCCGCACGAGGTGCGCGACGACCAGCTCGGGGCCGGCCGGCCACGCGTCGGCGAGCTGCAGCGTGGTGCCTGCACCGCCGGCCTGGGCGAGGCGGGCAAGCGCGTTGAGGGCAGCCGCCTTGCCATCGAACTCGCCGGCGAGCGGGTGCTCGCCGTGGAGCCGGTAGACGAGGGACGGCGCGAACGCGGCCGTTGCGCCGGCCATGTCACCCGCATCGAGGGCCGCGAAGGCCGCCCGGACCACGTCGATCGCCGTCTCCATCAGCGCGCCTCGGCTGCAGTCTTGAGTTGTTGGAGCCAGGCGGTGAGGGACTGGTCGAGGAGTGCCTGCATGTCGGACACGTCTGCCTCCACCGGAGCACCAGCGAAAGATTCCGTGGTGGTGACGCGAACCCCGGTAGGACTGTCGGCGAACGTCCATTCGTGGATGCCGGTGATCCCGTTCGCATCACCGCCCCACAGGATCCGGGTACCTTGCTGCACGTCGTACACGGTCGAAGTGATCGCCATGCCGTAGGTGGACCAACTGAACGAAGCGCCCGAAGTCAGATCTTGGTCGAGAGACGCTTCCTTGATGTCGAACTGCCAGGTGGGCCAGGCGTTGACGTCGCAATGGAGCCGCCACACCTCGTCGCGCGGTGCGTCGATCTCGATGTGGTGTTCGGAAACCACCGGCGCGCTGCGGTCGACCTCGGTGGGTGGGGCCATGACATCTCTCCTGTTCGAGCGCGACGAACGGGCGCAACCCGTCGCGACGAATGACCGCTTGTCTCAGTTTGGGGCGACCCCACGACGCTCGCTGCACGGTAGGGCGAGAGACGACCACCGTCCAGTGCCGAGGCGACACCTGAACCGCGCGCCGTTCCTTTCCGGCCTACTGCGGATCACGCGAGCGGTGGGTCCGGGTGCACGACGTGAAAGGCCGGCGTCAGAGCTGTCGTTCGAGCTGTTCACCCCCTTGCGCTCGAGTAATGGGCGGTATTGAATGCCGTCTTCGGGTCGCGGGATGAGGGCGGTGCAAGGTGGGTACTGCCGAGATTTGCTATCACTTCCTGTGCGCGGCGCACGGGCGAATCGGCTCGGCGCCGATCGAGGCTCGGACGCCGCCCGGGCCGCGTCCGTGCCCGGTGTGTCGTGCCACGTCCGAAGTCTGGGTGGGCGCCAGCCTGCACGTCGGCGACCGCCCAGGACACGTGATCGACACTCCGACGCGGCGGGCTCTCTCTGACGCGTGACCGTCGGACGCGACCGTCGTGGTCCGCCTCCGTGTCACTTCCCGGCTGTCGCTCGTTTCTCGCCCGTGAGGACAGGCGTCAGGTACGGACGCCGGCGGGCGCACCGCAGACCGCGCTCAGGTAGTTCATGTCGTGCGGTGACGGCTTCGAGACGCCGGCGTTGACGTCGTCGCGCACAGCCCTGACGCTGCGAACGATTTCTGCATACCCGACGTAACGGTGGGTAGCCGCCTGGAGCGTCCCCTCGGCGTCGCTGAGCACCGAGCGAGTCGACGACGCGGAACGTGCATCCTCGCCGTATTCGTTCGCCGCGTTCGCCGCGTCGACACACGCGGCCGCCGCGGTCGCGGCCGGCCCGTTGCTGTCGGAGCCGGTCATGCCGGCCCCGTACAACAGCGATGCACCGACGATGCCGACCACCAGGAGTCCGATGGCGGCCACCCGTCGACGCCGGCTCCGCGCCAGGCCGTCGCTCAGGGGTGGCATCTTCGGCCCGCTCGCACGCCGGATCCACGCTCCGCCCGTCACGGATGGATCGGCGCCTTCGAGGCAACCGCGCAGTACGTCGCTGAACCACGCGCTGCCTTTCCAGTACCGGTAGTACCGGTTCACTTCCCGGCGAGAGCGGCACCGGCCGGCCCGAACCTTGGGCCCGACCCACGTTTCGGCTGGTTCCCCACAGTGCGGGCACCGGCGAACGGACATACGGTCACGTGAACCGATCAGCGACGTGGCGAAGACGCCGTGGACCGTGCAGGAATAGTGGTTAGGCGGCCACCGGCGACTCCCGTTACAACCGCTGGGACGACTCGAGGTTGATCGGTCAGCGTCGAGCGAGGCCGACGGGTTCCGAAGCCTCTCTCGCGACGTTGATCGAATCCCGTCTCGCTGCCGAGTTCGGTAGGTGGTCGGCCGTGCCGGCGAGAGTATGTCGCAGAGAGGTCGCGTAGGCCGCCAGCCGGTCGCGCCCGCGCTCGATGTGCTCGCGATCGTCGGTGTGCGGATCGGTCGCAGCGTCCGTGAGCACGTCGATCGAATGCGTGATCGCGTCGAGCCTCGTCTGTATCCGCTGGCGCCGGAGCGCGGAACTCACGCCAAGCTCATCCGTCATCAACTCGGAGCGTACCGAGCACCTCAACTCGTTTCGAGTGAACTCTTCGACAACGGAGGGTTACCGACTCGTTCGTGGACGACCGTGGCCGCGATCCTCCGATCTCGTTGCCGGCCGACAGTCGCCGGCGCCCGCCCGAGCGGCCCTCCCTCGTCGGTCCGTCGATTTCGGGGCTGGCGTTCCAGCATCCCGAAGCGCATTCTGTTGGGAGCGCTGGAGTGAGTCAGAGCGCTGAGGGCTGTGCGGGCCCCAATCTGGCGATCCCCAGCCCGTGTCCGTCGAGCCCCACGAAAGGACGTCACCAATGACGCTCTCAGACCAACTGACCAAGCTCGCCGCCAAGGCCAAGGAGGCTGAAGACCGAGCGGCCGCGGCGAAGACCAAGGCGAAGGCCGAGCTCGAGCAGGACGTCAAAGATGCACGCGCCTCGGCGCAGGCGCAGGCCGATCAGCTCCACAAGAACGCCCAGACCGACAAGGGAAAGATCTCGTCCTGGTGGGACGACATGCAGCGGTCGTGGCGAGAGCACCTCGACACGATTCGTCAGCACGTGGATGAGCGGAAGGCGACCCACGACCTGGAGGCTGCGAAGCGCGATGCCGACAGCGCCGAGGAAGACGCTGCGTTCGCGATCGACTACGCGTACGGGGCGATCGAAGAAGCCGAGTACGCGGTGCTCGACGCCACCCTGGCGCGGATGGATGCCGACGAGCTCGAAGCGGGCGCCAAGACCTGAGCCGGCGCGTCCCGCAGATTCTCTTCGAGGCCAGGGAGCTCCCGCGAGGTCCTGCGACCGCGTCTTCCGAGAGACGTGGAGAACCGACTGGTCCCAGCCCCAGCCGGTCCTCCGGCGTTCACCCCTGGGTCCTCCTCCGGCTCCTCGACGGCTGGCGGCTCGTAGGCGAGGAGGGACGGAGGACTCCAAGAGCGAACGACCGTATGACTAGGCACCGCTGGTTGAACGCACCCTGAATGGGACCCCCCGCGCTCGGGAGCCTGCCGTCGCGAACAAGAGGATGCCCGGGCGCGGGCGGTCAGTCCCAGTTGGATTGTGCGGCCTGGATTGCTTCCATCCACGCATCATCGAGCGGCACGACGGGGATGACCGTCGTCTTTTCGAAGAAGGGCGCGAACGTCGACGCTGCTGTCATGTTCGGATCATCGGTCTCCACGAGGTTGACGAAGGTCTTGCCGTCCGCACCAGCCCAGGTCGCTTCGGTCCCGGGCGGCAACCCTGCTTTCGTGAACACCTCGAGTGCTTTGCGTGCGTTGTCTACTCCAGGCGCGAGCCTGCTGATGATCAAGTGCTTCATGCGTGACTCCCTCGCGTTGTCGGGGCACCCTGGTGCCGCCTCGCCATGTCGACGAAGGCAGGTCATTCGTCTCAGCGTCGTTATCCCACCCGCTGGATGGGGTGTCAACCGCGGGGTGTGGAGAGCAGACCGCAAGACTGCAGGTGGTCGGATCGGACCTTCGACGGCGGTGCTGCGTCGGCGCGACTACGGCTGAAGTGCGGGTGCCCACCGGGGGTCGAGGTGTCCTTCGGCAGTGAGCCACCGGATGGTGTCGCGCATCGTCTCTTGGACGGGTCGCCATTGCATCCCGGTGTCTCGGTGGAGAGGCTGATCGTCTGAGGGGACGACGCCGAGCGCGATGTCGACGC
>DATBBL010000238.1:0-2814 GCA_036271015.1 Acidimicrobiia bacterium
GCCGGTGCGGTCCTTGCCGGCGGTGCAGTGGAAGACCGCCGGGAGGTTCCCGGCACCGGCGAGTTGGGTGATGATCGCGGTCAGGGTCTCGGTGCGGTCGGCCAGGCTCTCGACGTAGTGACGACCGAGATCGCCCTCCGCGAGCGCGGGCGGGAGGACCGCGCCACCGTGCGACAGTGGCGCGTGCAGCCAGCCGATGGGTGTGTCCTCGAGCGGGCCGCGGCCGGTGCGCTCGAGCTCGACGCTCGACCGCAGGTCGATCACCGTGCGCATCCCGAGCTGCATCAGCCGTTCCACGTCAGACGGTTGCAGGTGGTGGAGGGCGTCGCTGCGGAACATCACGCCGAACCGGGTCATCCCGCCGTCCCCGGTGGGCAACCCCCCGAGATCCCGGAAGTTGTAGGCGCCCTCGAGGTCGACGAAGCGGTGCTCGTGGGTGGTCACGGCCGCACGGTACGCCGGTGAGGTGGCCGAACGGTAACCAGTTCGTGAACGGGGGAGACGGCGCCCGGGTCAGCGGGCGCGTTCAGTCCCGTGGCGCCAGCTGTCGGGGACCCACACCGCGCGCACCGACGCCCGTGCTCGCACCTTGCCGTCGGATCCCAGGGTGCACTCGACGGTGGTGAACCGGTCCTCGGTGGCCACCTCGTGGCCGTGCAGGGTCACCGGGAGGTCGATCGGGCAGGGGCGCTCGAACTGGATGCTCATCGACGCGGTGGCGTACCAGATCTCCGGCGCCGAGCCGATGGCGCGGCCGTCCCGCGCGTACGCCCGCGCGATCGCGGTGCAGACACCGTGGCAGTCGAGGAGGGTGGCGATGACGCCCCCGTTCAAGAAGTGGCGCGGCCCGGCCGCGTGCTCGGGGTGCGGCTGCCAGGTGGCGACCGATCCGTCGCCCTGCCACCGACTCTTGAGGTGGAGGCCGTCGGGGTTGTCGGCGCCGCATCCCCAGCAGAAGTTGTCGTGCATCTGATCCTGGAACGCGGGTTCGTCCGACGCGCTCACGTCTTGGGGACGTTCCACGGTGACGGCGCGATCAGGTACTCGGGCGGCGTCGCGTCGCGCATCGACGCGGCGCGTGTGTTCACCGTCTCGGCCGACTTCTCACCCGGCAGGTAGATCCAGAACTGGTCGGCCAGGATTCCCTCGAGCGCGATGTCGGCGACCTCGTCGAGGGGTGCGAACGTCAGCTCCTGCCCGTGCCGCTCGAGCTGCTCGACGAACGGCGTGAGCGCGTCGCGACCCTCAACCGGCGCCTGCCCCGGTCGGGCGTAGCGGTCGGGCCGGTTGCGACCCGGTCGCCAGATGCCGGTGTTGAGCGCGCCGGGCGTGCGGGTCGACGGGAGCAACAAGGACACCTGGACCGGGAGGTCGGCCGATCGCATCTGGCCCCAGAGGCACTCCGTGATGGTGGTGACCGCGGCCTTGGTGGTCGCGTACACCGCGCTGTTCGACAGCGGCGCGAAGGTTCCGTTCGACGACGACGTGTTCACGACGTGCCCGGGACCGCCCTGTTCGAGCAGCACCGGGACGAACGTGTTGATGCCGTTGATCACGCCGAACACGTTCACGTCGACCGCCCAACGCCAGTCGTTGACGTGGTGCTGCCACAACGCGCCGTCGGACCCCGACGGGATGCCGGCGTTGTTGCACACGAGGTGCACCGAGCCGAAGCGCTCGAGCGTGGCGTCGCGCAGCTGCTCGACGGAGTCGGGCAGGGAGACGTCGGTGACGACGCCGACGACGTCGTCGTGGCGGGTGCCGAGCTCGGCGACGGTGGCGTCGAGCAGCGGTTCGTCGATGTCGGCCAGCACGACCCGCATCTGCTCGGCGGCCAGGGCCTCCGCGACGGCGAGCCCGATGCCGCTGGCCGCACCCGTCACCACCGCCGTCCGTCCGCTCAAGTCGCGCATGCGAGGGATTGTGGCACCTGCACCGCGCCCGCAGACCGCCGGATTACCCCCAAAATTAGGGAACCGCTTGTGGGGTACAGTGGTTGGAGGGCGGGTCAAAAAGGTGCCCGACGAGGTGTCCGGTTCGACCACCTCTGCCCGGACGAAGAACCATCGGTCAGGGAGGTCCATCAATGGTCCTCGATGTACGGCGCTCGGCTCCCCTCCACACTGAGATCCGCGGCTCGAAGAGCCACGCCCTCGTGATCCTGTCCGGCGAACTCGACGTGTCGACGGCCGGCCAGCTCTACGAAGAGTTGGCCACCCTCAGCCGGGAAGGCGCCATCCATGTGGCGCTCGACCTAACCGACCTCGAACTCATCGACTCGACGGGGATCTCGGTCGTCATCGCCGAGCACAAACGCACGGCGTCCGCAGGCGGTGAGCTCATCATCCTCAACCCGCACCGCAACGCGCGCCGGGTCTTCGAAGTCGCGGGGCTCATGGACGTCTTGGACATCCTTCCCCCCTCGCGGCCCGTCGAGGACGCGCCGTAGGCCGCCTCACTCCGTCCGAAGGGGCTCGCCGCCGGTCGACTCCACGATCTCTCGGGCCAGCTCGGACACCTTCCGGTTGGATCGCTGTGACGCGCGCCGCAGCGCCTCGAAGGCCTGTTCGGCGTCGCTGCCGGTGCGCGCCATCAAGACGCCCTTCGCCTGCTCGATCACGCCCCGCGTCACGAGGGCGCGTTCCAAACTCTGGCGCGCCTTCTCTTGGCGCCAGTAGCCGCGGGCATGGGTCAGCGTGATGGACGCGTGGGTCGCGAACGCTTGCCCGATGCGCTCGTCGTCTTGGTCGAACGCGCCCTCGGTCTCCGCATACAAGTTGAGGGCGCCGATGCCGTCGCGTTGCACCACGAGCG
>DATBBL010000239.1:0-2698 GCA_036271015.1 Acidimicrobiia bacterium
GCGCACCAGCGCCTCGACCAGCAACGGGTTCCCGCCACTTGCGGTCGCCAGGTCGCGCGCCCGGTCGATGGGGCACCCCGGCTGCCGCTCGCGCGCGAGCTCGGTGGCCTCCAGCTGGGTCAGCGGGTTGAGGTGGACGACCGCGGTCCGCGGCTCGCTGCGCAGGCGGGCCACGCCCTCGGCGGCGCGCGCGGTCGGGTCGGCGCGGGACGTCGCCAGCACCAGGAGCGGCACCTGCTCGTCGTCGAGCCGGAACATGAGGTGGCGCAGCAGGTCGACGGTGGCGGTGTCGGCCCAGTCGACGTCGTCGATGAAGACGACGGTCGGGGTGGTGCGTGCGTACCCGAGCACCAGGTTGGTCAGCGCGAGCAGCGTGCGGGTGCGGTCGCGCTCGATCATCTCGGGGGCGTCGGAGGTGGACGAGTCGAACGCGTCGGCGCGCACCCGCTCGAGCACCTCTCGTTCCGCCGGCGAATCGGCGGCCTCGGCGATGGCGACGAACAACGAGTCGCGCAGCGGCAGGTACGGGAGGTCGAGGTGGTCGTAGCACCGGCCTCGCAGCACCGATGCCCGTCGACGCCGGGCGTGGTCGAGCGCCTCCTGCGCCAGGCGGGTCTTGCCGATGCCCGACTCGCCCTCGACGATGACCAGATGGCCGAAGCCGCCGAGTGCGACGTCGACGCGGGCGCGCAACCAGCTCAGCTCGGCCCGCCGCCCGATCAGCGCAGTCGACACCGGGTGAGCGTAGGTCTCACCAGTCCTGACCGGCGAGGGACACCCGCACCTCGTACTCGATGCCGCGCGTGACGACCGTCATCGTGCCGACGCGCATCAGCATCCGCCGCACATGGTGTGACCCCGCCAGCGTCGTCGCCTCCAGCGTGGTGACGCCGACGTCCAGCGCGGTCGCCACCATGAGGTCGAGCAACCCGGTGCCGAAGCCGTGGCGCTGCGCGGCGTCCTCCACCAGCAGGCCGACCGCGGCGGTGCGCAACCCGGTGCGGAAGAGGCTGGCGACGCCGACGACGGCGCCCGGGTCGCGGTCGACGATCCACGACCACTGCCCGGGCGCCGGGTCGACGATGTCCGCCAGGTGCCGGGCGGGGAACTCGGCCACCGGGGCCAGGAACCGGCCGTAGCGGGTCGCCGGGCTGCACCGCTCGAACATGGCGACGAGCCGGGGCGCGTCATCCGCGTGGGGGGCACGGATCGCCCCACCCGTCGCCAGTTCGAGACAGTGCACGGCGGTCATGGCTCAGCTCGCCGTCCGCAGGGACCGCGCGGCCTGGGTGGTGATGACCTGCCCGCCGACGCTCCAGTCGCCGCTGCGCAGCTCCTCGAGGGTCACCAGGGTGTATGGGCGCATGGCCTCGCCCTCGATGTCGACCATGGTCTCGGTGATGCGCTTGAGCATCTCCTGCTTCGTCTCCTCGTCGAACACGCCTTCCACGACCTTCACGTTGACGTACGGCATCTGAAGCTCCTCGGATTCATCCCTGTCCGGGCTTTCCGGACGACCAGAGCGTGCGCCCCGCCCCCTGCAGGCCACTGGGAGGCGGCCCGGGTCGCGCTGGTCCAGCGGTTTGCAAGCGGTTCCGGCACACTGCGGGGGTGGACTTCCGCGTCCTCGGCTCGGTGGGGATCGTCGACGGCAGCGCCCTGCTCCCGCTCGGAGGCGGGATGCCGCGCCGCCTCCTGGCCATGCTGCTCGCCTACCGCTCGACGGTGGTCTCGACCGACCGGCTGGTCGAGGTGCTCTGGTCGGAGCCGCCGGAGTCGGCCGCGGCGACGCTCCAGAGCTACGTGTCGCGGGTCCGGCGGTTCGTGGAGCTGGGCGACGACGGCGCCGCCATCGTCAATCGACCCCCCGGCTACGTGCTCGAGGTGCCCGACCACCTGGTCGACGCCGGCCGCTTCGAGCGCGGCCTGGCCGAAGGTCAGGGCCTGCTGGCGCGCGACGCGGTCACCGCGGCCGAGATGCTCGAGGCCGCGCTGGCCGAGTGGCGGGGCGACGCGTTCGCCGAGTTCGCCGACGAGGAGTGGATCCGGCCCGAGGCGATCCGGCTCGACGAGCTGCGGCTGGTGGCGGTGGAGGCGCTGGTCGATGCCGAGCTGCGGGTCGGCCGTCACCAGGAGGTCGTGGGCCGGCTCGAGGCGATGACGGTGGAGCACCCGCTGCGGGAGCAGTTCACCCGCCAGCTGATGCTCGCGCTCTACCGGTCGGGCCGGCAGGCGGAGGCGCTGCGGGTGGCGCAGGACTTCCGCACGACGCTGCGCGACGACCTCGGCCTCGAGCCGTCGGGCGACCTCCGCGACCTCGAGGCCGCGATCCTGGAGGAGCGCGAGGACCTCGCGTTCCGGGGTGAGGTGGCGCGCCGGGGCGCGGCGGCCGACCCGTCGACGCCGCGTCGCGACCTGCCCGCGGAGACGACGCCGCTCGTCGGGCGCGACGACGACCTCGACCTGATCGAGCGGCTGCTCGCCACCGGCCGCATCCTCACCCTGTTCGGCCCCGGGGGCGTGGGCAAGACCCGCCTGGCCCGCCGGCTCGCGAACACGGTGGCCCCGTCGTTCGCCGACGGGGTGCGCTGGGTGGAGCTCGGCCCGGTGCGCGACGAGGGCGCGGTCACCGCCGCGGTCGCCGCCGCGCTCGAGGTGCAGCAACGGCCGCAGCGGTCGCTCGCCGACTCGATCGTCG
>DATBBL010000240.1:0-10349 GCA_036271015.1 Acidimicrobiia bacterium
ACTCAACGGCGCCGTTCTCGTCGAGGATTGCGAGTGGGAACTCCGGTGTCGGTGCCCCGTCAGGACCCAGGAAGCGGCGGAAGAACTCCATCGCGGGCTGACCATCGATCTCGTGCAAGACCGTGTAGTCCGAACTCGTCACCACACCAGGTTCTCCCAACGGCTCCCACCCGCTTTCGACCGCCGCCGAATAGACCAACGGACCCGAAAGCAGCAGCACCGCCACCGAATCGGTGTACACGTCGCGACCACAGAACTGGTACGTCTTGGTCAGCTCGTAGCCGTCGCCCGATGTCGCCCCAAAGACCGGGACATCTCCTCCCAACTTGTCGCTCAGAGCTTCGACAACCGCTTGGCCACTCGCCGTCAGACTCTCCGGCAGCGCCAGGCAGACCGTCGGAGCGTGATGCGCCTTGCCTCGCGCAACATCGACGGCATGACCGCACGCACGCGCGACATCTCCACTGAGGTCCTGTCCCACGCCGGCGGCGAACTCGATCAGGTCGGAACCGAACAGGACGAGCACGACCGAGTCCTGCCGAAACCCCAGCCGCGACGACAGCTCACCGTCCGTCGTGCAACCGATCAACTCGATGTCGGGCCATGCACCGCACACACCCCCGAGCAGAACGGCATGGTCCATCTCGTGGCCGGCGAACATGATCCCCGCCTGCGGAGTTCGCTCGCCGAGTTCAGCGCGGCACTGATCGATCAACTCGACCACGGCCCCGTCGGCATCGATGTCGTCGCTGTGGCCGACCACCGAAAAGAACATGAGGACCCCCCGTCCCACGCCGCTTCGCAACCAATGTTAGATGGAAATTTCGCCTTGAACCGTGACGAAAGGGGCCTCGGGTCCCCCGGTTCTCTCGGAGCGCGCGACCGGACTCAAGCCGGCGACTTCGCCTTCTGCGAGGGCGCCTCGGCGTCCATCCATTCGCTTTCGCGCTTGGTCAGTAGCGGACGCACGCAAAGGCCGGCGACGGGTGACCGCCCAGCTCGATGCGGCGTGGTGAGGCGGTCTTAGCGACGGTCGTGGATTGCGTGTTCACGGGCACGACGGGCTCCACACGTTGTCCCACACTCTGCGGTCACCCGGTGAAGGTCGGTACGGATGTGACCGGGATCGCCACCGGCGGTGCGAGGGTGAAGGCCTGTGATCCGGTGAGTGCACCACCGTTGCACCTCACGGTCAGCAGGAAGCTGTCGACCGGCGTGGCCCGAGGAATGACGACCGAACCCTGATCGGGCGCACTGAACGTCCCCAACGCAACCGCGCCTTCTCCGATCGCCCCGGTGGTCGCGTCGCGGGCTTGGACGACGATGTCATCGGCCCCCGGTGGTGAGGGCTGGCAACCCGGGGCGACGACGTTGATGGTCGTTCCATTCGCATCGACGGTTGCGCTGAGCGTGAGGGGCACCGTCTCGGCGACGGCGGAACTCGGGGTGGCTCCGAGGACCGCGAGTGCCAGGACCCCCGTGACGGCAATCGGAATCCCGAGCCTGCGCACTGAGCGATTCCCCCCCATGGGCCACTCTCACGGTTGACCTTCTCCGAGCCACCGCGACCGGTGGGCTCGGCGACCAGAGGATAAGCCCGAGCCGCTGACCGCGCGCCCGAGCCCGCGGGCGTTCCCGGGACCGTCGCCCCTGCTGCGAAAACAGTACCTCTGATTTTCATGGGAGTCCGCCTGAGCGAGGACGAGGCCTGGGCGGAGCTCGACGCCGCGCACACCGGCATCCTCACCACGTTGCGGCGCGACGGGTGGCCGGTGTCGCTCCCGGTGTGGTTCGCGACCATCGGCCGGCAGATCTACGTGCGGACGCGGCCAAGACGCGCAAGGTCGAGCACGTGCGACACGATCCCCGCGCCACCTTCCTGGTGGAGCGGGGCGAGAAGTGGATCGAGCTGTGCGCGGTGATGGTCTACGCCGATGTGGAGCTGCTCGGACCCGGGGACGAGTACGACGCCGCGTCGGCGGCGATCACCGCCAAGTACGCGGGCTTCGGGATGGAGTCCAAGGCGATGGGCGGCAAACGAGTCCCCCGACGCGACCAGAGCGCACTACGCCGGCAGCTCCGCGGTGCTCCGCCTCACCCCCACGGAAACGATGGTCACCTGGGACAATTCGCGCTTGCGCCTCACATGAGCGACGCCGGGCGCGGGTCGGCGGCCACGTCTACGACCCGTCGGTCGACGGCTCGGAGTGTCGATGGTCGCGGGTGCTGGCGTACGAGCCGCCGCACCGGGTCGTGTTCAGCTGGGACATCGACCTGCAGTGGCAGCTAGAGACCGACCCGGCCCGGACCAGCGAGATCGAGGCGCGCTTCGTCCCCGAGGGGCCCGATCGCACGCGCGTCGAGCTCGAGCACCGTCACCTCGAGCGTCACGGCGACGGGTGGGAAGGGATGCGCTCGGCGGTGGGGTCGCCCGACGGTTGGGACCTCGGCATGACCGCCTTCGCCGACGCGGTCAGCGCTTCCGGTCGCTGAGCACCCAGGCCGCCGCCGCGGCGACGCTCGCCACGGTGAGCACCGAGGGCCACGCCCCGATCTTCTTGGCCAGCGGGTGCGAGACACCGAAGGCCCCGTAGTACACCGCACTGAGGACGGCGGCGTTGACCGCGCCCGACTTCCGCCACTGGCGCTGCGCGACGAACCCGCCGACCGCGAGCACCGCGCCACCGAGCGGGCGGATCTTCGTGGTGCGCGCCACGACGTACCCGCCGACGATCGAACCGGCGACGACGGGCGCGGTGGGGAGGGCCATGACGGCGAGGATACGCGGAGATGGTGCGCGGCCGCGCCGGGAGGGTCGATTCCCCGACCGGATGGCCGGGGTAGCTTCGTCCGATGGCCGACTACGTCATCCCCGACCCCGAGCCCAAGGAGATCGACGAGAAGCTCGCCATCGAGCTCCGTCATCTCGCCGAGAACGCCGTGCTGCGCGGGCACCCGTCGGACAGCGAGCAGTGCGAGAACTGCCTGTACTACCTCGAGAACACCGCCGAGATCTCGTACTGCTGGCACCCCAAGCTCCGCATCCTGGTGGGGGAGAACTGGTGGTGCCAGTGGTGGGAGAAGATCCCGGACGGCTGACCTACGACTGCCGGGGAGTGCCGTGTCCGCCCGAAGTGGACTTCCGGCCGGGATCAGCCCAGCTGTGGGTTGCCGCCGGGGAAGGTGAGCGGCAGGAAGTGCAGAGTTCGTTCGCCGCCGGAGTCGTAGCCGACGACGTTGTCCCAGGCGTGGAACGCGAGGCGCCAGGAGCCGTCGGGGAGTTGCACCGGGCTCTGGCCCCCGGGTCCGAACATGGCGCCGCGCTTGGCCAGGACGGGGGTCGAGTACAGGCGGCGACAGGGCCCGAGGGGGGTGTCGCAGCGCGCGACTCCGACCGCGTAGTCGGGCGAGGTGAAGAGGTTCACCGAGTAGAAGAGCAGGATGCCGCTCTCGGGGGTGCTGATCATGCTCGGCCCCTCGGCCCGGAGCACCTCCCAGACGTAGCCGCCGTCGGCGCGCAGCAGGAGTTGTTCGCCGCCGGCGAGGCTCAGGCCGTCCGGCGCGACGTTCTGGGCGTGGATGCCGTTGTCGTCGACGTATTGGAGTGACAGCGATCCGTCGGCGGCGACGAAGGGACTCGGGTCGATCGTGCCCCCGGCCTGGGGTGCGCAGATCAGCGGCGCGGATCTGGTATCGACGTAGGGGCCGTCGACCACCGCCGACGTGGCCACGCCGGTGCACTCCTTGCCTCCCCACGGCGACCAATCCTTCGCTCGTGCCGTGTAGTACATGACGTAGCGCGCCGACGGTGGGTTGTTCGGGCGGACGACGACCGACGGTGCCCCGTTCCCCGCCCACTGGACCCAGGGCGCCAGCACCGGCATCGCGTCCTTGCCCGGGGCCGCCCCCGCGGCACCGAGGAGCGAGGTGTTGGGCGGTCCGGCCCAGGTCCAGTGGACGAGGTCCGACGACCGCACCACCGGGACGTTGATCAGGCCGAGGAAGCCCGACTCGGTCGAGAACGTGTAGTAGCAGGGTGCGGGCCCACCGTGGCACTGGGTGGGGTCGTCGATCCGCACCGTGTAGGGATCGGGCAGGTCCTGGGCAACGCCGTCCACCGACACACCTGATGTGGAGGCGCCGCCGGGCGCCGCGGGCACGTTCAGCGGTTGCCACTGCCCGCATCCCTGGGAGGTGAAGCCGTAGTCGAACGGGCTGATCAACACCGAGGCGAAGCCGTTGGTGCTGCTCCCGCTGCGGTTGGCGTCGGGGTTGCGGCCCTGGTCCATGCCGTGGAACCCACTCACGTTCGCCCACGAGCAACGCTGACCGGCCGGGAAGGTGGCGGAGTACGTGCCGGCCGCGACCTCGGACCCGACCCGGAAGTCGCCGTCGCCGAACGGGCTGCCGGGTTGCGCCAACGGTCGCGCGAACGGTCCCGGGTCCTGCCAGAACGGGAGGCACTGGTCGACGGTGAGGCCGGCGTCGGAGCCGTCGATCTGCACGTACTGGGGGCCGTTGGTGTGCGTGCTGGTCCCGGTCACCGCGGATCCACCGACCCGGGCCCAGGAGCACTCGGAGCCACCGAGCGAGCGCCACAGGCCCGGAGGCATCTGTTGCGAGGTCAGCGGGCTGCCCACCCGGTGGACGCCGTTGCCGAAGCAGCCGGCGAGCGCGACCGAGCACGCCGCCACGACGACGACGACTCGTGCGGCCCTCGTGAAGCGCGGTCGGTGCCGGCGGCGCGCGCGGCGTGCCTGCACGTCGAGTGTGTTCTGAGCCCTCACCACCGTTGCCTTCGAGAGTCGACGACGGGCACTGCCCGGTGCCCTGGTCGCTGCGCTGCCCCCGCATCCCCGCTTTACCTGACGTGCGCAACGGTCCGGACAGGCTACCGCCCGGCCGCGGACCCGCGCGCGCGGGCACCAATTGGTGTCAACCGCGGTTGCGCAGCCCGTCCTGACGGCGCCGGAGCCACCAACCGGTCGCGAGATCGCCGATGAGCAGGCCCAGCGCGACCCAGCCGAGCGTCGGGCGGTCGAAGAGCGCGCTCAGCGCGAGCGCGACCGGTGCACCGGCGGCGAACAGCAGGCGGCCGCGGGTGAGCCGCGGTGCCACCATCACCGCCGCGCCCACGAGGACGCCGATCCACCAGCGCGACATGAGCGCGGTGGGGACCGCGGCGATGACCGCGCCACCGACCATGGCGCCGAGCGGCAGGCTCGGGTGCTCGTAGCGGAACGGCGAGGTCTCCACCGGCGGATCGAACAGGTCCGGGCCCCGCACCGTCGCGACCGAGCGTCGGCGCACGAACACCAGCGCGAGGCACGCGAGCACCGCGAGCACCGACACCGCGAGGCCGATCCACACCGTGCGTTGCGGCGTCCAGCGGAGCACGACGTCGATCGTCCCCGCTTTGCCGGGCCGGACCGTCCAGCCGTTGGCGAACCCGTTCACCAGCACCGGCGAACCGAGCGAGTGGCCCTCGACCGTCGCCTGCCAGCCCTCGTTGTGGCTCTCGCCCAGCACCAGCCAGAACGGCGTGCCGTCGGTACGTACCCGCAGGTGATACGAGTCGGCGTTCGAGCTGGTGACCCGCACGCGGGCGCCGGAATCGCTGATCGGCGCGCCCGCGGGCGTCACCGGCGCCGGCTTCCCCGCCCGGTCCGACGACAGCACCACCCGGTCGACCGCGAAGCCGGTGGCCGCGCCCGACGCGGTCTGCACCGTGTGTGAACCCGCCCCGAGCGCCACGCTGGGGGCACACGGCTCGAGCTCGAGCCCGCGGCGGGCATCCGCGCTCGGCCCCACCACCGAGACCGGGAACGGCGCGCCGTCCACCGTGACGAGATCGCCGCGGCATCCCGAGTCGATGGTCGCCGGCGCCGCCGGGACGGGGATCCCGGGCATGTCGGCTTCCACGATCGACACCGGCATCAGCGCCGGTCCCGACTCGGGCCCGGTCGGCACCAGCTCCGGCCGGTAGGCGTCGATCTGGATGCGCAGGTCCTTGCCGGTCACCGGCTCGAAGTGCATCTCGACCGTGCGTTCGGTGCCGTCCCGCGCACCGCGGGTCACCTGCGGGACCGGGAGGGTGCGCACCGGTTGCCCGTCGGCGAAGATCGTGATCTGGGTCGGGATCGAGTGCTTGCGGTCGGCGGCCATGGTGAGCCGCAGTTGGTCGACGGTGTGCGCGGTCGGCATCGACACGTCGAGCGACGCGGGGTTCGCGTTCCCGACCTCCCCGGTCCACGCGGTCTTCGGGTCGTGGTCGAAGGCGCGCGATGCGCGCGCGTCCGCGTCGCCCATCAGGCGCGACGACGACGTGTACTGCGTGCCCGGCGCGGTCGTCCCCAGCGCGGCGTCGATCACGGGATCCGGCGCGCCGGGCTCGATGCGGGCGGTGCCCGACAGCAGGAACGACCGGGCGTCGGGCAGGACGAAGCGCCGGGCGAGCGTCAGCTCCTCGTCGAGTCGGACGGAGGGGTCGTTGCGGAGCCGGCTGAGCACGACGTCGAGCCGGTGGCCATCGGCGGCCTGGCCGATGTCCTTGGCCAGGGTGACGGGGAGGCGCACGGTCTCGGTGACGCGCGTGTCGCCGAATCCCACCTCGGTGAAGCCGATGGGGTTGAGGCTCTTCGGGAACGGGCGGTTGATGCCCGCGATCTCGACCTCGACCCGCGACGCGGTCCGGGGTGGGATCGGGATCGTCTGGCCCGCGGCGGTGAAGGACGACGCGTCGAGCGGGACCGTCACCGGATCGCCCTGGTCGAACGTGAGCTTCACCTGCGTGATCGACTGGTCGGTCGGGTTGACCGGCGACTGGGCGAGGGTGATGTGGTCGATCGTCTGCGGGTGGTCGGCGGTGATGACGATGTGCTGACCGACGACGTCGCTCCCGTCGACCAGCCACGCGGTGCGCGCGTCGCCGTCGACCGCCATCGACGGCCGGTCGCTCGGGTTGAGGTAGGCGGTGCCGTCGACCGTGCCGCCGTGCTGCTCGACGACGGTTCTGCCGTCGTCGCCCGACTGCGGGAAGGGGTCCAGCCGGAATTCGTCGGAGGACGAGTCCTGACCGGCGCGCTCGGTGTAGCCGCTGTTGTCGCGCACGCCGACGAAGAACTGTTGGTTGCGGCGCCGGTTGGAGTCGGTGAGCACCAGGTCGGCCCCCTGCCGCAGCTGGGTGCGCAGCTCCTTCGTGTCGAGGGCACCGGTCTCGAGCACCAACGAACGACCGTCGAGCAGGCCGGCGGCGGCCGCGTCGACGATGCCTTCGCCGTCGCCGGCGAGGAGCACGGGTTGCGTCGTCGGCGCGCTGTGCACGATCGGGATCGCGTCCTTCACGTCGAACAACGCCACCGCCGGCGGGTTGGCGGCGTCGACCGGGATCGCCAGCTCGGTCGAGTCGATGTCCGACACCGGCGGCTTGGCGCGGTTCTGCGTCCGGGGCCCGAAGCCGCGCGGCGCTTCGAGGCCCTTCGGGAGGGGCGCGACGAGCTGTTGCCAGAGCAGGCGGGGGCGAGGCGTGTTGAAGCGCTCGTACTGGAGGTCGGCGCGCAACGAGATGGTGCCGATGTTGGCCAGCCGCGCGTACGCCGCCAGCGCGTCGGGCTCGAAGGTGCCGTCCTGGAGCCGGTGGTCGAGCGCGACGAGCAGGTTCACCGACGGCGCCGAGCCCGACGGCAGGGTCTCGCGCGCCACGTACGGCCGGTCGGTCAGCCCGGGCGTGATCGGCTCGATGGTGTCGCCCCAGCGGTAGGCCGAGAAGTCGGAGCCGGGGATCTCCAGGATCCGGGTCGAGTTCCCCTCGCGGCTCATCGCGGCGATGGCGTCTTTCCAGTACTGCGGCACGGCCTCGGGCCGGTCGAGGTTCCGCGACAGGAACCCGTTGGTCAGCACCGGCGCCAGGGCTGCGAGCGCGAGTGCGCCCACCAGCACCGCCGGCCACACCGAACCCAAGCGGGGTATCAGCGCGCTCACGCCGGCGGCGACCAGGCCGGCGAGGCCCAGGACCAGGAGGGGCACCGCGCGCGGCGTGTTCCGCAGGGCCAGCCCGGCCGCGGTGTCGCCCGCGAACCACTTGAACAGCGCCCCGTACGGGCTCGGGTTGTCGTAGGGCCAGGCGCCGATCGAGACGACCGCGCCGACGACGACGAGGAGCACGAAGTAGGCCCGGTGCCGCCATCGCGTGATCGCGGCCAGCGCCAGCGCGACCACCGGGATGGCGAAGGTGACGACCTGCAGCCCGACGTTGTTGGCGTACGCCGCGGCCTGGTCGATGGAGTAGCCGAGCCGGTCCTTGCCGTAGAAGAACCAGTTGCCGATGCCGCGGAGGATGTCGGTGGGGGACGAGTCGGCGGCCACGGTCCGGACCGTCTCCGTGAGCTGGAGGATCGGCAGTCCGTACGCCCCCTGGAGACGGAGGCCGACGATCCACCAGAGCGACACGCCCAGGCTCAAGACCGCGATGCGGGCGGCGGCGCGCACGACCGGACCGACCGCGTCGCGCCCACGACACGCGTCGACGAGGAGCCACAGCGCAGGACCGATGCACACGAACAACAAGGAGCTCGCGTTGACGCTGCCGATGGTCAGGATCACCAGCGCGAACAACGCGGGGTCGCGCCAGCCGCCCCGGCGCACCGCCCGCATCGCCAGGCCCACCAGCCACGGCAACCCGGCCCACGCCAGGAGCAGCACCGAGATCCGGGCCGTGAACGCGAGCTGGTAGGGCGTGAGCATGTAGACGAGCGCGCCGGCGATCGCCCCACCGCGCGCGACGCCGAGCATGCGGAACAGCCACCGGGCGCCGAGAGCGGCGGCGAGGGAGATCGACCCGAGCCACAGGCGTTGCGCGACCCACTCGGACATCCCGACGTGGTCGGTGAGCCAGAAGAACGGCCCCATCGGGAACAGGTAGCCGATGATCTGGTGCGAGACGGTGCCGAACCCGATGTGCGAGTCCCACAGGTAGGCGGCGCGCGACAGCAGGCGGTCGGGATCGAGGTACAGGTACTGCTTCGTGTCGGCGGTGACGCGACCGGGCGACGACACCAGGAACGGGACGTAGGCGAGGAGCGCGAACGCGACCAGCTCGAGCCGGTGGTGGCGCTCTCGGCGCTGCGGGGGCTCCCCGACGGCCGGCGTCGGGGGAGCGTCCGCCAGCTTCATGGGTGAGGGATGCTACGCCGGAACCGCCGCCGGACCGCCGCACCGAACCCGGTTCGCGAGTGGTCACCGGTAGACTGCGAGCAGTGGGGCGAATCGAGACCGAGTTCGACGCGGCCGCGGACGCTCCTGCCGAATCCGCGGCACCGGTGCCGCCGGAACGGTCGCGCCTGACCGGCTGGATCTCCCGGTACTGGCTGCTCCTCCTGCTGCTCGTGGGCGCGGGCGTCCTCGCGGTGGTCGTCCGCCACGTGATCTATCCCGCGCTCTCGTGGAACCGCGACGAGTCGACGTACCTCTGGCAGGTGCAGGGCCTCCGGGCGGGGGATCTGCTCAGCACCACGGGCGGTCTGCCCGAGTTCTTCCAGCCCTGGCTGACCGGCGTCACCCACGGTCAGTTCTTCTCGCAGTACACCCTCGGCTGGCCCGGCGTGATGCTCGTCGCCGACGTGCTGTTCGGCTCACCGGCTGCGTCGATCGTGTGGGGGACCCTCCTCGCGGTGATCGGCACGTACGCGTTCACCCGTGAGGTCACCCGCGATCACGTCCTCTCCCTCGTCACCACCGCGCTGGTCGTGGCCTGCCCGATGCTCATCACCCAGAGCGGTGTGTACCTCGGCTACCTGTTCACGCTCGGGGTCGGCCTGCTGTTCGGGGCTGCGCTGCTCGCCGGGGTGCGGCGCCGGTCGTGGTGGCTCCTGGTCGCGTCCGGCGTGGCGCTCGGCGTCGTCTTCGCCACCCGTCCGTTCGACGCGGTGTTGTGGGCCGTCGCCATGGGCGGGTACGCGATCTTCACCACCTGGCGGGAGTGGGATCGCCAGCTCCGCGCGGTCGTGCTCGTCTTCGTCGGGTTCCTGCCGTTCCTGATCCTGGCGCTGGTGCAGAACCGGATCGTCACCGGCTCGTTCACGCAGTTCCCGTTCACCGCCAAGGAGCCGCTCGACACCTTCGGGTTCGGCTACCGCAAGCTCATGCCGCGCATCGTGGGCATGGACTTCACCGTCGGTCAGGCGGTGCGCGGGACCGCGGTCAACTCGTTCTACGTCCCGCAGTTCCTGGTGGGGAGCTACGTGGGGCTGCTGGCCGCGGCCGCCGGGTTGTGGCTGCGCCGGCGTGATCGCACCACGTGGCTGCTCCTCGGCATGATGCTCGTGTTCCCGGCCGGCTACTTCTTCTTCTGG
>DATBBL010000241.1:0-8267 GCA_036271015.1 Acidimicrobiia bacterium
GCGACCACGTCGAGGTTCGAGGCGTCGCTGGACGCCGAGCACGAGGCCGAGCGCGACCTCATGAAGGCGCTGGTGAGGTCGATCCTGCTCACCATGCCGGTGACGATCGCCATCTTCGTGTTCATCGCCGCGGTGGCGATCAGCGACAAGACCGAGTGGTACGTCTGGCTCAGCCTCGGTGTCGGCCTCGGCGTGATCGGCGGGGTCCTGATGGGCTCGCTGGCCGGTGCCACCATGAACGCGCACAAGCTCGACGAGGTGGACCGCCACACCTACGGCGCCTGACCCAGCGCGCCCTTCCGCGTCAGGAGCGCGTGCACGACCGACGCGCCGGGCACGAGCCCGACGCACTCGTACCCGTCGGCCACCACTGCGTCGCCGTCGAAGATCCGCTCGCCCCCGCCCAGGAGAACGGGCGTGATGGCGACGTGGAGGTCGTCGATCAGGCCGGCGCGCAGGTACTCGCGCACCGCCTCCGCGCCACCGCCCAGGCGCACGTCGGCGCCGTCGGCTGCCGCGAACGCCCGGGCGAGCGCGTCCTCGATCCCGCTCGTGACGAAGTGGAACGTGGTCCCGCCGTCCATCTCGACCGGCGGGCGAGGGTGGTGCGTGAGCACGAAGACGTCGCAGTGGTAGGGCGGGTCGTCGCCCCACCACCCGTTCCAGTCCTCACTCCCCCAGTCGCCGCGCACCGGACCGAACATGTTGCGGCCCATCACCCACGCGCCGATGCCGTCGAAGCCGGCGGCCAGGAAGTCGTCGTCGACACCGGTGGTCCCGCCCGCCTCGCCGATCATCTCCCGGCCGGTGCGGGTCTCGAAGATCCACTCGTGGAGCGGGGGCCCACCGACCCCGAGCGGGTGCTCGAGGGTCTGGTCGGGCCCGGCGACGTAACCGTCGAGCGACATGGACATCCCGTGGACCCGTAGCTTCGGCATGGTCGTCTCCTTCGTCGCGAGGTGCTCTACCCCGTACGTCGGAGCCGATCGCCCGTTCTCGACATGTCAGGCGGCGGGCCTCCGGTACGTGTGCAGCATGACGCCGTTCGGCCACGCCCTCGTGTCGACGAGGTCGAACGGCAGCTTCTCGCGGTCGTCCGGGAAGCACCGGAGACCGCCCCCGATGATCACGGGGAAGACCATCAGGCGCAACTCGTCGACGAGCCTGCGCTCGAGCAGCCCACGCACGAGCGTGGCGCTCCCCGCCACCATGATCGGCCCGCCGTCCCGCGCCTTCAGTCGCGCGACGTCCGCCGCCCAGTCGACGCCCAGCACCGTGGTGTTCTTCCAGTCCGGGGACTGCAGTGTCGACGAAACCACGTACTTGGGCATCGAGTTCATGGCGTCGGCGAACTCGCCGTCACGCGTGGGCCACGCCTCCGCGAACATCTGGTAGGTGGTACGCCCGATCAGGAGCGACGCGGCTTCCGTCACCTCCTCGAGCTTGTACGCCATGTTCTCCGCGCTCGCGTACGGCACCGTCCACCCGGTCTGCGGATGGGTCGGCTCGCCGCCGGGCGCCTCGACGACGCCGTCGAGCGAGATGAATTCGGAGATGAACAGGGTGCTCACAACGTGGCCAGGTAGGCCGCGAAGCGGTCGAGGGAGCTGTTGAAGCCCTCGCGGGCCTCGGGCGTGGCGAACTGCTCGGGCAGGTCGGACTGGTGGATGTGCACCTCGGTGCGGCCGTCGCCGAGATCGGTGAACGTCGACGTGGACGTGATGCCGAACGAGGGTTCGGTCCACACGAGCTTCTCGGGCTCGATCACCTCGACGAACACACCCCGGCTCGGGTACTCCTCGCCGGTCTCGTCGTTCACCATGATCGTCTCGAACCGGCCGCCGGCCCACGGCTCGATCGTGATGTTCGCCAGGGGCGTGCTCATGCCGACCGGCCCCCAGAAGTGCGTGAGGTGCTCGGGCTCGATCATGCAACGGAACACGACCTCCCGCGGCGCGTCGAACACGCGGGTGATGTCGAGCTGGTGGGTCTGGGTCGACTCGGTCATGACTGCTTCCCTTCGGTGGTGGGTCCTTCGGTGATGGGTCCTTCGGTGGGGCGTCCTTCGGTGGTGCCGGGTGCCGGTTCCCAGAGCTCGCGCAGGTGGCGGTCGAGCTGGTCGAAGCGCTCGGCCCAGATCCGCCGGTTGCGCTCGATCCAGTCGACCGCGCCGTCGAGCACCTCGGGCTCGAGGTGGCACGGACGGAACTGCGCACGGCGCGCCCGCGAGATCAGCCCGCTCCGCTCGAGCACCTTCAGGTGCTTCGAGATCGCGGGCAGGCTCAGGGCGAACGGCTCGGCGAGCTCGTTCACCGTGGCATCGCCCGCCGCGAGCCGGGCCAGGATGGCCCGCCGGGTCGGGTCGGCCAGGGCGGCGAACGTGGCGTCGAGCTCGTCCTCGGTGAGCGTGGGCGTCGGCACGCCTGTACTTTGCCAGATAGTTAATTAACTGTCAAGCGAAATACGTCAGCGGCGGACCTCGAGCACCAGCAGGGCGACGTCGTCGTCGCGGGGGCTCAATTGCACCGCCAGCTGCTCGGAGCACTCCTGGGTCCCGAGGTCACGGCACGCCTCGAGCAGCTCGTCCAACCGCACGATGCCCCGGTCGAGCGATTCGCCCCGGCGCTCGATCAGGCCGTCGGTGTACATCACCAGGCGGTCCCCCGGCCCCAGCGCCACCTCGGCGGTGGCGTAGGACGCGTCGGGCCGCACGCCGAGGGGCAGCCCGGGGGTGACGGTGGACACCGCCCGCGCCCCGTCCGCGGTCCGGACCAGCGGGGCGAAGTGGCCGGCCAGCGAGAACGACAGTCGCAACCGGTCGAGGTCGAGCACCGCGACGCAGCACGTGGTCATGGGCACGTCCTCGCCGAGGAGCGTGAGCTCGATCCGGTTGACCAGGCGCAGGATCTCGTCGGGTTGCCGGTGGTCGACGGCCACCGTGCGCAGCACGTTCCTGAGCTGCACCATGTGGGCGGCGGCTTCGGCGCCGTGGCCGGCGACGTCGGCGATCACGAGCACGAGATGCGCGCCGTCGAGCAGGAACGCGTCGTACCAGTCGCCTCCGATGGCATGCTCCTCGGCCGCCTGGTAGTGCGCGCCGAGATCGAAGCGATCACCCTCCGGGAGCTGGTCGGGAAGCGCGGAGCGCTGCAGCAGCTCGACGGCCGCGCGCTCACGCGCCGCGACCCGCTCGGCTTCGCGGAGGTTCTCCTCCGTCTGCATCATGGTGGTGACGTCGCGCGACGCCGAGATGTAGCCGTCGCCGATCTTCGCGATGCGCAGATCCCAGTACCCGGCGCGCAGCCTGCCGTCGCGCCCGACGATGTGGTACCGCATGCGCTCGCCGACGAAGGGCTCGCCGGTCTCGACGACGTCGTTGAAGCGCTGCCAGAGCCCGGATTGCCGCCAGGCCGGGAACAGCGTGCTCAGGCGGACGCCGATGAACTCGTCGGCCGAGCGATCACCGCCCTCGACGCTGCTCCGGTTCACGAAGCTCAGCTCGTAATCGACGATCGTGCCCCCGTCGTCGCGCACCGCGTGCCCGATCGCGACGTTGTCCAACATGGCGTCGAGCGCGGAGCGGAACAGGTCTTGGGCGCGCCGCAGCACGTCGACCTCGGCCGCCTGGGCCTCGAGCGCCTCGGTGACGTCGGAGCCGGTGGCGACGAGGTATTCGATCGTGCCGTCGGCGGCGTCCTCCACCAACTTGGAGAGCGCGAGGTCGACCATGCGCCGGGTGCCGTCGGCGAGGTAGTACTCGCTCGTGGTGCGGAACGGCTCGCCGGAGGCGAGCGTCTGCTCACACCAGCGACGCAGTCGCGCCGCCAGCGCCGGATCCTGGTTCCACCACCCGCACTCCCAGAACGGCATCCCGATCGTCTCGGCGCGGACGAAGCCACACCCCTCGATCGAGAGCTGGTTGGCATCGAGGAGGCACCCGGAGGCGTCGAGGATGCCGGAGAACATGAGCGGCGTCTCGTACAGCGCCTGGAACCAGCGCGAGGCGAGCCCCGGACTCACCGGCGCGCCCGACTCGAGCCACCGCTCGACTTCGCCGTCCCGGCTCACCCGGCCTCCAGCGCCGCTCCGTCGGCCGCGGTCGACCGCTCGTGACCCGATCATGCCACGGTGCGCCGCCGGCGGCGCCGGTCACGTCAGGCCGTTCCGTTCGGCCAACCCGCGCACGAAGGCGGCCTGGCCGGCGTGCTCGAGGTCGTCGGCGACGACGCTCACCAGTCGCACACCCAGCGAGACCGGAGGGTCCCAACGCTCGTCGACGATGCGGTCCAGGTCGGCGGGGCGCAGACCCTCGACGTACCGGATCGTCTGCTCGTGGACCGCGTCGAAGTACTCGAGCAGCAGGGGGCCCTCCACCTTCACCGCGCCGACCTCGTCGCGGTCGTGGCCGTATCCGGTCGCCGCGGGCGGGAACGGCAACCCGAATCGCGCGGCCCAGCCGCCCTCGACCCACTGCTGCGCGGTGCCCGCGACCCCGGCGACGTGATCGTCCTGGATGCGGGTGAGATGCCAGACCAACCAGGCGATGCAGTTGGCATCGGGATCCGGGCGGTAGATCAGCAGGTCGAGGGACGCACCCTCGACCGCGCCGTGCGTGGCGTCCCGGATGCGTCCGAACGCGTCGACGAGCAGACCGCTGACGTCCATCGGCTCATTGTGCCTGCCGGCCCGGGCGACGCAACAGTCAAATGACTGTTCGCCGGTGCGCCCGACGCGCCGCCCGCGCTCAGACGCCGACGCTCAGGCGCCGAGCCGGGCCCGGATGGCCAGCTTGTCCGGCTTCCCGGAGCCCAGCCACGGGACGTCCGCCTCGGCCCAGATCTCGATCCGGGTCGGCACCTTGTAGCCCGAGATCTGCTCGCGGGCGTGGGCGGTCAGGGTGTCGGGATCGATGCTGCGGCCCTGCGCCGGCACCAGCACCGCGGTGACCTCCTCGCCGCGCTCGGGATGCGGCGTACCGACCACGAACGCGTACAGCACCTCGTCGAAGTGCTCCTCCAGGAACAGCTCGACCTCACGGGGTGCGACGTTGGCGCCGCGCGACTTCACCATCTCGGTGAAGCGGCCGACGAAGTACGGGCGGCCCGCATCGAGGAACACGCGGTCACCGGTGTGGAGCCACCCGTCGTCGTCGAACACGTCGGCGCGCTCGCGCTTGTAGTAGCCGTGCATGAGCCCGTAGCCGCGGACGAGGAGCTCCCCTTCTTCGCCGTCGGGCACGTCGCGGCCGGTGTCGGGGTCGACCACCCGGTGCTCGACCGAGCCGATGTTGCCGACCGTCTCGCTCATGCCGCGGTGCGCGGGGACGCCGGGTACCGGGGACTCGACCAGGGCGACGTCGGCGGGGCCGACGGTGAGTCCCGGGATCGCCGGGAGGTCCCGTTCGGGGAACGACGGATGGTCGCGCATCGACTGCAGCAGCGTCGGCCATCCGAGCACGTGCGTCGCCTGCTCGCGCTCGATGAGGTCGAGGGCGGCGCCCGGTTCGAACCGCTCGATGCACAGGACCGTCGCCCCCGACTGCAGCGCGGCGCCGAGCACCAGGGTTCCGCCGATCCAGAAGAACGGGAACGCGCAGAAGAATCGAGCGGGCTCGTCGCCACTCTGCAGCGCGGCCAGGGCGGAGGTCGCGCGTACGACGGTGCCGTGCGTGTGCACGACCCCCTTCGGTTCGGCGCTGGATCCCGACGTGTAGGTGACCTGCGCCAGGTCGGCGGGGACCACCTCGCGCTCGACCGCCCGCACCAGATCGTCGCCGATCGCGGCCGCGTCGGCGGGGAGCTGGTCGAAGTCGAGCGGCGTCGCCCACGCACGGTCGATCGTGCCCGTCATCCAGACCGCCCGCAGCGAGGGCGCGTCCGGGAGGAACAACCGCTCGTCGGTCGCCTCGACCAGGCCGGGCACGCTCGCCTCCAGCATGTCCTGCATGTCGTGACCGAGCACCGCGCGTGCGGTCAGCAGGGTGTCGACGTCGCCGATGCGCAGGACGGTGCGGATCTCGGCCGGCCGGTAGGTCGTCGCCAGCGGCATCACCAGCGCGCCGACCCGACTGGCGGCGAGCCAGGCGACGACCCAGTCCTGGCCGTACGGGAAGCAGAGCCCGACCCGCGTGCCCTTGCCGATGCCGCCGGCGAGCATGCGCTTCGCCAGCCGGCGCGAGGCGACCTCGGCGTCGGCGTAGGTCATCCGCCGGTCGGGCGTCACGATGAAGTCGCGGTCGCCCGCGCGCGCGACCGCCTCCTGCAGCGCATCGGCGATGGTCGGGCGGAACGGGATCGACGGCGCCTCCACGCGCCCAGTCTCGCTCAGCCGTCCGCCGCCAGGCGGCTGGCCAGCGCGGCGGCCTCCACGTCGAGGCGCCGGACGAGCCCGGGCACGATGGCGCGCTCGGCGGTGCCGCCCACCACCGGGATGCGGATGTGGAAGTCACCGGCGATGCGGCGATGCGACGTGCTGGCGCCGGTCGACGTGATGGTCACCGACGCCGCGCCGTTCACCCGCCCGGCGTCCTCGTCCGCCGAGAACGAGAGCGTGCCGGAACCGGCGGCGTGGTCGAGCTGCAGCTCCTGCACCCAGGTGAGCTGGCGACCGGCGACCACCCGGCGGGCCAACGGGTCGAGCTGGCCGGTGTACTGGTACCGCAGGCGCAGCCGGCAGTGGGTGCCGTCGACGTCGTGGGCGACGACCGTCGGCAGGCTGAGGTCGGGCAGCTCCAGGTGGGTCTGGAACTCCGGATCGCACATGAGGACGGCGACGCGGTCCGGAGGAGCCGGGAAGTCGTGGTCGCGCTCGAACTGCACCGTGTGAGTCTGGCAGCCGCACCGGCGGTGCCCCGGCTTTCGGTCGTCGGCGGCGGCGGACCCATCACGTTGCGCACGAGGCCGTGGTCGGAGAGGATCTGCGGCCGGGCGCCGGGAGGACGAGACGGTGGAGGATCGCATCGTGAACGGGAAGCGGGTGTCCTGATGCGCTTCGGACTCGACATCGCCCAGCAGCGCGTGCCCTGGTCCGAGGTGGCGGACCGGGCGCGCTTCGCCGACACCCTCGGCTTCGACGGCGTGTGGGGCTTCGACCACTTCCAGCCGATGTACGGCGAGGGACCCGGCGAGTGCTTCGAGGGCAACACCACGCTCGCCGCGTTGAGCGGCGTCACCGACCGGGTGCGGCTCGGGTTGCTGGTCACCGGCATGACGTACCGCCACCCGGCGGTCTTCGCGGCCGAGGCGATCACGATCGACCACGCGTCGGGCGGACGGCTGGAGCTCACCTACGGCGCGGCCTGGTTCGACGAGGAGCACCGTCAGCTCGGCATCCCGTTTCCCCCGCTGAGGGAGCGGATCGACGCGTTCGAGGAGGCGGTGCAGATCGTGCGGGGTCTGCTCACCACCGACGACTTCACCTTCGAGGGGCGCTACCACTCGGTGGAGCACGCCACCCTGCGGCCCCGGCCGGTCCAAGCGCCGCACCCGCCCCTCTGGATCGGCGCGTCCGGTGAGCGGCGCATGATGCCGATCGCGGCGCGGTACGCCGACGTGTGGCACTGCTTCGGCGGCGTCCGGGAGCTGGCTCCGAAGTCGGAGCGGCTGAGCGCGATGGCCGAGGCGAGCGGACGCGACCCGTCGGAGATCATGCGCGCCGCCTCGCTCTCGTTGGAGGACGACGCCGACACGATCGCCCGTCGCGTCGACCAGTGGCGCGACGCCGGCTTCGGCTACCTGGTGTGCGGGTGGCCGTCGGGCGGGCGCGCGACCATCGAGGAGTTCGCGCGCCGTCAGCTCGCGTGACGCCGGAGCTCGTCGGCGGAAACTCGGTTGCCGGTGGCCGGCGGCGGGTGGTCGACTCGAGGGGTGAGGCGCACGGGCGCGGGTGACTTCGACTACGAGACGGGTGGCGCCACCTACTCCGTGCACCGGCGGGCCGATCCGTCGATCACCGCCCTCGTGCACGACGCGCTCGGTGACGCACGCACGGTGGTCAACGTCGGCGCCGGCGCCGGTTCGTACGAACCGACCGACCGCTACGTGGTGGCGGTCGAGCCGTCGCCGCGCATGCGCTCGCAGCGGCCCGGGCACCTCCCGCCCGCAATCGACGGGATCGCGGAGTCGCTGCCGTTCGACGACGACGCCTTCGGCGCTGCGATGGCGACCATCACGCTCCACCAGTGGGGCGACGCCGGTGCCGGCCTCCGCGAGCTGCGGCGGGTGAGCCGGGGGCCGGTGGTGCTGCTGACCTTCGACGGCGACGCGCTC
>DATBBL010000242.1:0-2827 GCA_036271015.1 Acidimicrobiia bacterium
CAAGGCGGTGCGCGCGGAGCAGACCCGTCGCAAGGATTCCGGGCACGAGTTCCCGTCGCTCGACGACTGGAACCGCCAGCTGCGCGACTGGCAGGAGCAGCACCCGCTCCACTACGAGCAACTGGAGGACGGACCGCTGAAGCCGCAGTACGTCATCGACCAGCTGCGCGACAACACGCCCGACGACACCATCGTCGCTTCGGGGGTGGGCCAGCACCAGATGTGGACGAGTCAGCGGTGGACGTTCAACCACCCGTACACGTGGATCAACTCCGGCGGTCTCGGCACCATGGGCTTCGCGGTGCCGGCCGCGATCGGCGCCAAGGTGGGCAAGCCCGAGCGGATGGTGTGGGCGGTCGACGGCGACGGCTGCTTCCAGATGACCGCGCAGGAGCTCGTCACCGCGAGCGCCGAGCGCATCCCGGTGAAGATCGCGATCCTCAACAACGCGTACCTGGGCATGGTCCGCCAGTGGCAGGAGCTCTTCTACGAGGAGCGCTACAGCGAGGTGTACCTCTCGCCCGACCTGCCCGACTACGTGAAGTGGGCCGAGGCCATGGGGTGCGTCGCCTTCCGCGTCGACACGCCCGAGGACGTCGAGACGACGATCCAGAAGGCGAACGAGGTCGACGACCGGCCGGTCGTGATCGACTTCCGCACCGACTACCGGGAGAAGGTGTACCCGATGGTCGCGGCGGGGACGTCGAACGACGACGTGATCCTCGACCCCGCGCACGACCGCCCCGGTGGAAGGGACTGACATGACGTCGAACGCAGTGGAGCCGTGCTCGGAGAGCGGGACGGCGGAACGGAGGCGACCATGACAACGGTCAAGCACCACATCCTCACCGTGCTGGTCGAGAACAAGTTCGGGGTGCTCTCGCGCGTCGCCGGGCTCTTCGCCCGACGCGGGTTCAACATCGTGTCGCTCGCGGTCAGCCCGACCGAGGACGAGCGCTTCAGCCGGATGACCATCGTCGTCGACGCCGACTCGGCGCCGCTCGAGCAGATCACCAAGCAGCTCAACAAGCTGATCCCGGTGATCAAGATCGCCGAGCTCCACTCCGACGAGGCCGTCGAGCGGGAGCTCATGCTGGTGACGGTGAAGGCGACCGCCGAGCTTCGGTCGCAGATCACCGAGCTGGCCTCGATCTTCCAGGCCCGCATCGACGACGTCGGCCACGACGCCCTCACGATCCAGGTGGCCGGCGCGCCCCAGAAGCTCGACGCCATGACCGACCTGCTGCAGCCGTTCGGGATCATCGAGCTCCAGCGCACCGGGCGGATCGCGCTCCCCACGCTGGCTCGGCGACCCGCCAAGCTGCGTGCGGTCCGGAATCGCGCAGGCTGACCTTTGCCTGGCAAGATGCGGCAGCCGAAGACGAGCGGAGCGAGCGAAGGCTGCTCGCCAGCGAGAGAGCGACCGCGGCGCAGGTATCCTGCGCCGCAGCGAAGGAGCGAGTGAAGATGCCAGCGACCATCTACTACGACGACGACGCCGATCTCGGCCTCCTCGAGGGACGCAAGGTCGCGGTCCTCGGCTACGGGTCGCAGGGACATGCGCACGCGCTCAACATGAAGGACTCCGGGGTCGACGTTCGCGTCGGGCTCCGCGAGGGTTCGTCATCGTGGGCCAAGGCCGAGGAGGCCGGGCTGCGCGTGCTGACGACCGCGGACGCGTGCAAGGAAGCCGACGTGATCATGGTGCTGCTCCCCGACACCGAACAGGCGCGCATCTACCGGGAAGACATCGAGCCCAACCTCGAGGAACGCGATTCGCTGGCGTTCGCGCACGGGTTCAACATCCACTTCGGACAGATCACGCCGCCGAAAGGCGTCGACGTCTGGATGATCGCGCCCAAGGGGCCCGGGCACCTCGTCCGGCGCACCTACGAGGAGGGTGGCGGCGTGCCCGCGCTCGTGGCGGTGTCGGCCGACGAGACCGGCAAGGCCAAGCAGACTGCGCTCGCGTACGCCCGTGCGATCGGCGCGACCCGCGCCGGTGTGCTCGACACCACCTTCGAGGAGGAGACCGAGACCGATCTCTTCGGCGAGCAGGTCGTGCTCTGCGGCGGTCTCGTCGAGCTCATCAAGGCCAGCTACGAGACGCTGGTGAACGCGGGCTACCAGCCCGAGTCCGCCTACTTCGAGACCCTGCACGAGGTGAAGCTGATCGTCGACCTCATCTACGAGGGCGGCATCGCCAACATGCGCTACTCGATCTCCGACACCGCGGAGTACGGCGACATGACGCGAGGCCCGCGCATCGTCACCGACGCGACGCGTGCGGAGATGCGTGAGATCCTCGACGAGATCCAGACCGGCAAGTTCGCCCAGGAGTGGATCCTGGAGAACCAGGCCGGGCGACCGGTGTTCAACGCGCTGCGCAAGAAGTCGGCGGAGCATCCGATCGAAGAGGTGGGGGACCGCCTCCGGTCGATGATGCCATGGATCGGGCAGGGGAAGGCGAAGCCGCGGGACGTGTCTGGGGGTTGAGTCTTCGGTGCGGCGGCCGCCGAGCACTCGGGCCGCCGTGCTCGCCGCTTCGCGTCTTCGCTCGCTGCGCTCGCTCCGAACAGCGGCTGCGCGCGGCGACCCGATGCTCGACGGCCTTCGGCCGTCATTGCGTCCCTCGGTCGTAGGCTCCGCCCGTGGATGACGTCTGGCAGATCGTCGTCGGGGCTTTGGTTGGTTATGTGATCGGCATGTTTCCGTCGGCTGATCTCGTGACTCGCATGGCTTCGCGCGGTTCGGTGGATCTGCGGGCTTCGGGGTCGGGGAATCCTGGGGGGTTGAACGCGGCGCGGGTGTTGGGACGGAAGTGGGG
>DATBBL010000243.1:0-14548 GCA_036271015.1 Acidimicrobiia bacterium
CTCGGTGCAGACGGCGTCGAGCATCGGAACCAGCGTCTCCGCGCCTTCGAGGCTGAAGCGCTTCTGCCCGAGGTACTTCGTGTGCAGGAAGTGCTCGAACGCCTCGGCGGCATTGAGTCGCTCCAGGATGCGTCGCTTCTCCTCCGCAGTGGTCGGCGGGTGCGGCGCCTCGACGCGTTCCTGGATCCACTCCTTCTGGTCGGGCTCCTGGATGTGCATGTACTCGACGCCGACGGTGCGCGCGTACGCGTCGCGCAGGACGCCGAGGATGTCGCGCAGCGGCAGCACCTTGCGCGGCAGGCGGCCGACACCGAGGTTGCCGATCGGGAACTCGCGCTCGAGGTCCCAGATGGAGAGGTCGTGGTGCGTGATGTCGAGCTCGGGGTGCGTCTCGGGCGCGCGGCGCCCGAGGGGGTCGAGGTTGGCGATGAGGTGCCCGCGCACGCGGTACATGTTGATGAGGGAGTGGACCTGCACGACCTTTTCGTTCTGGGTGACCGGGTCGGCGAACCCGCTGCGGTCCTCGTGCCAGCGGGCGGGCTCGTAGGGCACCGCCAGGCTGGCGAACACGTCGTCGTAGAACTCGTCCTGCCCGAGCAGGAGCTCGTGGATGCGCCGCAGGAACTCCCCGCTCTCGGCCCCGGTGATGATCCGGTGGTCGTACGTGTTGGTCAGCGTGGTCACCTTGCTCACCGCGAGCTGCGCCAGTGCCGCGGGGTCGGCGCCCTCGAACTCGGCGGGGTACCCGATGCTGCCCACGCCGACGATGAAGCCCTGCCCCGGCATCAGGCGGGGCACCGAGTGCACCGTGCCGATCATGCCGGGATTCGTGATCGACGACGTGGTGCCGGCGAAGTCGTCGGGTGAGATCTTGCCGCCGCGGACTTTCACGATCAGTTCCTCGTACGCGCGCCAGAACGCGGCGAAGTCGAGCGTCTCGGCTTCCTTCACGTTGGGCACGAGCAGCGAGTGCGTCCCGTCGCGCCGCTGCACGTCGACCGCGAGCCCGAGGTTCACGTGCTGATGACGCACGACCACGGGCTTGCCGTCTTCGGTGGCGTAGGCGGAGTTGAGGGCGGGGAAGTCGGCGAGCGCGCGCAGCACCGCGTAGGCGATCAGGTGGGTGAAGCTGACCTTGCCCGAGCCGGTGCGGGCCAGCTGGTTGTTGAGGATCTGGCGGTTGACCTCGAGCAGCTTGGCCGGCACCACCCGCACCGACGTCGCGGTCGGGACTCCCAGGCTGGCCTCCATGTTCTCGACCGTGCGGGCGGCCGCGCCCCGGAGCGGCTCCGGCTCGTCACCGTCGAGCACCATCGGGCCCGGTCGCGCCGGCGCCGGCGCCGAGGTCGGCGCGGCCGGAGCCGGCGTGGCCGCGGGCGCTGCCTCGGCCGGCGGAGCCGGTGGAACCGGGGCGGCACCGTCGCCGGTCGGAGGGGTGGCGCCCGAGAAGTAGGCGCGCCAGTGCTCGTCGACCGAGGCCGGGTTCCGGAGATAGCGCTGGTAGAGCTCCTCCACGAGCCCGGAGTTCGGGCCGAGGTCCTCGAAGCGGGTCACCGGACCTCCTCTCTGCTCTCGGGCTCTCTGCTGTCGGGTCGACTCCGTGGCGCCGTCCGGCGTCCGGGCACGACTCCACTCCGCCTCATGCTCGCGCGTGCGGGAAGCGGCTCGATCAGCGACGCAGGAGCTCGGCCACCTGGAACGCGAGGTCGAGGGACTGGCGGGCGTTGAGGCGAGGATCGCAACTCGTCTCGTAGCGCTGCTCGAGGTGGTCGCCGAGCACCTCGTGGCTACCGCCGAGGCACTCGGTGACGTTCTCGCCGGTCAGCTCGATGTGCACGCCGCCGGGCCACACGCCGGCGTCGTCGCAGGCGGCGAAGAAGCCGTGCATCTCCCGCATCACGTCGTCGAACTCGCGCGTCTTGTACCCGCTGGCGTGCTGGTACGTGTTCCCGTGCATCGGGTCGCACATCCAGACGACGGGATGTCCGGTGAGCTTCACCGCGCGGAGCAGCGGCGGCAGCGCGTCGGCGATCCGGTCCGCGCCCATGCGGCTCACGAGCACGAGCCGGCCCGGGCGGCGCTTCGGGTCGAGGCGGTCGCACAGCGCGACGACCTCCTCCGGCGACGCGGCCGGACCGAGCTTCACGCCCACCGGGTTCTCGATGCCGCTGAGGAATTCGACGTGCGCACCACCGAGCTGACGGGTGCGCTCGCCCGCCCAGAGGAGGTGCGCCGAGCAGTCGTACCACTCGTCGGTGAGGCTGTCGCGCCGGGTGAGCGCCTCCTCGTAGCCGAGCAGCAGCGCCTCGTGCGACGTGTAGAAGTCGACCTGGTGCAGCTGGTGCTCGGAGTCGAGGTCGATGCCGCACGCGGCCATGAAGCGGAGCGCGCGATCGATCTCGCCCGCGAGCGCCTCGTACCGGCGTCCCTCGGGGCTGGCGTCGACGTACTCGAGGTTCCACGCGTGCACGCGTGACAGGTCGGCGAACCCACCCTTGGCGAACGCCCGCAGCAGGTTCAAGGTGGACGCCGCCTGGTGGTAGGCGCGCACGAGCCGGCTCGGATCGGGGCGTCGGGCCCCGGTCTCGAAGGCGAAGTCGTTCACCATGTCGCCCCGGAACGAGGGGAGCTCGACCTCGCCGCGCTTCTCCATGGGCGCCGAACGGGGCTTGGCGAACTGGCCCGCGATGCGGCCGATCTTCACCGTCGGCACGCCGCTGCCGTAGGTGAGGACGACCGCCATCTGGAGGATGATCTTCAACTTGTCGCGGATGGCGTTGGCCGAGAACGCGTCGAACGATTCCGCGCAGTCGCCGGCCTGCAACACGAAGCCGCGCGCCTCGGTGACCGCGGCCAGCGCGTCGGTGAGGCTGCGCGCCTCACCGGCGAACACGAGGGGCGGTACCGCGCGCAACGTGGTGAGCGCGTCGTCGAGTGCAGCGGCGTCGGGCCAATCGGGCTGCTGCTCGGCCGGGAGCGCGCGCCAGCTGTCGGGCGACCACTGCTGCAGATGGAAGAGCTCGCCGCCGCTGGTGGAGGACGCGTCGGCGCCGGGCTCCGTCGCGCTCACAGGTACCCGCTCGGACCGGCGGGTCCGGTGGGCGAGGCGCCCGGGTCGAGAGCGCGGCGGCGCATCTGCTCGAGCTGGCTCTGGGCCGACGCCTGCTGCGTGAACAGCGTGGCCTGGATGCCGTGGAAGAGCCCCTCGAGCCAACCGACGAGCTGAGCCTGCGCGAGCCGCAGCTCCGACTCGCTGGGCGCGTCGCTGCTGAAGGGCAGCACCACCTCGGTGAGCTCGCGCCGCAGGTCGGGGGAGAGCACGCCCTCGAGCTCCTCGAGCGACTTCTCGTGGATCTCGCGCAGGCGACGCCGGCCGGCGTCGTCCAGTGGCGCGCGGCGCACCTCGTCGAGCATGTTCCGCACCATCGACGCGATCCGGATCAGCTTGGTGGGGCTGGAGATCTGCTCCCCGCTCTGCTCCGCCGCCTCTTCGCCCGCCGCCTCGGCGCCGTCGGTGGTGGCGCGGCCGTCGACCAACTCGGGCTGCACGCGCTCGCGCTCGGTCGACGGGTCGGGTCCGTTCTCCATGCCGTCGAGGATAGGGGGTGTCGCCGGGGGGCCGGGCACCGGATTCGGCGACGGGATCCGCCCCGGCGTGCGATCATGCGGGCGCCCCGCCGCGACCTGCCAGGGGGAGCCGTGCCGGAGTTGCCGTCGGGAACGGTGACGTTCCTCTTCACCGATCTCGAGGGCTCCACGCGGCTCTGGGAACAGCACCCCGGAGCCATGCCCGACGCGCTCGAGCGCCACGACGGCATCCTGCGGGACGCGGTGACCGGGCACCGGGGGCAGGTGGTCAAGACGACCGGCGACGGCCTCCACGCGGTCTTCGTCACCACCCGCGACGCCCTCGACGCCGCGCTCGCCGCCCAGCGGGCCCTCGTCGCCGAGCGCTGGGCCGTGCCGGGCGGGCTGCGGGTGCGCATGGGCCTCCACACCGGTGACGCGGTAGCCCGCGACGGCGACTACTACGGCGCCGCGACCAACCGGGCCGCCCGGGTCATGGCCGCCGCCCACGGCGAACAGGTGGTGGTGTCGCACGCCACCGAGGAGATCGTGCGCGACACCCTGCCCGACGAGGTGGCCCTGCTCGACCTCGGCGAGCACCGGCTGCCCGACCTCGCGCGCCCCGAGCGCATCTTCCAGGTCGCCGCCGCCGGGCTGCGCCAGGACTTCCCGCCGCTCCGGTCGCTGGACGCGATGCCCGGCAACCTCCCGGGGCAGCTGTCGTCGTTCGTCGGACGGGAGGTGGAGCGGGAGGCGATCGCCGACGCCCTGCTCGCTTCCCGGTTGGTGACGGTCACCGGCGTCGGCGGCGTCGGCAAGAGCCGCATCGCGATCCAGGTCGCTCTCGACATCGTCCGACGTTTTCCTGATGGCGCGTGGTTGTGCGAGCTCACGACCGCGACCGACGACGAGGATCTGGCCCAAGTAGTGGCGGCGACGCTCGGCGTGCTGGCGCGTCCGGCGTTCACCCTCGCCGCGAGCATCATCGACGCGTTGCGCCTCCGCGAGCTCGTGCTCGTGCTGGACAACTGCGAGCACATCGTCGAAGCGGTCGGGCGGCTCGCCGAGGGGTTGCTGCGGGAGTGCCCCGGCGTGCGCATCCTGGCGACCAGCCGCGAGGCGCTCGGCATCGCCGGCGAGCAGGTGTGGCCGCTGCCCTCGCTCGACCTCCCGGCGCGGACGTCGTCGCTCGACGTGGTCGCGGCCAGCGAGTCCGTGCGCCTCTTCACCGAGCGGGCGCAGGCCGTCCAACCCGGCTTCGTGCTCGACGAGACGAACATGGACGCGGTCGCCGAGATCTGTCGCCGGCTCGACGGCATCCCGCTGGCGGTCGAGCTCGCCGCCGCCCGGGTCACGATCATGACGCCCGCCGACATCGCGGCGCGCCTCGACCAGCGGTTCCAGCTGCTGACGGGTGGCCGCCGCAGCGCGGCGGAGCGGCACCAGACCCTGCGCGGCGCCATCGAGTGGTCGTACGAGCTGCTCGACGAGCGTGAACGGACGTTGTTCGTACGCCTCGGCGTCTTTCCTCGCACCTTCGACGCCGATGCGGTCGCGGCGGTGGCAACCGGCGACGGGCTCGAGGCGTGGGACGTGCTCGACGCCGGCGCGGGCCTGGTGGCGAAGTCGATGATCGTGGCCGACGAGGCGAGTGGGACCACCCGGTACCAGATGCTCGAGACGCTCCGCACGTTCGCCCGCGAGCACCTCGATGCCGAGGGCGATCTCCACGAGATGTTCCGCCGTCACGCCGAGCACTACACACGGTTCGCGGAGGCGGCCGATGCCGGGCTGGCCGGTCCGGACGAGGTCGAGTGGCGCGAGCGTGTCCATGTCGAGTTCGACAACCTCCGCGCCGCGTTCATCCGTTGCCTCCTGATGGGTGAGGACGACGACGTACGGCGCGCGCTCCGGATCGTCGCCGCGCTCGCGTTCGAAGCGGTCAACGACCGCGGCCTGGGCATCGGTGGGTGGGCCGAGCACCTGGTGCCCCGTGTCGACCTCGCGCCGCCTTCGGTGCGTACCGCCGTCCTGGCCGCAGCTGCGTTCAGTGCCCAGGGCCGCAACGACGTCATGGCCATGCGGGAGCTCGCCGCCGCTGCGCTGCGTGACGGGGTGCCGCCCGATTGCCCGGGCGCGGTCTGGGCGTACATCGCCATCGCCGCGAACGAGGGCATGAGCGGTGATTGGGCGGCCGCGGTGCGCGTCATCGACGACGCCATCGCGGCCCTGCGCGCCGCCGGGGACGCACCCCGGGGGCTCTCCTTCCTGTACTCCGCCGAGGCCAACTTCCACAACCTCCTGGCCGATCACGACGCCGCACGCGTCGACGCCGATCTCGCGCTGCAGGAGGCGCGGCGGTCCGGGAACCCGACCGCGACCGCGAGCGCGCAGTTCGCCCGGGCGGTCGCGTTGATCCGCGACGATCCCGGCGCCGCGGCGCAGGCGCTCGACGAGAGCATCGAGCTCGGCCGCCTCGGCACGAGCGGAGGTCTCCTCGGCTTCGCGCTGGGGCGGCGCTCGGTCTTGCGCGCGGAAGCCGGTGACGCGGCCGGCGCCGGGCGTGACGCGCGCGAGGCGGTGAAGCACGGCCACGAGCGCGGTGACCGGCCCATGCTCACCAGCGCGCTCGAATGCAGCGTGGCGGTGCTGCAGGTCCTGGGCCGCGAGGAGGCGGCCGCGGTCCTCGCCGGCGCGCTCGGCGCGGGCGTCACCACCGGGGTCGCCCGTCCGCTCACCGGGGGCCTCGTCGCCGACCTCGGGGTGGCGGAATCGTTGCAGCGGGCGCGCGAGGCCCTCGGTGACGAGGTGTACGACCGCGCCGTGGCCCAGGGCGCCACCATGACGCTCGACGAGACCGTCGCCTATGTGTTCAACGTGCTGGATGTCGCCGTGCTCGCAGCTCCGTGAGCACGACGGGCACGAGGGTGAGGAGCGCTGCCGCCTCCGCGATCATCGCGACGACGGCCTCGGTGGTGGTCGCGGTCTCCTTGAACCCCAGCACGCCGCGCGTGCGGGACAGGAAGTAAGCGACCAGGGTGGCGACCGCGAAACCCGCCCCGACCGCGGCCGCGGGCAGCAGCAGCGCACGGTAGCGCAGCCCCAGGATCAGCGCTTCGGCGATGACGACCGCGGCGATGGCGTTGAGCGCGAACGACCGGCTGATGGTGAGGCCGGCGATCTCGTCGGGAGCGATGCCGCGGTAGCCGCCGCGGAAGTAGAGGTAGAAGTGCACCCAGCCGCTGACGAGGAGCGCGACCGCGCCGATGGTGGTCGCGACGATGGTCGATCCCCGGAGGTCGCCGTCGTCGATCGCGCGGTCGTTCATCGCGCCTCGATCTTCCCCGTCATGTAGTTGTGGATGTCGCAGTGGTACGTGTACGTACCCGGCGCGGCCACTTTGATCGTCGTCCGGGCTGCTCCGTCGAGGCTTCCGGTGTCGAACGCGCCGTCGTCGGCGGTCAGGGTGTGCGCGGTGCCGTCGTCGTTGGTGACGGTGATGGTTTCACCCGCCTTCACCACGATCGGATCGGGCGAGAACTGGAAGTTCTTGATCGTGATCGCGGCGCCGCCTGCGCCCGTGCCCGTCCCGGTCGCGGCCGTGCCGGTGCCGTCCGAGGTGGCGTCGAGCGTGACCACGACGGTCACGAGCACGACCGCGGGCACGAGCAGGGCCAGCACGATCGTCGGCACCCGGCCCCGGCGGCCCCCGCGCATCAGCGGGTGGCCTCTTCTTCCTGGGGACCCTCGTCGTGGAGACCCCGCTCGAACTCGTGCTTGGCCGAGCCCAGCGAGCGGGCGAGGTGGGGGAGCCGGCTCCCACCGAACAGGAGCGCGACCACCGCGAGCACGATGAGGAGCTCGGGACCGATGATGTTGGCGAGCACGGGCATGGGGCCTCCTCGGGTCGGGGTACCCGAGTGTTCGGCGACGCCGGGATGGCGGATGGCCGCCAGGGGTACCGACACCGGAGGAATCCGGAAATCGCGCCATCCCCATCGGCGCCGGCGACGAACAGAGGTCATGGCGGTCGATCCTCCTTACGCGCGCACCGACGACGTCGGGCTCGTGATCGCCATCGCGCGGTACAACGGCGATGCGTTCGCCGAGGCCTACCGCCGCCACGCCGGCGCGGTGTTCGCACTGGCGCAGCGGTTGCTGTGGGAGCGGGCGCTGGCGGAGGAGCTCGTGCAGGAGACCTTCCTGCGCCTGTGGGAGCACCCGGACCGCTTCGATCAGGCGCGTGGGTCGCTGCGCTCGTTCCTCCTGATGGATGCCCACGCCCGGGGTGTCGACCGCATCCGGTCCGACAGCCGCCGCCGCGAGCGCGAGGAGCGCACCGCCCGCGCCGCGGTCGTGGCCGACTACGACCTCGACCTCGAGGCCTACGACCTCGACGTCGCCGAGCAGGTCCGGGAGGTGATGGCGACGCTCACCGACGGCGAGCGTCGTGCCATCGAGCTGGCCTACTTCGGTGGTCACACCTACCGGGAGGTGGCGCGCATCCTCGCCGAGCCCGAGGGCACCATCAAGAGCCGGATACGTACGGGACTCATGCGGCTGCGGACGCAACTGCTCGACCGGGGAATCGACGGGTCATGGATCGTGAACTGACTCCCGAGGAGATCACCGAGCTGCTCCCGGCGTACGCGCTCGACGCGCTCGACGACGACGAGCGCGCGCTCGTCGAGGCGTACCTCGCCTCCAACGCCGCCGCGCGCGACGAGGTCGACGAGTTCCGCGTCGCCGCATCGATGCTCGCGCACGCCGGCGGACCGCCTCCCGAGGGCGTGTGGGAGCGGCTCGAGTCCGCCATCGCGGAGACCGCCTCCCCGGAACGGACCACGGCGCCGCCCGACATGCTGAGCGCACGTCGCGAGGCCGCGGCGCCCCGACCGGACCGCCGTTGGCAGTGGTTGGCGGCGGCGGCCGCGGTCGTCGCGCTGGTCTTCGGCGGCCTCTGGATCGCGGCGCGGTCTGACTCCGGCACCGCGACCACGGACACTGCCGCGCTCGCGCGCCAGGCGGCCACCGCGCCGGGCGCCAGACACGCGGCGCTGACCGACGCCGGTGGCAACACGCTGGCCACCGCGGTCGTGACCCGCGACGGCACCGGCTACCTCACATCGAAGCTGCCGCCGGTCGCGCCGGGTCAGACGTACCAGCTGTGGGGAGTCAGCCGGTCGGGGACCATCTCGCTCGGCGTGCTCGGACGGGCGCCGAAGACGATCGCGTTCAAAGCGGCTGCACCCACGCAGAGCCTCGCGATCACGACCGAGGTCGCCGGTGGCGTCCCGGTCAGCCGAAACGCGCCGGACGCGGTCGGCGACATCACCTGAGGCGACACGCCTGACGCGACATCGCGCGACGCCGGCGCGCGTCGATGCCGCGTGCGCGTTCGCTCATCCGGGGGCGCGACGGTGTCGAACACGCCGTCGACAACGCACACGAGCGCGAATCCCCCCGACCTCGAGGAGCGATGCATGGGAATCGACGACGTCAGGCTGCGCGACCTGCTCGAGCAATCGCAGGACTTGCATTCGGACGCGATGACGACGACGCGGGCCGCGCTCGACGAGCTCGTGGAGCTCGGTCACGACGCCCGACGTGGTCGCGAGGAGTTCGTCGCCATGGCGCCGGTCGACGAGGCCACCCGTCGCGCGACCCTGATGGGCGGTCTGCCCAAGTCGGGCGTGCTGGCCGCGGCCGGTCTTGGCACCGCGATGGTTGCGTTGCTGGCCAGCCCCGCGTTCGCCGACAAGGCGATGGACGTGCAGATGCTGCAGACGGCAGCGTCGATCGAGAACCTCGCGGTCGCCACCTACCAGACCGCGCTGACCCTCGACTTCATCGGTGGTGCCAGCGCCAACGCGGTCGTCAAGGCCTTCGCGATGAAGACGAAGGACCAGCACGCCCAGCACGCCGAGGCGTTCAACGCCGCCACCACCCGCCTGGGGGGCAAGGCCCAGGACCAGCCCGACCCGGTGCTGCTCGGCGTGGTCGACAACGCCAAGCCGTCGCTCACCGGGCCTGCGCAGGTCGTCGACCTGGCCCTCGAGCTGGAGGACGGCGCCGCGCAGACCTACGTGGCCAACACCGGCACGTACTCGAACAAGAACGCCCGCTCGGTGGCCGCCAGCATCATGGGCGTCGAGGCGCAACATGTCGCCGTCCTGCACGCGGTGAAGGCGCTCGTGGCGGGAGGCGCGGCCGAACTGATCGCGCTCCCACCTGACGCCACCAAGCTCCCCGCGGCGGCGGGGAGCGTCGGCTTCCCCAACTCGTTCTACCCGACGACCGATGCCCGTCCCGCCAACGAAGGAGCAGTGCAGTGAGGCGCCGCAACCGCAAGCAGGAGCCGCTCGCGATCAGCGAGGTCGAGCTCGACCGGCTCACGCGGGATCTCGACGACGCGCACCACGCCGCGTTGCCTTCGATGCACGAGAGCCTCGCCGAGTGGCGTGAGTCGGACGACGACGTGCGCGCCGGCATCACCCGCTTGGTGTCCACGCCCGCGAGCCGCCGGGCCTTCCTGCTCGGCGGCGGCGCCGTGCTCGGCGGCTTCGCGCTGGTGGGCAGTGGAGTCGGCAGCGGCGTCGGCGCCGCCGTCACGCGGACCCGGGCCTCGGTCCCCGCGGCGGCGGGCCAGAAGCTCACCGGCGACCTCGCGGTGGTCGCGCTCGCCGCGTCGCTCGAGAACCTCGCCGTCGGCACCTACCAGGCGGGCATCGACGCCGCGAACAAGGGCAGCCTCGGTGACGTGCCGCCCGCGGTCGTGACCTTCGCGCAGACCGCGCAGAGCCAGCACCAGGACCACGCCGCGGCGTGGAACGGGGTGCTCACCGGCGCGGGCAAGAAGGCGGTCAGCGGTGTCGACCAGACGGTCAAGACGTCGGTCGACAAGGCGTTCGCCGGCGTGAAGGACGTGCCCGGGCTGGCCAAGCTCGCGCTCGACCTCGAGAACGCGGCGGCCGCCACCTACCTCGGCGCGATCAGCGCGGTGAAGAGCCCCGCCGGCATCAAGACCGCGGCCAGCATCCAGCCGGTCGAGCTGCAGCACGCCGCCATCCTGTACTTCCTGCTGGGGCAGTATCCGGTGCCGGACGCCTTCGCCAAGACCACCACCGCGCGCACGACGAGCGACAAGATCGGCTGAGCCTGCTCATTCGCTCGCTCGTTGCGAGCCGGGATACACAGCTCGCGGCCACTCGCTCCTGCTCATTTGCTCGCTCGTTGCGGGCCGGGATACCCGGCTCGCGGCCACTCGCTCGCTGGCGAGCGGCTCCGCTGCGCTGCGCCGCCGCTCGTTGGCGGCACGCTCCTCCTGCGCCCGGCCGGCGCTCTCGCGCATAGCGTCTTGCTGACGACGACAAGGAGGCCGCGATGGAGTACCGCACCCTCGGCCGCACCGGCGTGAAGGTGAGCCCCCTCTGCCTCGGGGCGATGATGTTCGGCGCCTGGGGCAACCCCGACCACGACGAGTCGGTGGCGGTCATCCACGCCGCGCTCGACGCCGGCATCAACTTCATCGACACCGCCGACGTCTACTCGGCGGGCGAGTCGGAGAAGATCGTCGCCAAGGCGCTGCAGGGTCGGCGCGACGACGTCGTGCTCGCGACGAAGGTGCACGGCGGCATGGGTTCCGACCCGAACATGCAGGGCAACTCGCGCCGCTGGATCATCCGGGAGTGCGAGAACAGCCTCGAGCGCCTGCAGACCGACTACATCGACCTGTACCAGATCCACCGCCCCGAGCCCGACACCGACATCGACGAGACCCTCGGCGCGCTCACCGACCTCGTCCACCAGGGGAAGGTGCGCTACCTCGGCAGCTCCACGTTCCCGGCGTCGGCGATCGTCGAGGCGCAATGGGCTGCGGAGCGACGCCAGCGCGAGCGCTTCGTGTGCGAGCAGCCCCCGTACTCGATCCTCGTCCGCGGGGTCGAGGCCGACGTGCTGCCCACCTGCCAGCGCCACGGCATGGGCGTCATCCCCTGGAGCCCCCTCGCGGGCGGCTGGCTGTCGGGCAAGTGGCGCAAGGGCGCGACCGACCTCACCAGCCACCGGGCCAACCGGATCCCGGCGCGCTACGACCTCTCGGTGCCCGGCAACCAGGAGAAGCTCGAAGCGGCCGACGCGCTCGGGCGGCTGGCCGACGACGCGGGCATCCCGCTGGTGCAGCTGGCGGTGGCATGGGTGATCCGCAACCCCGCGGTCACCGCGGCGATCATCGGCCCGCGCACGATGGAGCAGTTCACCTCGCAGCTCGGTGCTGCCGACGTGGAGCTGTCCGACGACGTGCTCGACCGCATCGACGAGATCGTCCCGCCGGGGACCAACTTCACCTGGGCCGACGCCGGCTACGCGCCGCCGATGGTCGCCAGCCGCCGCGCCCGGCGCCGCAGCTGATGGCCGTCGACGCGGCCGCCGCCACCGCACTGGTCGAAGAGCTCGCCGCGCGCGGCCACGTGATCGGCGGGCGGCGGTCGACGGGCGACTCGGGTGGCGTCTACGAGCACCACAACCCCGCCACCGGTGTGCTGCAGGCGAAGCTGCCGCTGGCCGGCGCGGCCGAGGTCGACGACGCGGTGGCGGTCGCACGTGGGTCGCGGGCCGAGTGGCGAGCTATCCCCATGCCCGAGCGGATGGCGATCCTCTACCGGCTCGCCGACCTGCTCGAGGCGCACGACGACGAGGCGTGCGCGATCAACGCCCTCGACAACGGCACGCCGACGAGCGCGATGCGCTCGGGTGCGTACACCGCCGCCTGGACCCGGTACTACGCGGGCTGGGTCGACAAGCTCGACGGCGAGGTCGTGCCGGTCGCGGGCGACGTCCTCGACGTCGTGCTCCCGGAGCCCTACGGGGTGATCGGCGCCATCGTGCCGTGGAACGGTCCGATGATGGGCATGGGCCAGAAGGCGGTGCCCGCGCTGGCGGCCGGCAACACCGTCGTGGTCAAGCCCCCGGAGCTGGCGCCCTTCGGTGCGCTCCGCTTCGCCGAGCTCGCGCTCGAGGCGGGACTGCCGCCCGGCGTCCTGAACGTCGTGGTCGGCGGCGCGGCGGCCGGCGACGCGCTCGTGCGGCACCCCGATGTCGACAAGGTGTCGTTCACGGGTGGCTGCGCCACGGCCCGCCTGGTGATGGCGGCGGCGGCCGAGACGCTGACCCCGCTGACCTTCGAGCTCGGGGGGAAGTCGGCCAACATCGTGTTCCCCGACGCCGACCTCGACGGGGCGGCGTCGATGGCGGCCATGCTCGGTGCCGTCCTCCTGAGCGGCCAGGGCTGTGCGCTCCCGACGCGGCTCTACGTGCACGACGACGTCTACGACGACGTCGTGGCAAGGGTCGTGGCGCAGATCGAGGCGGTGCCGGTCGGCGATCCCTTCGACCCCGCGGTGCTCATGGGTCCGGTGGTGAGCGAGCGGGCGTGCGAACGCATCCTCGGCGTGATCCGCCGGGCGGTCGACGAGGGTACCGGCACGCTGCTCACCGGCGGCGAGCGGCTCGGCGGCGCGCTGGCCGCCGGCTACTTCGTTGCGCCGACCGTCTTCGGCGACGTCGACCACGACAGCTCGCTCGCGCGCGATGAGATCTTCGGCCCGGTGTTGTCGGTGCTGCGCTTCCACGACGAGGACGAGGTCGTCGACAAGGCCAACGACAGCCCGTTCGGCCTCTCGGCCTACCTGCACACGCGCGACAGCGCGCGGGCCCAGCGCATCGCGCGCCGGCTCGACGTCGGCACCGTCATCGTCAACGGGTTCCCCGGCATGTCACCCGGCGCCCCGTTCGGCGGCGTGAAGCAGAGCGGCTTCGGGCGCGAGGGCGGGCGAGCGGGCATCGAGGAGTTCGTGCGCCGCAAGAACGTCGTCTTCGGCTAGATCGAGACCGGCGCGTCCTACTCGCCGCGGCCCCGTTCACTGTCGCGTGGGGCGCGGAATCCGGCCGCCACGCGTCAATGAATCGAATCAGGGGTCGAGACGGGCGGTCGCGGTGCCGCTGACGACGGTCGTGCCGTCCTGGTTGACGGTCGTGATCGACACGTCCGCGTAGGGCACGCCGTCCTCCTCGCGGATGGCGTCGACGGTCGCGGTGGCGGTGAGCGTGTCGCCCGGCCACACCTGGCGCACGAACCGCACGCCGTACCTGGTGACGCGGCCGACGTCGAACCAGTCGGTCACGATGCGCCCCGTCATGCCCATGCTGAGCATGCCGTGGGCGAAGATGCCGGGATACCCGGCGACCTCGCGGGCGAACTTCTCGTCGCTGTGCAACGGGTTGTAGTCGCCCGACGCGCCCGCGTACATGACGATCTGGGTGCGGGTGAGATCGTCGACGAGCAGGAGCTCCTTCGTGTCGCCCACCTGCAGCGAGGTGGCCGAGACGCTCACTTGGGACCCTCCGTCAGCACCGCCACCGTGCGGGCGGTGATCACGACCTCGTCGTGCTCGTCGAGGTACTCGGTGATGAGCTCGGTGAACTTCAACGTGCCGGAGCGGCCCTGCTTCTCCCACTCGTCGCCCCGACGGCCACGCGCGTGGAGCACGTCGCCCACCACGAGCGGCCGGTGGTACTCGTAGTGCTGCTCCGCGTGCAGCGACGTGCCGCCGCCCCCGGAGCCGCCCCCGGAGCCGCCCGACGGCACGGTGGGCGCGGCGCCGGTCGCGTTGCGGCCCGAGCCGAACCACGGCTCCCCGGCCTTGGGCCGGAGCGGGTAGTCGGGGTCGAACTGCGCGCTGGCGGTGACGAACGTCGGCGGGGCCGGGATGGCGCCGACCTCCGAGCGCCGGGCGACGTCCTCGTCCGCATAGACCGGGTTGGGATCACCGATGGCGCGGGCGAACATCATCACGTGCCCCGCCTCGATCGGAAAGCGTTCGATGGCCATGGGCGGGAGGTTCACGCGCGGGGTCGCGCGTTGTCAAACGACGACGACGCGCCCCGACTGCACGGTCAAGCGCTCAGGAACCCGAGGGCTTCG
>DATBBL010000244.1:0-8917 GCA_036271015.1 Acidimicrobiia bacterium
CTCGTCGTGCTCGTCGAGGTACTCGGTGATGAGCTCGGTGAACTTCAACGTGCCGGAGCGGCCCTGCTTCTCCCACTCGTCGCCCCGACGGCCACGCGCGTGGAGCACGTCGCCCACGACGAGCGGCCGGTGGTACTCGTAGTGCTGCTCCGCGTGCAGCGACGTGCCCCCGCCCCCTGAGCCGCCCCCGGAGCCGCCCGACGGCACGCTGGGCGCGGCGCCGGTCGCGTTCCGGCCCGAGCCGAACCACGGCTCCCCGGCCTTGGGCCGGAGCGGATAGTCGGGGTCGAACTGCGCGCTGGCGGTGACGAACGTCGGCGGGGCCGGGATGGCGCCGACCTCCGACCGCCGGGCGACGTCCTCGTCCGCATAGACCGGGTTGGGATCACCGATGGCGCGGGCGAACATCATCACGTGCCCCGCCTCGATCGGAAAGCGTTCGATGGCCATGGGCGGGAGGTTCACGCGCGGGCTCGCGCGTTGTCAAACGACGACGGCGCGCCCCGACTGCACGGTCAAGCGCTCAGGAACCCGAGGGCTTCGAGGTCGTGGTTCTCGAGGTACCGACCCCGGAAGTCGAGCGGCTGGTCGGCGACCCGCGCCACCGCCTCGCCGTACGGCCCCATGTGCGCCATGCGGTGCTTGACGTCGTCGAACCTGGGGTCGGTGAGGTGGTACTCGACCGATTCGGTGAGCACGACGGGAGCGAGGAGGTTCAGCGCGACGCCGGTGTCGGCGAGGTCCTGCACCAGCCCGAACGAGAACGCATCGAGCCCCGCCTTGCTCGCGGCGTAGGAGAGCTGCGGGACGTTGGTCGCGGGGACGTCGCGGGTGCGGGCCGCGGCCGACGTGATGTTGATGATGCGGCCTTCGTCGCGTTCGAGCATCCCGGGGAGGAGGCCCTGGATCAGCGCGACCGGCGCGAGGAGGTTGAGGTTGAGCGCGGTCTTCCACCGCGAGACGGGGATGTCGAGGAACGGGCCGATGAACGTGGCCGCGGCGTTGTTCACCAGCACGTCGGGGGTCCCGCACGCGTCCTGGATCTCGCGAGCGACGCGTTCGGCGACCTCGGTGTGGGCGAGATCGGCGTTGATCGTGGTCACGTCGCTGCCGGCCGCGCGCAACTCCCCGGCGACGCTTTCGAGCGTCCCGGGCAGCCCCAGGCGGTTCGGGTTGGCGTCGGTGCTGCGACCGACGATCACCAGCGCGTCCCCGCGTCGCGCGAAGGCGTCGGCGATCCCCCGGCCCACGCCCCGGGTCGCGCCGGTGATGACGACGGTCCGTGTGGTCACGGTGATCACCTCCTCGGAGACGCCCGGGTGGACGGAGGTTAACGAAGTCCTCCGATCCCCGACGCGGGATGGGCCCACTCCGGGGCCACCGCTACCCTCCTCGACCGTGCCGTCGAATCCGAGGACGCGCCCATGACCCGGGCCCGGTGAGCCGATGAGCGACGCGCGCCGCGCCGCGCCCGACGACGCCTTCTTCTGGGATGCCGCCGCCGACGACCGTCTCGTGATCCAGCGCTGCGCCGACTGCGGCCGGTTGCGTCATCCGCCGGCCCCGATGTGCGGGCACTGCGGCTCCCTCTCGTGGGACACCGCGCCGTCGGCGGGCCGCGGTCGCATCACCTCCTGGATGTACTCCCTGCACCCGAACCGGCCCGACGACGAGCCCCGCATCGTGATCCTCGTCCACCTCGACGAGGGCGTGCGGCTCGTGTCGAACCTGGTCGATCCGCCGGACGACGGTCCGTACGACGACCGGCCGGTGGTGGTCGAATTCCGCGACGACCGCGGCACCCGCACACCCTTCTTCCGGGTCGACGACGGGGTGCCCTCGTGACCGGCGCGATCGTCGCCGGCATCGGCGCGACCGAGTTCTCGAAGGACTCCGGCCGCAGCACCATGCAGCTCGCCGCCGAGGCGTCGCGCGCCGCCATCGTCGACGCCGGCCTGACCCCGGCCGACATCGACGGTGTCGTCACCTTCACCGTCGACGGCAACGACGAGCTGCAGCTCATGCGCAACCTCGGGGTCGAGCAGATCACCTGGTGGTCGCGCACGCCCGGCGGCGGCGTGGGCGCCTGCGCGACCGTGCAGCACGCGGTCGCGGCGGTGACCTCGGGCCAGGCCGACGCGGTGCTCGTGTACCGCGCGTTCAACGAGCGGTCGCAATACCGCTTCGGCCAACCACACGCCCGGCCCATGGGCGCGGCCCCGCTCGACTGGTACCACACCTTCGGCATCGACACGCCGGCGAAGATGTACGCGCTCTGGTTCCGCCGGTACATGCACGCCTACGGCGCCACCAACGAGGACTTCGGCCGGTACACGGTCTCGGCGCGGCGGTACGCGGCCACCAACCCCAAGGCCTGGTTCCACGACCGGCCGATCACGCTGGAGGACCACCAGGCGTCCCGTTGGATCGTGGAGCCGGTGCTCCGGCTCTACGACTGCTGCCAGGAGAGCGACGGCGGCGTCGCACTGGTCGTGACCCGGGCCGAGCGCAGCGGCGACGTCGACCAGCCGGTCGCGATCCTTGCCGCCGCCGACGCCCATCAGCGCGACGCCAGCATCACGTCCAACTACTACCACGACGACCTGGCGACGTATCCGGAGGCGGCCGCGTGCGCTCGTCTGCTGTTCGCCCGCGCCGGGCTCTCGCCCGCCGACGTCGACGTCGCCGAGATCTACGAGAACTTCAGCCCGCTGGTGTTCCTCATGCTGGAGGCCTACGGCTTCTGCGGTCCGGGTGAGGCGCCGGCCTTCATCGCCGACGGCAACCTCGACCTCGACGGCGCGCTCCCCACCAACACGCACGGCGGTCTGTTGGGCGAGGCGTACATCCACGGGATCAACAGCATCCAGGAGGGCGTCCGCCAGGTGCGGGGCGCCGCCGTCAACCAGGTCCCGAGGGTCGAACGGGTGCTGGTGACCTCGTTGAACAGTGGCCTGGTGCTCGGGCGGGTCTGAACGCTCGACGAACGGGAGGAGCTGCGATGGCTGAGATCGCGCCGGTCAAGGTGGGGATCCTCGTCGACTACGTGGAGGGCAGCGAGCACGTCGACCCGATGGTCGATCGGGTCTTCCGCCTCGCCTTCGACGAGTACCTCACCGCCGGCGTCCTCGAACGGCCCGTCGAGCTGGTGCTGCGCGCCGCTCAGGGTCTGCCGAACGGCAGCTTCCGGGCCGTGCGCGACGCGTTCGACGAGCTCGTCGCCGAGGACTGCGTCGCCATCTTCGGCCCGTACGTCTCCGAGAACGGGGAACCACTGCGCCGGTACGTCGAGGAGCTGGCCGAGGTTCCGATCCTCACGATGGCCGGGACCGAGAGCATGCTCGGGGAGTGGGTGTTCGCGCTCAACAACGGGTCGATGGAGGAGGAGCCCATCATCATGGCCGCGGTCTGCCGTCACGACGGTCGGCAGAGCGTCGGCATCGCCTACGAGCAGTCACTCATCGGGCAGGAGTACCTCGCCACCTGCCGGCGAGCCTGCGTCGAGGCCGGGCTGCGCATCACGGGGGAGGTCGTCATCCCGCAGGTGGCGACCGAGAAGCGCGTGGCGATGGAGCAGCTCCGAGCGGGCAACCCCGACGCCATCGTCCACGTCGGCTTCGGGCTGGGTCTGCTCGGGATGAACGAGGCGCTCGAGGCGATCGGTTGGATGCCGCCGCGCTACACGACGACCGCGTTCGAGTTCGCGCACGGCAGTGACACGTGGATGCAGCAGCTCGCCGGTTGGGTCGGGCTCGATTCCTTCGACGAGCGGAACCCGGTCGGGAACGCGTTCCTCGATCGCTACGAGGCGCGCTACGGCGACCGGCCCGAGTACTTCATGCCGGTGTACTGCTACGACATGGCGCGCATGATCGCGCTCGCCATCGCGGGTGCGAAGCCGCTCACCGGCACGGGGGTCAAAGAGGCGCTGGAGCACGTGAAGATGGTCCCGGCGGCGTCCGGGGCACCAGGCACGCGGATGCGCTTCGGCCGGTTCATCCGCCAGGGATGGATGGGCGCCGAGTACCTGGTGGCCCGCCGCGTCCTGCCCGACGCCAGCCGCACCGTGTTCCACGGCACCATCGAAGGTTCCCTCGGTCCCGCGGAGCGGTTGCCGTGACCGTCGGCATCGTGCAGTGGGCGCCCGGGCCGGGGACCGCGACCTCTACGTTGTGGCGATGAGCGACGATCGTCTGGCCGTGGACGCAGCGACCCCGGTCGTGGAGTGCGTGGCGCGCACGGAGGCCTGGGTCGAGGCCCACGTCCCGGTGGCGTGGCGGGAGGCGGCGGCGCGCGGTGGGAACTCGGCGATCCGGGAGGTGCGCAGCCGCGCCGACTACGAAGCCTGGTACCCGGTGTTCGGCGCGTCGGGTCTGGTGATGCCGACGTGGGCACGCGAGTACGGCGGCCTCGGCGTGACCCCCGAGACCGCGAGCGCGATGCGGGCGGTGCTGACGCCGTACAACTTGCGGGCGCTGAACCCGTTGGGGTTGAACAACACCGCGGCGGCGCTGTTCGCGTACGGCACCGACGAGCAGAAGCTCCGGTTCCTGGCGCCCATCGTCCGCAACGAGGAGAAGTGGTGCCAGCTCTTCAGCGAGCCGGGGGCGGGCTCGGATCTCGCCTCGCTCGCGACGCGAGCGGTGCGCGACGGCGACGAGTGGGTCGTGACCGGGCAGAAGGTGTGGACCACCTGGGGGCAGGACGCCGACTTCGCCATCCTCCTGGCCCGCACCGACCCGAGCCGGCCGAAGAACAAGGGCATCACGTACTTCCTGGTCGACATGCACCAGCCCGGCGTCGACGTGCGACCGTTGCGGCACATCAGCGGTGAGGTCGAGTTCAACGAGGTGTTCCTCGACCAGGCCCGGGTCCCCGACTTCGGGCGCCTCGGCGACGTCAACGACGGTTGGCGGGTCGCCGGCGCGACGCTCTCGAGCGAGCGCCAGATGGTGGCCGGCGCCGGCTCGGGTGGCAGCGGGCGGGTCGGCGGCTCCGGAGTGGACCGCCTCCTGACGCTGGCCCGCGAGCACGGTCTGGCCGACGATCCGATGGTGCGCCAGCGGCTGGCGGCGCTGTGGAGCGAGGAGCGCATCCGGGCCTGGACCAACCAGCGGGTGGCGTCGAACCTCGCGGCCGGGCAGACCCCGGGCCCGGCGGCGTCGATCGGCAAGGTGCACCAGGCCGGGCTGAACCAGCGGGTGCAGGCGGCCGCGGTCGACCTCCTCGGGGCGCACGCGATGGCCTGGGACGCGGGCGGCGTGGTCGCGCACGACAGCGACGCCTACTACGAGTCGTTGCCGTTCGAGATCAGCGGCATGCTGCGCAGCCGGGCCAACACCATCGAGGGCGGCACCACCGAGGTGAACAAGAACATCCTCGGCGAGCGCGTGCTCGGCCTGCCCCGCGAGCCCGACGCCTGGCTCGGCAAGCCCTGGAGCGAGATCCCGCGCTCCTGAGCCCGTTCAGCGCCCGGTGGTGTCGAGGGCCAGCAGCTCTTTGAGGTTCCCGCCCATCACCTGCTCGACGACCGGCTGCGGCAGGTCCGCGAGCTCGTCGACGAACTCGAGGGGGTCGCCGAGCCCTTCGGGGTGGGGGAAGTCGGAGCCGAACAGCACCCGGTCGGCGCCGAGCGCGTCGACGAGGTAGCGCATGTCGTCCTCGTGGAACGGATTGATCCACACGTGGCGCCGCAACGTGTCACTCGGGTGTTCGTCGAAGCGGCCCGGCATCTTCTTGTGCACGCGGTCGAAGCAGTCGAGCAGGCGCGGCACCCACGCGCCGCCGTTCTCGACCACGCCCACGCGCAGGCGGGGGAACCGTTGGAAGAGGCCATGGGCGACGAAGGCGGCCAACGTGTCGAAGATGTGGCGGCTCTCCTCGTAGAGGAAGGCACGGAACAGCGTCTGATCGAAGCCTTGGAACTCGTCGCGTCCGGGCTCCCAGTCGGTGGCGTACCGGTCGTAGCCGGAGTCGGCGTTGTGCATCATCACCGGGATGCCGGCGTCCTCGCACAACCGCCAGAACGGGTCGAAGGCCGCGAGCGCGGGCGACAGCGAGGAGCCGTCGGGTTGGGGGACCGGCGCCGGGCGGATGAGCACCGTCTTGGCGCCGCGGGCGAGGCACCACTCGAGCTCGGCCACGGCGCGGTCGACGTGGGGCAACGTGACGACCGGGGTCGGGATGATGCGTCCCTCGTAGTCGAACGTCCAGTCCTCGAGCAGCCACTCGTTGTAGGCGTGCACCACCGCGTGGGTGAGCTCGACGTCGGCCTTCATGTGCTCCTCGAGCAACCCCGCGGTCGTGGGGTAGAGGACGCAGCCGTCGACGCCCTGCTCGTCCATGAGCGAGAGACGGAGGTCGGGACGGCGGAACTCCTCGGGGCATCGGATCGGCTGCGCCAGCTCGCGCAGGCTCTTGCCCTCCGGGTTGTGGCCGCGGAAGTACTCGGTCCACGCGCCCGGTGTCGGGATCACCACGTAGGTGGGGTTCGGGATGGTCTCGCTGACCTTGCCCAGGATCTCGAGCTTGTCCCGACCGTTCACGTCGACGAAGCGGATCGCGCCCTCATAGCGCTTCGGGAGATGGCGCGTGTACGCGTCGACCGCCTCGTACAGGTGGTTGTCGGCGTCCCAGACGTCGTATCCGAGCTGCGCAGACATCCCGGCGCCTCCTCGCTGCTCCTCGTCGTGCCCTGCCGGTCCTTGCCGTACCTCGGGTTCCCTGACAGTCGACTGTCACGAACGGTAGCATGCCCCGATGGTGCAGAGCCCGGCCACGCCCCGCGCGGTCAGTGCGGCGCGCAGCCGGGAGGCCCTGATCGACGCCGCCCTCTCGCGGTTCGCCCGCGATGGCTTCGACGCCACCGCGACCGACCGCATCGCCGAGGACGCCGGCGTCTCCCCCCGCACCTTCTTCCGCTACTTCCCCACCAAGGAGTCGGTGGTCTTCCATCGCGACTACGGCTTCATGCGCTCGTTCGCGTCGGCCTTCCTCGAGCAACCGTCGACGCGCAGCGACTACGAGGCGTTGCGCGCGACGTTCGTGGCGTTGGCGGCCGGCTTCGCCGCGTTGCGCGAGCGGATCCAGACGTACCGCGCCGCGGTCGATTCCTCGCCCGTGCTCCTGGGTCGCGAGCAGGAGCACTTTGCGGACCACGCCCGCACCATTTCCGGCGCGATCGCACGTCGCCGCGGCGTGTCCGAGCCCGACGGCGACGCCGCCACCCTCGCCGCGGTCGCGCTCGCGCTCTACCAGCGCGCGCTCCGGCGTTGGCTCGACGGTCCGCGAACGCGCGAGCTCGGGGATCTGGTCGACGAGGAGTTCCGGCGGCTGCGTCGACTCGTCGGCTGATCACGCTGCCGGCGGTCAGGCGACGCGCGCCCGCAGGTCCTGCTTGAGCACCTTGCCGAACGAGTTGCGGGGGAGCGAATCGACGAGCTCGAGCTGCTCGGGACACTTCTGCACCGCCAACCCGAGGCTCCGGCAGTGGTCGGCGAGCGAGGTGAGCGAGAGCGTCACGCCCGGCGCGGGCACGACGAACGCGCACACCCGTTCACCGGTGCGGGTGTCGGGTGCGGCCACGACCGCCACGTCGACGACCGCCGGGTGGCGGTAGAGCGCCTCTTCGACCTCGAGCGCCGAGATGTTCTCCGCGTTGCGGATGATGATGTCCTTGATCCGCCCGGTCACGCTCACGTTCCCCTCGGCGTCGAGCACGCCGAGATCGCCGGTGCGGAACCAGCCGTCGGCATCGAAGGCGTCGGCGTCGAGCGAGGCGTCGACGTAGCCGAGGAAGCACTGCGGACCACGGAGACGCAGCTCACCTTCCTCCCCGGTCGCGCACGCCTGCCCGTCGGCGCCGACGGTGCGCACCTCCACGCCGGCCACCGCGGGGCCGGTGGTGTGGTCGAGGACCGCGACGGGTGCGTCGGGCGAGGGGTACGTGGCGACGGGGAACTCGGTGAGCCCCCACGAGCTGGTGATGCCGTGCACGCCGAGGACCTCGCGCGCCATGCGGTTGACCTCCGCCGGCGTCGGTGCGCCACCGGCGGTCAGCGCCCGCAGCCGGGGGAACAGCGGCGAGTCGCCGTGACGCCGTTGCGCGTCGAAGTACGCGAGGAAGAACGGCACCGCACTCCCGAGGAGGGTGGGGCCGTGCGCGGCCATGCGTTCGGGCGTCGTGGCGGGATCGAAGGACTCGAACAGGACGAGGCGCATGCCGGTGACGATCGCCGCCGTCAGCATGGTGAGCCCGCCGATGTGCGAGATGGGGATCGCCATCGGGTTGACGTCGCCGGGCGTCGCCGCCATCGCGTACGCGGGGCCGGTGGCGCTGTGCATGACCGACCGGTCGGTGTGGCGGATGCCCTTCGGGTCCGCGGTCGTGCCCGACGACGTGTAGATCCATCGCACCGGCGATTCGTCGGCGCGCGGCGGAGGCCCGAGCGACGCCGGATCACCCTGCTCGAGTCGCAGGCGGTTGCCGACCGAGCCGGGATCGGTGTCGAGGTCGGTCAGGATCACCGAGAAGCCCTGTTCGGCCGCCAGCTCGCGCGCCAGCGCACCGTGGCCGAACCCGCGCCAGCGCTCGGTGGTGATCATCACCTCGCTGCCCACCTGCCGGGTGATGAACCCGACCTCGCGCTCGCGCAGGATGGGGATCAGCGGGTTCTGCACCGCGCCGAGGCGGGCCAACGCGACCTTCACCACCATCGTCTCCAGCGTCGTGGGCAGCTGCCACGACACGACGGTGCCGGACCGGATGCCGCGCGTGCCGAGATCAGCGGCGACCGCGAGCGCGGTGTCGTGGAGCCGGCGACCGCTGAGGGAGCGGCCGTGGTCGTCGGCGAGCAGCACGTGGTCGGGCCACCGTGCCGCGGCCTGCTCGACCAGCGCCCACACGGTCGGCGGGTAC
>DATBBL010000245.1:0-6603 GCA_036271015.1 Acidimicrobiia bacterium
CGTTCCAGTCGATCAACACGGTCGGTAACGCCGTTGCCGGTGGTGTGGGATGGGTACTCGGGGCCGTCTTCGGCGGGAACCTCGCTCCCGGCGGCGTGGGCTCGATCCCCCTCGACTGGATCGATCTCGGCTCGTGGCTCATCACGATCGGCGGGGTGACGCTCATCCTCATCGTGGTCCTGAACCCGAACGGGATCGCGAGCGTGGTGCTGAACGACGAGCGGGGAATTGGCAAGCTTCGGCTGCGGCTCCGCCGGTCACCACCCCGCGAGCACCTGGTCGACGTCGCACCCAGCGCGGTGGCGCCCGCAACCCTCGAGATCGAGGATCTGACGGTGCGATTCGGCGCCGTCGTCGCGGTCGACGACGTGAGCTTCCGCGTGACCCCGCGGGAGGTGGTCGGGCTGATCGGCCCGAATGGCGCCGGCAAGACGACCATCGTCGACGCGCTGACCGGTTTCACGAGGCCGAGCGCGGGTCGAGTGCTCCTCAACGGGGCTCCGATGCGGGGGCGGTCCTGGGTTCCGGCCCGGCGTGCGCGCGCCGGCGTCCGGCGTTCGTTCCAGTCGCTCGAGCTCTTCGAGGAGCTGTCGGTCGCGGAGAACCTCCACGCCGGGGCCGGGGCGCGCACGCCGTTCTCCGGGCTGCGCGACCTGGTCTGGCCGGCACGACCGGTCCTCCCGCCGACCGCGGTGAGCAGCGCGCGCGAGTTCGGGCTCGAGCACGACCTCGACCGCCTCCCGAGTCAGCTCCCGTACGGTCGGCGACGACTGGTGGGGATCGCTCGCGCCATCGCGTCGGCTCCGTCGGTCCTGCTGCTCGACGAGCCCGCCGCCGGCCTCGACGACGGCGAGACGAGCGAGCTCGGTGATCTCGTCCGGCGTTTCGCCGATCAGTACGGCATGGCGGTGCTCCTGATCGAGCACGACGTCGACCTCGTGCTCCGGGTCTGTGACCGGATCGTGGTGGTCGACTTCGGCCGCAAGATCGCCGAGGGCACGCCGGCGGAGATCCGGAGCGATCCCGCCGTCATCGCCGCGTACCTGGGTGAGGAGCTGCCGACCGCGGAGGTCGCGCCTCCGGTCGGCGAGCTGGCGACCGAGGAGTCGTCATCGTGAGCCGACGATCGGGCCCGCTGCTCGAGTGTCGGGGCCTCGCCGCCGGCTACGGCGCCGTCGCGGTGGTGCGCGACGTGGATCTCCGCGTCGAGCCCGGCGAGGTCGTGGCGCTCATCGGACCGAACGGTGCCGGGAAGACGACCACGTTGTTGACGCTCGCGGGCGAGCTCCCCGTGATCGCGGGCGAGGTCGTGTTCCACGGCGCGGTGACGAAAGCGCCGTTGTTCCGGCGCGCCCGTCAGGGGATGGGCTTCGTCACCGAAGAGCGCTCCGTCTTCATGTCGCTCACCGCGGAGGAGAACCTCCGCATCGCGGGCGTGCCCCGGGCGGGCGCCCTCGAGCTCTTCCCGGAGCTCGAGCCGCTCATGGGCCGTACCGCTGGTCTGCTGTCGGGCGGGGAGCAGCAGATGCTGACCCTCGCGCGCGCGGTCGCGCGCGGGCCCGAGCTGCTCCTCGCCGACGAGCTCTCGCTCGGCCTCGCGCCGGTTGTCGTGAGGCGCCTGCTCCAGACGGTGCGGCGGGTCGCCAGCGAGCGATCGACCGGCATCCTGTTGGTCGAGCAACACGTTCGCCAGGCACTCCAGATCGCCGACCGCGTCTACGTGATGCAGCGCGGGCGCATCGTCATGAGCGGGACCGGTGAGGAGGTCCATGGACGCATCGACGAGATCGAGGCGACCTACCTCTCCGGCACCCGCGACGAATCGACCGATCGACCTTCGACGAGGTGACGATGACCGATCCCGACACGATCCCCTTCGACCGGGACGCGGTGAACCGCAAGTACGCGGAGGAGCGCAGCAAGCGCGCGCTCGAAGGTCGCGCCGCGACGCGCGACCTGAACGTGGACGAGCACTTCTCCTCGTACCGCGACGATCCGTTCACTCCGTACATCGAGCGGGATCCGATCGACGACGAGATCGACGTTGCGATCATCGGCGCCGGTCTCGCCGGCGTGCTCGCGGGCGCCGATCTCCGGGCCGCGGGGATCGCGCGCATCCGGCTCGTCGACGGTGCAGGAGGGATCGGCGGCACCTGGTACTGGAACCGGTACCCGGGTGTGATGTGCGACGTGGAGTCCTACGTCTACATGCCGAAGCTCGAGGAGATGGGCCATGTGCCGACGACTCGCTACGCGTTCGGCGACGAGATCCGCCGTCATCTCGAGGCCATCGCGCAGCGTTACGGGCTTGTCGACGGCGCGTTGTTCCACACGACCGTGCAGCAGAGCGAATGGGACGAGGAGCGCGCCCGCTGGATCCTGACCACCGACCGGGGGGACACGATCCGCGCCCACTATCTCGTCGTCGCGCCGGGCATCCTCAACCTGATGAAGCTCCCGGCCATCGCGGGCATGGAGGAGTTCCAGGGGCGCTCCTTCCACAGCGCCCGATGGGACTACGGGTACACGGGTGGCGCATCGGACGACCCGTGCCTCGACCGGCTCGGCGACAAGGTCGTCGGGATCATCGGCACGGGGGCGAGCGCCATCCAGGCGGTGCCCGCGCTCGCCGAGTCGGCGAAGCACCTGTACGTGTTCCAACGCACACCGTCGGCCATCGGCGTGCGCGGGAACCGCCCGACGCCGCCGGACTTCGTCCACGGCCTCGAACCGGGTTGGCAGCGGCAGCGCATGGAGAACTTCTCGGCGGTCATGACCGGTGTACAGGTGGAGCGCGACCTCACCGACGATGGCTGGACCCACCACATGGCGAGGGTCTCGAACCCCGAGATCTCGGAGGGCATGTCGCTCGACGAGATCGTGCTCTCGGCCGAGGAGTTCGACTACTCCGTGATGGAGGAGCACCGCGCCCGGGTGAGCGAGACCGTCCGCGACGAGCGTGTGGCCGAGAGCCTCAAGCCGTACTACCGCTACCTCTGCAAGCGGCCCTGCTTCCACGACGAGTATCTCCCGACGTTCAACCGCGGCGACGTGACCCTCGTCGACAGCCCGGCGGGCATCGAGCGGGTGACGGCGCGCGGAGTGATCGTCGACGGCGAGGAGATCGCCCTCGACTGCATCATCTACGCCACCGGCTTCGAGGCCGAGCTCACCCCCTTCCCGCGCCGGGCGACGCACCCCATCATCGGCCGCGGCGGGATGACCATCGCCGAGAAGTTCGCCGACGGGCCGGTCACACTGCACGGCCTCATGACGGGCCGCTTCCCGAACCTGTTCCTCATGCCCGCGCCGGGACTCCAGTCGGTGGTGACGGTCAACTACACCCACCTGGCCGTCGAAGGGGCGGAGCACATCGCCGAGACGATCGCGATGCTGGAGCAGCGCGGCGTCCGGGTGGCCGACGTGACGCCCGAAGCCGAAGGCGAATGGACGGCGGCGATCGTGAGCACGTTCCTCGACTCCAGCAGCTTCATGGCTGCGTGCACGCCGTCCCGGTTGAACTTCGAAGGTGATGTCAGCCGGGCGAATCCACGCGCCGGTAGCTACGGGGGCGGCCTGGGTGATTTCTTCGCCTACCAGAAGCTGCTCCGCGACTGGCGGGCGCGGGGCGACTTCGCCGGCCTGAGGATCGAGGAGGGCTCCGACGCCGCGCCCTGAGCGACGGCGTCGTGGCCATGTCGAAAGGGGAGATCGTTGCCAGCAGAGCGCAACGCAGTGGATCGGCAGCAGGTCGTCGTCGTGACGGGGGGTGGAGCCGGGATCGGCGCCGCCATCGCCGAAGCGGTCGGGCGCACCGGCGCGTACGTCGTCACCGTCGACCCCGGGGTGACGGTCGACGGCCTCGCGCAGGACCAGGCCCCCGCGGAGACGACCGCCGACCGCATCGTGTCGGCGGGCGGGGCGGCACGGGCGTCGAACGCATCGGTCACCGACGCGGCCGCCATCGACGCGCTCTTCACCGGGCTGGTGGACGAGCTGGGCGGCCTCGACGCGGTGATCAACGTCGCCGGGATCAGCCGCGCCTCGGGCTTCGCCGAGGGCGACGAAGCGGCGTGGGCGTCGGTGCTGAGCGTGCACCTGGACGGCTACCTCAACGTGCTGCGGTCGGCCCTGCCGATCATGACCGAGGCCGGGCGAGGCCGCATCCTCGGCGTCACGTCGGGCTCCGGTTGGCGGCCGGCCAACGCCGGCGCGTACAGCTGCGCGAAGCGAGCGGTCGCCGCGCTCACCTGGCAGCTCGGGAAGGTGGCCCCGCCCGGCGTGACGGTCAACGCACTGTCCCCGATCGCAGCGACGCGCATGGTGACCTCGGGCCTGCGCCAACAGGCCCCGGCGGCCGGTGGTGGTGACCAGAGCCGGACCGGCGGCCTCTCACTTGCCCTCGCATCGATGCCCTCGCCCGAGCAGCTCGGCCCGGTCGGCGCGTACCTCGGCAGCGACGCGTTCTCGTGGAGCTCGGGGAACATCATCTTCTCCAACGGCTCCGAGTTGGCGCCGATCGCGGCGCCGCGCTTGCTCGAAGTGGCGCGGACGGCCGACGTCGCCGCGCTCGCTCACGTGTTCGACAGCGTCATCCCGGCGGCGTTCGTACCGGCCGAGGCCGCGCAGGAGACGAATGGCGCCAGCAACGGCCGGTTCGCCGGCGTGTTCGACGAGACCGCGCCGACGCCGGGACCGGGTGCGAGCGGAGCGCGGTCGTGCCTGGTCGTCACCGACGACGCGCGGTGGGAGTCGGCGTTGCGCGACGCATTGGAGGCGCGAGGCGTCAAATGCGTCGGGATCGGCGCGGATCGCCCGGCGACGGACTTCGCGGGCGCGGCCGAGCAGCTCGGCCGGGCGGCGCGCGACGCCGCCGGCATCGACGCGGTCGTGGTCGCGCGAGCCGGGTCGGTGTCGACCGGAACCGGGGAACCCTGGCAGCAGGTGCTCGAGCAGCACGAGGGGATCACCGACGCCATTCGCAGTGACGTCGCCTGGGTACGGGCGGTGAGCGACTACGCCCGCGAGTCCGGTCGAGGGATGCGAGTCGCCACCGTCACCGACGCTACGACCTCGGGCGGGCGGAGTCGAGCGCAGGCGGCTGCGCAGCTCTCACGCGCCGCGCACCTCGTCGCCGACGTCCAGGCCGACGGGTTCGCGATCGGTGTGGAGACCGCTGCCGAGTCGCGCTACTCGACCGTCGGCGAGCTCGTGGCGTACCTCGTCGGCGTGGACGACGCCCGGGACCTGTCGGGCGCCGAGCTGGTCGCGACCGCGGACTGGATCGGAGTGCGCGCCCACCCGCACCCGGAGACCTCGATCTCGTTCGGCGGCCCCGAGCTGCCGGCGTGGGTCGACGGAACCCTGCGCGACATCCTGAACGACTCGAGCGCGAGGAGCGGAGCATGACGGTCGAACGAGTGGTCGACGCCCACGTCCACCTCTGGGATCCGGCGCGAGCCGACTGGTATCCCTACCTGGCCGGCATGCAGGAGCTCGACATGGGCGACATCTCCGGCATGTGCCGCCGGTTCGACCAGTCCGTCTACTTCTCGGAAGCCGCCGCGTGGAACGTGCAGAAGTTCGTCCACGTCGGGGCCGCGGCGGCGCCGGTGCTCGTCGAGGAGACGCGCGAGCTCGACGCCGAGGCCGACACGACGGGTCATCCCGACGCGCTCATCGGAGGTCTCGTCCCGAGCGACGACACCGCCGAGATCGAGCGCCGGCTCGACGAGCACATGGCGTCGAAGCGCTTCCGCGGCATCAGGATCATGGGCGAGGGGGACGAGGCCATTCCCACCCCGGCGATCCTGCAGGCGCTCCAGGACCGCGGCCTCATCTTCGAGCTGATGGTCCACCCCGACCAGCTCGTCCCGGCGGCCCGGGCGCTCGACGGTTGGGAGCTGCCGGTGGTGGTGGAGCACACCGGGTGGCCGCGGTCGAACGACCCCGACGAGTACGACCTGTGGAAGACCGGGGTGGCGGCCCTGGCCGATCTCCGGGCGAACGTGACGTGCAAGCTGTCGGGCCTCGCGATGCCGATGCAGTCGATGGACGCGGCGGCGTTCGCGCCGTGGGTCCACCACGCGATCGAGCGCTTCGGCGCCGACCGTTGCATGTTCGCGAGCAACTTCCCGGTCGACGCGATGCACGGCACGTACGACGAGCTCTACGGCGCGTACGACGGCGCGACCGCACACCTCGACGACGCGACCCGCGACAAGTTGTTCGCCGCGAACGCCGAGCGCCTCTACCGCTGCTGAGGTCGCCAGTCGGGGTCGCGCCCGGTGAGCGCGATCAGCCGGTCAGTCGGTGACGCGTCCTCCCCTGCGACGACGACGGGGCCGAAGACCGGCTCCCGCGGCACGCCCGGCTCGGACATCGGTCCGAGGAACTCCATGCAACCGGCGACCGCGTTGGCATCGACCTCGAACGGTTGCCCGAGCGCGCGGGCAAGGTCCCACCCGTGGGTGACGACCTCGTCGAGGGCGACGGCGCCGACGACGCCCCCGGGCATCTCGCTGCCGGCGATGACGGTCATGCCGTCCCACGCATCGGGGTCCCGCCACGCACCGCCGAGGGTCTCGAGATCGGCGGGGATCC
>DATBBL010000246.1:0-5922 GCA_036271015.1 Acidimicrobiia bacterium
TCATCAATGGGAACTGCGGGTTCTCCCTGTTCCCGGCTCGACCGGCGGACGTCTCCTGGCTGTGCGAGATGCTCAGCCGCGTGGAAGGCATGTCAGCCGACACCCTGGCCGCGGGGGTGACCTTCCGAGGTGGTGGTCTGCCTGACTTCGCGCGCGGACTCGAGGGCGCCCTCGGCGTGAACGCGGCGTTCCAGGTCGGGCACTCCGCGCTGCGCCGGTACGCCATGGGCGACGACGCCGGGACGCGCCGGGCGACCACCGACGAGATCGGCGTCATGCAGGAGCTGCTCGTCGACGCGCTCGACGCCGGCGCGGTCGGCTTCTCGTCGAGTCAGCTCGAGATGCACGTCGACCAGCACGGTCAACCGGTGCCGTCGAACGTGGCCGCGCCCGAGGAGCTGGTCGCGCTCGCCTCGGTCTTCGCAAGGCGGCCGCACGGGGTGATCGAGTTCATCAGTCGTACGAACCTCGAGGGGCACGACGACGCCGATCGCGAGCTGATGCTGGCGATGTGCGAGGCCTCGGGGAAGCCGATGAACGTGAACCCGATCGTGCGGCTCCCCTTCCTCGGCGACGGTTGGGCCCGCGGGCTGGAGTTCGTCGACGTCGCGCGCGAGCGCGGGTACCGCGTGCACCCACAGTCGTCGTTGCAGCAGATGCAGGTGTTCTTCGCGCTCCACGACACCTTCCTCTTCGACGAGATGGAAGCGTTCCGAGACGTGCTCACGTCGGGCGACCGGCGCGAGGCGCTCCTCGCCGATCCCGCGGTGCGTCAGCGCCTCCGAGCCGCGCTCGCGGACACCGACGGCCGCGCCTTCGTGTTCACCTGGGATGCGGTGAAGGTGGCCCGGGCCGACGCGCACCCCGAGTGGATCGGCCGCACGGTCGAAGACCTGGCGCGCGAATGGAGCAGCGATCCCCTGGACGCGTTCCTCGACGCGTCGCTGGCCGAGCACCTCACCACGACCTTCACGCTCGGCGGCTCGCTCGGCGACAAGTCACGCGAGACGACCGCCCAGGTGGTCCGCCATCCCGCCAGCCTGCCCGGGAGCAGTGACGCCGGCGCCCACCTCACCAGCTACTGCGGGGTCGACTTCTCGACCCGCCTGCTCGCCGAGTATGCGCCGGACGTCATCTCGCTCGAGGACGCGGTGCGCCGTCTCGCCACCATCCCTGCACAGATGTACGGCTTCGCCGATCGCGGCACCGTGCGCGCCGGGAGCGCGGCCGACCTCGTGGTCTGGGACCCGAGTCGGCTCGGGGTCGGCCCCACCCGATGGGCCGACGACTTCCCCGCCGGCGGCGGTCGCTTCGTCGTGGAATCCACCGGATACCGCGCGTTGGTCGTCAACGGATCGGTGCTCCTCGACGACGGCGTCGACACGGGGGCGCGTTCCGGCGCGGTGCTGCGGCCGACCTCGTGCTGACGCCCCTCCGGCGGCAGGAGGGCCACCTGTGGGCCGAAGCCCTCGGTCGGCGCTCTTGACGCGTTCCGGACATATGTGTACAGTCTGTCGCACCCAGACGTGATCCGACGGGATCCGGCGTCTCCGCTTCCCCCCACCACGCCCGGCCCCGCCGGCCCGTTCGCGGAGGAAGTCCCATGCCCGCCACGTTGCTGATCAAGCCCTGGAACGACCCGGTGGTCGACACCCTCGGGCACGATCCCCGCTCCCGCTACGTCGAGACCTTCTGGCTGCCGACCCTCGGCCCCACCGCGCTCCTGCTCCTGCGCCACCTCGCCGACCGGTTCGATCGCAACCCGGACGGCGTCGAGCTCACGGTGAGCGACACCTCGCACGCGCTCGGTCTCGGCCAGCGCGACGGCACCGCGTCGCCCCTCGTGCGCACGCTGCGGCGCCTCACCCAGTTCGACCTCGCCTGCGAGGACCCCATGTCCGACACGGTGGCGGTGCGGCGCAACGTCCCGCCCGTCAACGCCCGCCACCTCCGCCGTCTGCCGAGCGGGCTGCAGGCCGCGCACGCGCAGTGGGCCGAGGCGCAGCTGGCCGAGCACCCCCTCGCCGAAGCGCGCCGGCGTTCCCGCCGCGTCGCGTTCACCCTGCTCGAACAGGGCGACGACCCCGATCACGTCGAGCGCGCGCTGCACGCGATCGGCTTCCACCCCGCGCTCTGCCAGGAGAGCGCGCAGTGGGCCTACCAGCGTCACCGCGAGGCACTCGACCACGCGCAAGGAGTCGCTTCGTGACCCACCGGTGACGAGATCACGCGGCGCCGCTTCGCCCCCGACGCGCGCCCGCGGCCGAGCGACGCGTCCCCGTCCCGGGACGCGTTGCTCGCGCGCCACGAGCTCGCGGACGGCCCTCCGGACCAGGGGAGGCGCGACGCCCATCCGGGTACCGTGCGTCCATGGCCGACGACGCGCCCCTCGACCGCCTGGCCGATCTGCTGCGCGGAGCCCGGCAGATCGTCGTGCTCACCGGGGCCGGGATCTCGACCGAGTCGGGCATCCCCGACTTCCGCGGCCCTCAGGGCATCTGGACCAAGGACCCGTCGGCCGAGCGCAAGGCGACCATCCAGCACTACGTGCACGACACCGAGCACCGCCGCGACGTGTGGCGCAACCGGGCCGCCGGCAGCGAGCGGTTCGGGGGCGAGCCGAACGCCGGGCACGTCGCGCTGGCGGAGCTCGAACGCCGGGCGAACCTGCACACGCTCGTCACCCAGAACGTCGACGGCCTGCACCAGGCGGCGGGCACGTCGCCCGAGATCATGATCGAGATCCACGGCACCGTGCACGAGGCGAAGTGCCTCGCGTGCGGCTGGCGGGGCCCGATGGAGGACACCCTCGCCCGGGTGCGCGCCGGTGACGACGACCCGGCCTGTCTCGAGTGCGGCGGCATGCTCAAGTCGGCCACCATCTCCTTCGGCGAGAACCTCGTGCCCGCCGACCTCGAACGGGCGCAGCGTGCCGCGGCCGGCGCCGATGTCTTCCTCGCCGTCGGCACCTCCCTGGGCGTCTACCCCGCGGCCGCCCTCCCGGAGCTCGCCCTGCGCAACGGCGGGGTGCTGGCGGTGCTCAACGGTGAGGAGACGCCGTTCGACCCGCTGGCCGACGTCGTGCTCCGCGACCGCCTGGGCGAGGTGCTCCCGGATCTGGTGGCGCGGGTCTGACCGGGCCCGGTTGGGAATACCCGACCATCGCGGTAGCATTTCAACGGAGGACGAGGGAGACGCAGGATGGCGAGTTACCGCGAGCTGCTCCGGGACACCAAGCAGCGCATCACCGAGATCCAGCCCGAGGACGCCGAGGCGCGCCTCGGGCAGGCCACGTTCGTGGATGTGCGCGAGCAGGACGAGCACGACCAGGGCACGATCCCGGGATCCGTGTTCATCCCCCGCGGCCACCTCGAGAGCCAGGCCGAGACCAAGCTCCTGGACCGCGACCAGCCCATCGTCCTCTATTGCGCCGGCGGCAACCGGTCCGCCTTCGCCGCCGAGACCCTCCAGCATCTCGGCTTCACCGACGTCGTGTCGATGGCCGGCGGGTTCGGGCGCTGGAAGAACGAGGGGCGTCCCTGGATCACCCCGCAGGCACTGACCGCCGAGCAGCGCGACCGCTACGGGCGCCACATCCTCCTGCCCGAGGTCGGCGAGGCCGGCCAGCAGAAGCTGCTCGAGAGCCGCGTGCTGCTGTTGGGTGCGGGCGGCCTCGGTTCGCCCGCCGCGCTCTACCTCGCGGCCGTGGGCGTCGGCACGCTCGGCATCGTCGACATGGATGTCGTCGACGCGTCGAACCTGCAGCGCCAGATCCTCCACAACATGGACCGCATCGGCGAGCGCAAGGTCGACTCGGCCAAGAAGACCCTCACCGAGTTGAACCCCGACGTCGACGTGGTCACGTACGACGTCCGTCTCGGCGCCGACAACGTGCTCGACATCATCGACGGCTACGACGTGATCGTCGACGGCACCGACAACTTCCCCACGCGCTACCTCCTGAACGACGCGTCGTTGCTGAAGCGCATCCCGGTCGTGCACGGGTCGATCTTCCGCTTCGAGGGCCAGGTCTCGGTGTTCAAGCCCTACGAGGGCCCCTGCTACCGCTGCCTCCTGCCCGAGCCGCCGCCGCCGGAGCTGGCGCCGAGCTGCGCGGAGGCCGGCGTGCTCGGGGTGCTCCCGGGCATCATCGGTTCGATCCAGGCTCTCGAGGCGATCAAGCTGATCCTCGACCTCGGTGACCCGCTGATCGGTCGGCTCCTCGCCTACGACGCGCTCGAGCAGTCGTTCCGTGCGTTCAAGGTGCGGCGCGACCCCGCATGCCCCGCGTGCGGCGAGCACGCAGCGCCGATCGTGATCGCCGAGTACGACGAGCAGTGCCTCCCGCACGCCGTGCTCGCCGACGGCAGCGTCCTCACGCACTGATCACCGCCTCAGCGCCGTAGCCGCACCACCAGCTGCTCTACACGCGCCGCGAGCTCGTCGGGCTCGCGCACGACGACCGCGTACCGTCCCGCGAGCCAGGTGACGACGCGGAGCAACGCCTCGTTGCTGCCGCTGCCGACGCGCACGTGCGCACGACCGTCGCCGAGCTCCTCGACCTCGGCGTCGCTCCAGCGGAGCATGTCGCGGACCGCGTCGGGCGCGCCGTCGACCTCGAGCACGGCGGAGTGCGGTAGGGGCATGGTGCGGATCGACTCGGCCACGAACGCGGCCGCGTCGCCTCCCGGGAGCTCGCGCGCCGCGCACCGCACGCCGGCCAGCCGTGGCCGTTCGAGGCGGTCGAGGCGGAACGTGCGCCAGTCGTCGCGGCGGACGTCCCACGCGACGAGATACCACCGACGTCCGGTCGACACGAGCTGGTGAGGCTCGACCAGGCGGCGCGAGTCGTCGCCGTCGCGGCGGCGGTAGTCGAAGCGGACCTGCTCGCGGTCGCGACATGCCAGCGCGAGCACCGCGAGGGCATCGGCGTCGACCGTCGGTCCGCCGCCCCACTGCAAGGACACGACGTTGCTGTGCACCGCGTGGACCCGTCGGCGCAGCCGGTCGGGCAGCACCTGCTCGAGCTTGGCCAGCGCGCGCAGCGCGGTGTCGTCCATCCCGTCGATCGACGCGCCGGCGGCGGTCCGCAGCCCCACGGCGATGGCAACGGCCTCTTCGTCGTCGAGCAACAGCGGCGGCAGGTGGGCGCCGGTGGCCAGGCGGTAGCCGCCGGCGGCCCCGGGGGTGGCGTCGACCGGGTAGCCGAGTGACCGGAGGCGGTCGATGTCACGCCGCAGCGTGCGGGCGCTGACGCCGAGACGCTCGGTGAGCTCCGCGCCCGGCCAGAACCGGTGCGTCTGCAGCAGCGAGAGCAGGAGCAGGGCTCGCTCGGTCGGGTCGTTGTCCGCCATCGCACCCTTCGTCGCTCGATGAGTTCCGGCCGTCGCCGGGGTCTGACCCGAGAAGATTCCCACACCTCGCGGCCAGGATCTGGCCGCAGTCGTCCGTAGGTTCGGAGCCGTGCAGACAACCGTGCGTCACCACCAGGAACAACGCCAGCAACGTCACCAGGACACCGCCGACCGCAGGCAGGAGGGCCTCGTGGACGATGTGATCCAGGGACCGCCCGCGATCGTCGCCGAGGGCCTCACCCGGACCTTCGCCGACGTCACCGCGGTCGACGACCTCGACCTCGTCATCAACCGAGGCGAGATCTACGGCCTGCTCGGCCCCAACGGGGCGGGGAAGTCGACCACGGTGAAGATGCTGTGCACGCTGCTCGCCCCCACCGGTGGGCGGGCCTCGGTGGCCGGCGTCGACATCGCGGCCCGGCCGCAGCAGGTGCGCCTCCACATCGGCGTGGCCCTCCAGGACGTCGCCCTCGACCCCAAGCAGACCGGGCTCGAGCTCCTCCGGCTCCAGGGCCTGCTCTACGGGCTCACCCGCCGGGAGATCGAGCAACGCCTGGTCGAGCTCCGG
>DATBBL010000247.1:0-9793 GCA_036271015.1 Acidimicrobiia bacterium
TCGCACGATCAGAGGGGCGGGCCTTCGGAGCAGTACTTCCACGCCGGTTCGGTGTGCCGGGGGCGCGACCTCTGCCATGCGCAGCGCTCTCGTAGCCTTTGTGCCCGGCTTCCAGGGGGAGCAATGCCGAGGTGGCGATGGGTGACCGTGGGGCTGCTTGGGACGCTCGTGGTCGCGGCGACGGCCGCCGCCGCGGGCGCGCAGACCGGTGAGAGGCCCCGGGCGACCGAGGTGGGCATCACCGCCAGGGAGTTCCACATCGCGGTGGTGGCCGACGTCGAGAGCGCGCTCGCTCCGAACCTGTTCCGGGGATCAGTCGATGGCGTGCTCGGCGTCGCCAAGTACCTCAACGCCAACGGCGGCCTCGCCGGGCGCAAGGTCGTGGTCGACTTCTACGACTCGCAGCTGAACCCCGACCTCACGCGCGACGCGCTGATCAGCGGGTGCCAGAACGACGCCGTGATGGTGGGCACGTCGGCCATCTTCCTTGCGTCCGTCGACGAAATGCGCAACTGCAGGGACGCTACGGGTGCGGCGATCGGGATCCCCGACATCCCGTTCGTCACCGCAACGGTGCTCCACCAGTGCTCCGACGAGTCGTTCCCCGTCGTGCCGCCGGTGCTGATCTGCTCCACCAAGGACCAGCATCCGCAGACCTACCAGTCTGGCATCGGCCGCGCGTTCTACTTCCAGCAGCAGCATGGGAAGCATCTCCACGGCATCTATATCTTCACCAATGGGTCGAAGGCGACGCGCGACGACCTGTTCGCCGGCCTCGGCGCGCTGCGGGACGCGGGCATCAAGTCTGATGGCGACTTCGATCTCGCGGCCAACGCGCCGCAGAGCCAGTTCACCGACGTCGTGCGCACGATGAAGAAGAGGCACTCCAACTATGCACAGTGCACGCTGCCGTACACGTGCATGGTCGCCCTGCGGAAGGAAGCGACGCTACAGGGTCTCACCGGCGTGACGGTGTGGGACTGCACGGTGCAGTGCTACGACGCGCAGTTCCTCGCGAGCGGCGGGAGCGCCGTCGAGGGCAACTACGTGAGCGTCCCCTTCCTGCCCTTCTACAACAAAGCGGACCAGCGGGCCGTACCGATGTTGGCGAACTTCGTGAAGTACACCGGCGCCGGCAAGCTCAACAGCTACGCGGCGTACGCGTGGGCGGCCGGCATCGCGTTGCGTGACGCAGTGAAGCGTGCGGTCGCCGCGCATGGCGTGAATGGCGTGACCCGCAAGACCATCTTCGAGCAACTCGATCAAATCCACAAGTTCAGCGCGGACGGCTTCTTCGCGCCGTTCGATCTCGCTGGGCGCCGGATCACGACGTGCGGCGTGATAATGCAGGTGCGCCACGGCGAGTTTGTGCGCGTGGTGCCGACGAAGCCCGGGACGTACGCGTGCACGAAGGGCGCGCTCGACCTCCGCAAGCTCGACCTGCTCGGGAGCTGAGCCGGGGAGCGAACTAGAGGAGATCGCTCTGGCGGCGCTAGAACACCAATCGTGGTCCTGGCTGACGAGAATACTGAGCGTAGGTGCATGGCGATGAGTCTTGCGCGACTCCGCCGCCGGGCGCACGAACGCAGATCACCCTGAAGGAGGATCGGGCGCGGCCAGCGGGGCAGTTATGGGCGCTCGTTGCCGCGCGTACGCCACAGGACGAGAAGGCCGAACGCTTGCACTACAGCGAGCAGTGTCCAAAGGACCGCTTCCGCTAAGCGTGCCCACGTCGGCCAGTCGCCAGGTCCGAAGCTGATCACGCCACCGATGCAGGTGATGAAGAAGGCCGTGAGCGAGATGGGCACCATCACAACGAACAGGACCAAGTAGAAGACTTCACTCGTCTCTTGCGGGACGAAGGCGAGCACCGACAGGACGAGACACAGCACGACGTAGAGCGCGGCGAGGTGCGCTGCTCGGGAGCCGTGAGTCAGCATCCGTCAGCCGATCCGACCGTTGGCGATGCCAACGCCCTCGGCATCGAAGGCGAAGATGGCTAGCGCGAGGCCACCGACCGCGACCACGCGGGCCTGCGAGCGGTAACTCTCGAAGGTGAAGCGTGTCACCCGCCTCGCCCACCAGCTCCGCGCGCATGACTCCGCGTAGCGGTCAAGCCATCCTCGCCAATTCGTGAGGAACACGACACACATCGCAGACCACGGGACGAGGAAGGCGATCAGGAAGACCGCCTCGGCAGGAGTCTGCACGGTTTCGGTGGGGAGCACGCTCAGCCGTCCCGAGTTTCTACGAGCATCGAAACACCATCGGCGTTGGGGGCACTCGCCCTGACCACGCACATCGCCCGCTCCCGCGCAGATACGCGGCCAGGCTTCGACCAGGGCTGTTTCCCGTGCGAGCGGCAGATCTGGCGCCGCGTTGATGGCAGTCACTGCTCGCATCACGACGGCCGGCTTCGACTCTGCCCTCCTATGCCGTGCCGCGCTCAGGTCCTTGAACCCGAAGTTGTCTCAGGCGGCGCGGCCTCCGATGCCATGCGCGCCAAGGGTGCCGACCACCAACGCGCGCGCGTCGAACTCGTCGGCGAGGCGGGGCAACGCGTCGAGCGTCGAGTGCCACGACCCGGGGTACGAGGTGCAGTCGGAGTCGTGGAGCAGCACGGTGCCACCGTCGACGTAGCGGCGGGTGACGTCGGCGACGATCGAAGCGGGCGTGGCCTCGCGCCGCCAGTCGCGACCCCAGGTGGTCCAGAGCACGGTCGTCATCCCGAGCCGGCGCGCCGCCCGCAACGATCCGTACGACGAGATGCCGAACGGAGGGCGGAACCAGCGGGGTTCGACTCCGGTCGCGCCCGTGATGGTCTCGTGTGCGCGCGCGATGTCGTCGGCCGCGTGGCGCGGCGTGCGCCGGAGCATGTTCCCGTGAACATCGCCGTGCACCCCGATCTCGTGCCCGGCGTCGGCGACGGCACGAGCCAGCCCCGGATCGCGACGCGTCATCTCACCGAGCATGAAGAACGTCGCGTGCCATCCGAGATCGGCGAGGGTGTCGAGGAAACGCGGGGTCGACGCCGCGTCGGGCCCGTCGTCGAAGGTGAGCGCGACATGACCGCGCCGTCCCACCCCCACCAGCGCGGGCGTGAAGCGCACGCCGATCGGGGAGACGCCTCCCAGCGCCGGCGCGGTGTGCAGGACCGCCAGCGCGCCCGCTCCCGCCAGTCCGGCCGCCCCGACGTACTTCAACGGGCGACCGAGGCTCAGCGCAGCTCCCCGAGCGGCGCGGCCCGCAGGCCGGAGCGCACGAACTCCGCCTGGAGGTCGGCGACCGCGACCTCCATGGCGGTGGGATCGCGGTCGCGACCGTCGAGCACGTAGACCTTGCCCGACTCGATCCGCGTCGGCAGGCTCTCCGGGCGGACGGTGTGGTTCGCCTGTACCAGCTTCTGCTTCTGGCGGTGCGAGTAGTACTGGTCGAACGCATCGAGGCGGCGACCGGGGCAGAACTCGTGCGCCGGCCGGCCCGCCTCCTGGGCGATCAGCTTGCCGGCCTTCGACACGTCGTTGTGGGCGCGGGTCCAGCGCAGGAACGAGCCCTTCCCCCAGCCGCCGTTGGCGATGTCGACGCCCTGGTCGGCGAGCGTCTCCAGCTCGACCGAGCGGTGCGTGGCGGCGCGGGCGTCGACGACCACCGACACGCCGAGGCTGTGGATCTCGTCGAGCAGCACACCGTCGGCGAGCTGGGTGTGATCGAGGCGGATGCCGACGTACGCCGTACGCGGCACGTTCTTCGGCGGCTTGGCGACACCGACGCCGATGGCCGACACCGCCTGTGCGCCGAGCGTCAACCCGGCGTACAGCACGAGCACGCTGACCGCCGCGATCATCGCGGTGCGCCGTCCACGCGGCGCCCGCAACGCCACGACCCGGCCCTTGCGGTCGACCAGGTGCTCCGTCTGCGCGAGCTCCTCGACGTCGTCGGCCGGATCAGCAACGAACAGGAGACGCGCGGTGTCGACGAGGGCGTCGCGCTCCGGGCCCGGACGGGTGACCTCGCGCAGGATCTCGTGCAGCTCGTCCTCGTCGCGCGCGTAGCAGTTGACCCCGGCGCGGGCCATCATCTCCGCGTTGTCCTTGCCGTGCCCCGCGATCGGCTTGAAGGTGATCACCGGCAACCCGACCGCGAAGGCCTCCATGCAGGTGAGCCCGCCGGCGTTCTCGACCAGGGCGTCGGACGCGGACATGAGCGCCGGCATCTGGTCGGTCCACCCGATCACGGTGCCGAAGCCCCGCATCTCGAGCTCGGCCCGGAGGTTGTCGTCGCGCCCGCACACGGTGATGGGGTGGAACTCGCCGCTGCCGCCGATGGCCTCGACGGTGGCGACGACGTCGCCCACGCCCCACGAGCCGGCGACGACGAGCACGGCGCGGTCGTCGGGCGAGAGGCCGAGGTTGCTGCGCACGGCCTCGCGGTCGTACTCCGCCTCCCGGAAGCGCTCGCTCACCAGCGGCCCGCGGGCCCGGGCGTCCTTGCCGCCGCGCGACTCGGCTGCGGCGGCGGAGATCTCGCTCACCGCCAGGTGGCGGTCGATCCCACGGTGCACCCACAACGAGTGGACGGCGAAGTCGGTGAGGAAGGTGAGCACCGGGACGCGGAGCTGCTTCTTGCGCCGCATCCGCCCGAGGACCAACGAGGCGAGCGGATAGACGGAAACGACTGCATCGGGACGGAAGTCCTTGATCGCCCGTTTGAGCTTGCGCCGGGTGAGGCAGGTGTCGAGCATCACCGCGGGCGCACGCAGCAGCGGCGCCATCTTGTAGCTGAGCTCGTAGCTCCAGGGCGCCATGCGCAGCTGCACCTGGTAGAACCAGCGCAGCACCGGTCCGATGTGGAACGCGACCGCGTCGAGGAAGTCGATGACCTCGACCCGGTGCCCCGACGCCTCGAGTCGCCGGCGGAGCTCCTTGGCCGCGCCATCATGGCCCGCGCCCATCGACGCGGACACGATGAGGATGCTCCGGCGCACGGAGGGAGACTACCGTGCACCGGGCATGGCGGCCGTGTTCCTGGCGCTCGGAGCGGCCCTCGCCTACGCCGCGGCGTCGGTCCTGCAGCAGCGCGAGGCGCAGCGCGACACGGGCCCCGACGGGCCCGGACCCGTCGGCGGCGGCGTCCGTCTGGTGCTGCGCCTGGCCCGGAGGCCGGTGTGGCTGGCCGGTCTGGCCGCTGACGGGCTCGGCTACGGGCTGCAGGCCCTGGCGCTCGGGGTCGGTGAGCTCCTCGTGGTCCAGCCGGTCATCACCAGCGGCATCCTCTTCGCCCTCCCCCTCAGCGCATGGTGGGCGGGGCGGCGGCTCGGTCGCACCGAGTTCGCGTGGGCGTGCGTCCTCGCCATCGGCCTCACGGTGTTCCTCCTCCTGGCCGGCACCGACGGCGGGCGCGACTTCGCCTCCACCCGCGCCTGGATGACATGCGGCGCGATCGCCACGCCGGTGCTGATCGCCTGCATCGTTGTCGCCTCCCGGTCGGTGGGCACGCGGCGCGCGGTGCTGTTCGCGTTCACGGCCGGCTCCCTGTTCGGCCTGACGGCCGCGCTCACGAAGTCGACGGTCGTGCTGCTCGACCACCACGGCTTCGGGGCATTGGAGCACTGGGAGCCGTACGCGCTCGTCGTGCTCGGGGCATCGGGGTTCGTCGTGAACCAGCGCGCGTTCCAGGCCGGCTCGCTCACCGCGTCCCTGCCGACGTTGACCATCGTCGAGCCCGTCGTCGCCGCCATCGTCGGCGTCACCATGCTGCACGAGACGGTGCCGACCGATGGTGTCGTCGAGTGGTTGGTGGTGGCGCTCTCGGTCGTCGCCATGGTCGTGGCGACGGTGGTGCTCTCCCGGTCTGCGGCCCGGTACGACGTCATCCACGAGCACGAGCTGGCCGATGTCCTGACCCGCGCCGACCGGGGAAATTGAACGACCGTGTCGCGCTCGCGTGGGCTCAGAGCGCGGGCAGCAAAAGGGGCAGGGAGATCGGCGGCAACGACAGCGGCGGCAACGAGATCGGGGGGACGGTCACGGGCGGCAGCGACAGCGGCGGAACGGTCACGGGCAACGACACCGGGGGCAAGGACACCGGCGGCGACGTGACCGGCGGCGGGGTGACCGGCGGCAGCGTGGGCGTCGGGACGCCGCCGAGGCCACCGAGACCGGGCAACGTCGTGGTGGTGGGCGTGCCCGGTGTGGTGCCTGAGCTCGACCCCGACGCGCCGGAACCCGACGAGCCCTCGTGGCCACCGGAGCTCGAGCCCGCACCGCCCGGCGTCGAGCCGTTGGGCGCTCCGCCCGCGGGGCCGTGGCCACCGGTGCCGCCGTCGGCCGGACCCGCGCCGGAACCGCCGTCGGGGTTGGGCAGGTCGATCCCGAGGTGCGACGCCACCGAGGCCACGCCCCGCTGCAGCGGATCGGGCAGGGCACCCGCTGCGGCCAGACCGCTCATCGCGACGAAGCTGGCGACGAGCGCCGCCACGAGATAGCGCAGGCGGAGTCGGGGACGGCGGACCAGGGGGACGACGACCGTACGGCGGTCGTCGTCGGCGGTCCCGATCCATCCCGCGTCCATGCGTGCGGCGAGCGCCGCGCTCGGGGCGGGCGCCGGGACGGCCGCGTACCGTTCGACGAGGAGCTGGAGCACCTGGGCGTCGTTCATGCGAGGACCTCCTCGCAACGTCGTCGGAGGGAGGCGAGGGCGCGGTGTTGCAGGGCCTTCACCGCACCCACCCGCTTGTCGAGGATCTGGGCGACCTGTTCGAGGGGCAGGTCGGCGATGACGCGGAGCGCGAGGACGGCGCGCTGGTCGGGCGGCAACGACTGGAGCATCGAATCGGCCCATTCCGAGCCGACGTTGGCGAGCGCCTCGCGTTCGACGTCACCGGCGGGGACCGAGTCGACCAGCGGCGCGAGCGCGACCGTCTTCGGACGACGCTGACGTCGCCGGGCGTCGTCGACGAGGATCCGATAGGCGATGGTGAAGAGCCACGACCGGAACTGCATCTCGTCGCCCGAGAACTGCTGCAACCGGTCGAACACCCGGAGGAAGACTTCGCTGGTCAGGTCCTCCGGCTCGCCCGCGCCCTGCGCGCGCAGATAGCCGAACACGCGCCCGGCGTAGCTGTCGTACAGCCACCGGCAGGCCCACGGCGCGCGCGCCAACGCGCCGGCGAGCGCTTGGTCGAACGCGACGGCGACGCCGGGCCCGGGGGTGCGGCGGGAAGCCACACTCCCGAGATCGGCGTCGGTGGTCGAACGCTTGAGATCAGGGCGCACCAGCGTCGGTGCGATCACTCCGCCAGCCCCCTGCCGACCTCAGCACTCACAGGGTGTACCCGGTTCGACGGAGCCGCAACATCCCGCCGCCGATGGCAGCCAGGCCGAGGCCGGCAATCCCGGTGGCCAGGGTGTCACCGCCGGTGAACGGCAGCGAGCCGCGGGCCAGCAGGTCGCCCATCGTGGCGGCGGGCACGATCGCCGCGTCCACGAGCGTTCCGGCCACGCCGTCGACGGGGTCCGCCGAGGCCTGGCCGCCGTTGCCGGCGTTGCCGGTGTTGCCACCGTTGCTGCCGCCACCGGCCGACTGCGCGTCGGTGCACTGGGCGGTGGTACCGGAGCCGAGGATGCCGGCGCCGTTGCCGCACAGGGCGAGTTGCGCGTCCGGCGCCACACCGAGGATCCCGCCACCGGAACTCCGCGCTGCCTGCGAGGCGTCACACGTCGAGGTCGTCCCGATGCCGAGCACGCCGACGCCGGTGCCGCACACGTCGGCCTGGACGGTCGGGCTCACGTCGAGCAGGCCCGCGCCGCCGGCACGGGACGACGAGCCAGGCTCCTGCGTGCCGCTACAGGTCGCCCCGGTCCCGCGCCCGAGCACACCCACGCCGTTGCCACACACCTGCGCCTGGACGGTCGGGTCCACGGAGACCACCGACGCAGGTACCGGAAGCGGGGGCACGGCGGGAGTGCCGGACGGGAGCGGGACCGGGAGCTCCGGTGCCGGGGTCGGGGGGAGTGGCACCGGGAGGGGGACGGGCAGGCCGGTGTCGGCCGCGGCGCTCCCGGCGCCGGCGACGGCGAAGCCGGCGGCCAGGGCGAGCGGGATCAGTCCGAGCGCGAGCCGGCGCAGCCGGGAACGCCGTGTGATCCGTGGGGTGCGGGGGGTGCGAGGTTCGGCTTCGAGCTGACGCACGGTCATGCCCTCCTGTCGAGGCCACCCTTCCGGGTGGGTCCGAGTTCGGTCCGAGCGCTCGACCCCGCCAACGCCCCCGGCGGACCCCGGGATACGGGTTCCAGCGGAAAACCTCACGGAGCGCGTCGTAATGAACGCGTGACGTGACCGAGAGGTGACCGGGGCGCGCGGTCTAGTTGAGGCCGTCGCGCAGCACCGCGACGATGACCCGCATCGCCAGCACCGTGGCGCAGAAGAGCCCGAAGTACCCGAGGACGCGGAAGAGCGTCGTGCGGTCGGAGAACGCCGGGCCGCCGTCGATCGCGATGAGGCCGACCGACACGAGGCCGATGGCGCCGGAGAGGAACGCGAGGACGAGTCGGTTGACCAGTCGGGCGACGACACGCTCGTCGTGCTCGTCGGAGAAGTGCGTGACCCGCACCCGGAGGCCGTCGCGCTCCAGGTTGCTGAACGCGCGGTCGACGTGGCGCGGGAGGCGCCGGAGCATCGGCACGGTGCGCAGCAGCTCGTCGCGCAGGGCCTGTTGCACGGAGTTCGGATTGATGAGGCTGCGGACCCACTTCGCCGCGATGCTCTCGGCCGCGTCGATCACCGAATACCCGGGCGCGATGGTGGTGAGCGTGCCCTCGAGCACGATGAGCGCACGGAAGAACGTGCTCCACTCCGCCGGCATCGTGATGCCGTAGTCGAACATCAGCCGCAGCATCGCGTTGAACATCGCGGCGTCGGGCTGCGTGCCGGGCGCCAGGTGTTGGGCCATGAACCGCGCCAGCGCGCGTTCGAAGTCGTTGACGTCGACGCCGCGGCGCAGGCTCGCGACCTGCAGCACCGCTTGCACCACCGCGTCGGCATCGCGGCGACTCACCCCGGCCATCAGGTCACGTAACGCGGCTTGCTGCACCGGGTCGAGCCGGCCGGCTGCGCCGAAGTCGATGAGCGCGAGGCGCCCATCGGCCAGGAGCATCACGTTGCCGGGATGCGGATCAGCGTGGAACACGCCTTCTTGCAGCATCTGCTCGAGGAAGCTCTGGAGCAGCGAGTCGGCGAGCTTCACTCGGTCGGCGATGCGGGCCGCGCCCCAGTCGACCTCGCGGACGCTGGTGCCGTCGAGCCACTCCATCACGAGCACACGCGACGTGCTGAGCTCCTCGTACACGTACGGGACCCGAATGCGCGCGTCGGCCGGCATCGTGGAAGCGATGGAGTGCGCGTTGCGCGCCTCGATCCGGTAGTCGAGCTCCTCGCGCAGGCGGGCGGAGAACTCGTCGACCAGCTCGTCGACCCGGTACTCGCGCCCCCACGTGGTGCGCGACTCGACGACGTGGCCGAGCTCCTCGAGCACCGAGAGGTCGACGCGCACCGACTCGTCGATCCCCGGCCGCTGCACCTTCACCACGACGGGTGACCCGTCGGGCAGTTGGGCCCGGTACACCTGACCGATGGAGGCGGCGGCGAGCGGGTGCCAGTCGAAGCCGGGAAACACCTCGGGCACCGGGGTATCGAGCTCCTCCTCGAGCATCTCGGCGATGGCGTCCCGCGGCGCGGGTCGCACGTGGTCCTGGAGGAGCCCGAGCTCGGCCGCAGCCTGCGGCGAGATGAGGTC
>DATBBL010000248.1:0-3624 GCA_036271015.1 Acidimicrobiia bacterium
GTCGGCGAGGACGCCGAGGTGCTCGGCCGCGCCGCGACCGCGGTCGCCGAGGACCCCGAGGCCGTGGGCCTCGTCGTCGAGCAGGAACGCGTTCGGGTGCGCCCGGCACAGCTCCACCATGGCCGGGAGCGGGGCGGTGTCACCGCCCATGGAGTAGACGCCGTCGACGATGACCGCCTTGCCCGGTTCCGGGGGCAGCTCGTCGAGGATCTTGCCGAGCCGGACGATGTCGTTGTGCCCGAAGCGCTTCATCGTGGCACCCGAGAGCTGGGCGCCGGTGAGCAACGAGTTGTGGGCGTCCTTGTCGAGCACGACGTAGTCGTGACGGTTGAGGAGCCCGCTGATGGTGCTGACGTTGGCGACGTACCCGGTGGAGAACACCAGCGCCGCTTCCCGGTCGTAGAACTCGGCCAGCTCGGCCTCGAGGGTGCGGTGCAGGTCGAGGGTGCCGTTCAGGAGGCGGGAACCGGTGACGCCGGTGCCGTAGCGGCGGGTGGCCACCTGGGCGGCCTCGATCACCCTCGGGTGGTAGCTGAGGCTCAGGTAATTGTTCGACCCGAAGTTGATGTAGTCCTGACCCTCGATGGTGAACCGGGGCCGGGACGCGCTCTCCACCGTCTTGTAGTACGGCCAGTAGCCGGCGGCCTTCGCCAGCCGGTAGTCGGCGAGTCGGGGGAACGCCTCCAGGCGGTCGCGAAAGAAGCTCACCCGAGACTCACCCCAACCTTCCCTTCGCCCCCGGCATCCGGCCAGCGTACCGGTCGGGTCGGGAGTCTACGAGGAACCCGCGCTCTCCGTGGGGAATGCACCCGGTTCCGGTGTCACCGCTGGGCTTCGGGTCCCCGGGCGGGGGAGGCTCCCGGACTCCGGGCGGGGGAGCCCGGAGCCGAGCGGGTCCTCGAGGATCTGTTTGGCCCGTTTGAGGGCATAGCCCGCCACCAGGCCGTCCTCGCAGCGCTCGTCGAAGGTCCACCGGAGGGTCATCGTCCGGCGACGATCGGGGCCGCTGGTGGGGGAGCCGGGATCGGTGACCGGCCGGCCGATCACGCCGAAGATGCCGATGGTGCCGTACTCGTAGAGGTGGTGGTAGCAGGCGTCCATCCCGATGCTGGCCAGGTTGGCGAAGAAGACGCTGGCGTACATCGGGTCGTGCTCGATCATCGACGCGGGGAGCAGCCCGAAGGCGTCGCCGACGCGCCCGACGGCGAGGATGATCCGGCGCACGACGCCGGGGAACTTGAGGATGAGCGCGGCCTCGGCGTCGGACGGGCTGATGCTGTCGCCGTACCTGTCCTCCCGCAGCTGGTCCTGCATGGCCCGGACCATGTCCTCGAACGGCTCGTTCGGGTCGAAGCGGCGCTTCAGCACGATCAGCGGCGACTTGCCCTTCAAGCTCTGCTTCGCCGAGTACGTGAACCAGATGCCGCGGCGCTGGTAGAGCCGACCGCCGACCACGAAGCGGTTCATCGTCGGGTACGTGTCGAGCACCTGCACGATCGCCCACATCAGGAGGTGCTGGACCGTGATCGGCGTGTCGGGGTGGGCCACGTTGAACTCGCGCACGTAGGCGTCGGCGTGGCGCATGGCGACCTGCTGCTCGAAGTAGACGGCCGACTCGTTCCGCCCCCGCATGAGGTACGGCATGATCGCCTTGGTCGGCGGGACGTCCCGCACCAGGTCGCCGTCGTGCCGTCGCCAGAGCATGGGCGCGGATGCTACACAGACCGCCCTCGAGTCCCGGTACCGTCGTCGGGTGGCCTTCGTCGACCTCCTCGCCCATCCGGACGTGGTCGAGGAGCAGGTGCTCGCCTCGCCGGTGGGGTTCCTGGCCCTGCACGGGGGGCTCGAGCCCGGCACCGCGGAGATCGCACGGGAAGCGGCCCGGCGCTCGGGCGCGTCGTGCTACGCGATCGTGCAGCCCGACGACCTCAAGCACCACGTGCCGTCGCACGAGAACGATCCCGCCCACGCCCCCTTGCTCGCCGGGTTCCTCGAGCACGTGGAGGTGGTGGTGTCGGTGCACGGCTACTGGGGTCACGACGAGCTCCACAGCGCACTGCTCGTCGGGGGCGGCGACCGCGTCCTGGCCGCCGAGCTGGCGACGCGTCTGCGCGTCGCACTGCCCGACTCCGTCGTGATCGACGAGCTCGACCACATCCCTCGCCGGCTGCGCGGGCTCGACCCCCGCAATCCCGTGAACCGCGCCGCGCGCGGGGTGCAGGTCGAGCTGCCCCACCCGGTGCGGGCGATCGGGCCGTACGGCCGGGGCGAGCGCGGCGACCTGCACCGCGCGCACACCGAGGCGCTGGTCGCGGCGCTGGCCGACTTCGCCGCCGACCTGACGTGAGCGGTCTCGCCATCGTCGGGGGCAACAGCCTGATCGGCAGCACCATCGGCGGCGACGCGCCGGAGATGACCGTCGACGACGGCACCCGCGCCGTCATCGTGCGCGACCTCGGCGACGCGTACCTGCTGCAGCGCCACGGCTGGGGCGGGTACACCGCGCCGCACCTGGTCGATCACGTCGCCAACCTCCGGGCACTCGTCGCCCTCGGCTGCGACCGCATCCTCGCCATCAACTCCAGCGGCTCGCTGCGCACGTCGTTCGCGGTCGGCACGTTCGTCCTCGTCGACGACTTCGTCGCGCTGGGCCCGACACCGAGCACCTTCACCGACGAGCGCGGCCACCGCGTGCCCGCGTTCGACGCCGCGTGGCGCGCCCGCATCCTCGACGCCTGGCGCTCCGGCACCGAGGTCCCGCTGCACGACGGCGGCGTGTACTGGCAGGTGATCGGGCCCCGGCTCGAGACCGCGGCCGAGATCCGCGTGTTCGCCCAGCATGCCGACGTGGTCGGGATGACCATGGCGTCGGAGTGCGTGGTGGCCGGGGAGCTCGGGCTCGCCTACGCGTCGGTGTGCGTGGTCGACAACCTCGCCAACGGCTTGCGCAGCCGGCCGCTGACCGGGCACGAGCTCGAGGCCGGCCGCGCCCTCACCCGGGGCGAGCTGGCGAAGGTGCTCGACGCGATCGTGCCGTCGCTGGCGGCTCAGAGCTCGTAGACCTCGAACGTCGCCGCGTACTCGCAGCCGCACAGCTCGCCGGCGTCGCGCGCTGCGCCCCGCAGGAACGCGTCGGGGTCGAAGTCGTAGCCGAGGCCGGCGATGTACGCCGCGTGCTCCCGCAGACTGGCGATGCCCAGCTCGAGCGCGTCGCCGAGGTCGACGAAATGCGAGGGTTGCGGGGATCCACCCAGCGCGATCCGCCGCACCGCTCCCCACGGGTCACCGGCATCGGAGAAGATCCAGCGGTTGCCCGCGTCCCGCGACGCGTCGAGTGCGGCCAGGCCGACGTGCCGGTGGTCGGCCATGTTGAAGCTCCGACCACCCCACGTCTCGCGGTAGTTCGTCGACAGGACGAGGTCGGGCTGGTGCCGACGGATGGCGGCCGCGAGATCGCGCCGGAGCGACAGTCCGTACTCGACGACGCCGTCGACGTGACCGTCGAGGAACTCGACCGTCTCGACACCCACCACGGCCGCGCTGGCGCGCTCCTCGGCCTCCCGCAGCGGTCCGGCCTCGGCCGGGGTCATGCCGTCGATGCCGGCTTCACCGCGCGTGACCAGC
>DATBBL010000249.1:0-2734 GCA_036271015.1 Acidimicrobiia bacterium
GAGTCGGAGCTGGTCACGATCATCGTCGGCGCCGACGCCGACGCCGACGACACCGCCCGCATCAGCGAGCACGTCGCCGAGCACCATCCCGACGTCGAGGTCGAGCTCCACCACGGTGACCAGCCCCTCTACCCGTACCTCATCGGCGTCGAGTAGCCCGACCGGCGTGGCCGAGCACCAGGTGCGCGACCGCGGCGGCCTCACGCTGCGCGAGCTCGCGGCGCACCGCGTCACCGAGCTCAAGGCCGTCGGCGACAAGCTGCGGTCGGGGCTGGCGGAGATGGGCATCGAGACCGTGCTCGACCTGCTCGAGCACTACCCCCGGCGCTACGTCGACCGCACCGAGCGGGCCGAGATCCACGAGCTCGAGATCGGCCAGGAGGCCACCGTCGACGCCGAGGTGCGAGCGATCCACGCCCGCCGGACGCGTGACCGCAAGCGCACGATCGTGAACGCGACCGTCTACGACGGCACCGGGCTGCTCGAGATCGTCTTCTTCAACCAGGCCTGGCGCGAGCGGCAGCTGCGACCCGGCACGCAGGTGTCGTTGTTCGGGAAGGTGGAGAGCTACCGGGGGAAGCGCCAGATGACCAACCCGGTCGTCGATGTGCTCGCCGATCCCGACGCCGGCTCCGACGTCACCGGGACCATCGTCCCGGTGTACCCGCAGTCGGGGAAGGCCGAGGTGCACACGTGGCAGCTGCGCCGCGCGGTGGCGTCGTGCCTCGACCGCACGAAGGCGCGGGGCTTTGCCGATCCGCTCGCCGACGGGCTGCGCGCCGCGCACGACCTCGTCGACCGGGGGAGCGCGTACCGCAACATCCACCGGCCCGAGACCATGGCCGACCGCTATGCCGCCGCCCACCGGCTGAAGTTCGACGAGTTCCTGCGCATGCAGCTCGCGCTCGTCGCACGCAAGCGGGCGCTGGCGGCCGAGGCCACCGGGATCGAGCACGTCACCGACGGCGCGCTCGTGCCCGCCTTCCACGCCGCGCTCCCGTTCCCGCTCACCGACGACCAGGCCGCGGCCATCACACAGATCACCGACGACATGGCGCGCCCGGCGCCGATGCACCGGCTCCTCCAGGGCGAGGTGGGCTCGGGCAAGACGGTCGTGGCGCTCACCGCGCTGCTCACCGCCGTGCAGGGCGGCTACCAGGGGGCGTTCATGGCCCCGACCGAGGTGCTGGCCGAGCAGCACGAGCTGACCATGCGGTCGCTGCTCGGCGAGCTGATCGTGCGCGACGACGCCACGCTCCTCGGCGAGCGGCCGGTGCGGGTCGCGCTCCTCACCAACCGGACCCCGGCCGCGGAGCGCCGGCGCATCGCCGACGGCCTGCTCGCGGGCGAGGTCGACATCCTGGTCGGGACGCACGCGCTGATCTACGGCGGCGTGGAGTTCGCCCGGCTCGGGGTCGCGGTGATCGACGAGCAGCATCGCTTCGGGGTGGAGCAGCGCGACCTGCTGCGGGCGAAGGGCGACTCGCCGGATGTGCTCGTGATGACCGCGACGCCGATCCCGCGCACCGCCGCGATGCTCATCTACGGCGATCTCGACAAGACCGAGCTGCGCCACCTGCCGGCAGGCCGATCCCCGATCGAGACCACCGTGGTCGGCGGCGGCCCACTGGAGCGGGTGCAGGTGTACGAGAAGGTGCGGTCCGAGGTCGCCGCGGGCCGGCAGGCGTACGTCGTCTGCCCGCTCGTCGAAGGCTCGGACAAGCTCGAGGCACGCGCCGCGACCGAGGAGCTCGAGCGGCTGCGCGCCGAGGAGCTCGCCGGCCTGCGCCTCGGCCTGCTCCACGGGCAGATGCCTCCGGCCGACAAGGAGGCTGCCATGCGGGCGTTCCGAGCCGGCGAGACCGACGTGCTCGTGGCGACGACCGTCATCGAGGTCGGCGTCGACGTCCCCAACGCGACGGTGATGGTCATCGAGGACGCCGACCGCTTCGGCCTGCTGCAGCTCCACCAGCTCCGCGGCCGCATCGGTCGTGGCGCGCACCACTCCTCCTGCTACCTCCTCGCCGCGCCGACCACGCCGCAGGGCGAGGCGCGCATGCAGGCGATGGTGGAATCGGGCGACGGCTTCGAGCTGGCCGAGCGCGACCTCGCGATCCGCGGCGCGGGCGAGGTGTTCGGTGAGCGTCAGGCGGGTTGGACCGACCTCAAGCTCGGCCGCCTCCCGCAGGACGAGGCGATCGTGTTCGAGGCGCGCGGCGTGGCCGAGGAGATCCTCGACGCCGACGCCGACCTCGTCCAGCACGCGCAGCTCCGCGAAGAGGTGCAGGACCTCCTCGGCGACGCGGTCGACTTCCTGTTCAAGAGCTAGGCATCGATACACCGCTGGACAACAACGTCGATGCGTATGTGTGACTCAGATCGTGGTCGCGGATGCCTGTCGCCCCCCCCCACCGCCCGGGTTGCCCGACGCGCTCAAGGCTTGATGTTGTAGACGTCGATGGCGATCTCTTCTGGAGGAGTGGGGAACCCTCCTTCAATGCCCTCCTGCATCCGTGGCGTCAGGACTTCGTCGCGGAACCGCTCCCAGCTTTCCTTGGACTCGTGCACCGCCATGATCGTCCAGCCACCTTCTGACGGACCGGCCGCGTGGAACACCTGGCCGTCGGGCAGGCTGCCGTCACTCGGATGCACCGCGGCAATTGACGCCTCGTAGTTCTCCTTCGTGCCACCCGGAAACTGATGCACGATCGCGTACGCCATTGCGGTCCTCTCG
>DATBBL010000250.1:0-3228 GCA_036271015.1 Acidimicrobiia bacterium
GGTGGTGCCGAGCATGCCGTCCTGCACCTCCTCTACGCGCGCTTCTGGCACAAGGTGCTGTACGACCTCGGCTACGTCTCCACCCCGGAGCCGTTCCACCGCCTCTTCAACCAGGGCACGATCACCGCGGCCGCGTTCACCGACGAGCGCGGTGCCTACGTCGAGGCGGCTGAGGTCGAGGAGCGCGACGGATCGTGGTTCGTGGCCGGCGTCGAGGTGGTGCGCCACGACGGGAAGATGGGCAAGAGCTTGAAGAACGCGATCGCGCCCGACGACATCTACCGCGACTACGGCGCCGACACGTTGCGGCTCTACGAGATGTTCATGGGTCCCCTCGACGCCAGCCGACCGTGGAGCACGCAGGACATCGTCGGCGTGCACAAGTTCCTGCAGCGGTTCTGGCGCAACGTCGTCGACGAGGACACCGGTGCGCTGCACGTCGTCGACGTGCCGGCCGACGACGAGACCCGCCGGTTGCTGCACCGCACCATCGCCAAGGTCGGCCACGACATGGCCGAGCTCGAGTTCAACACGGCCATCGCCGCGCTGATGGAGCTGAACAACCGGTTGACCCGCGTGGTGCAGGATGAGGGCAGCGCGCCGCGCGAGGTGGTGCGGGCGATGGTGCTCATGTTGTCGCCGCTCACCCCCCATGTCGCGGAGGAGCTCTGGGCGCGGCTGGGCGAAGCGGGCTCGCTGCCGTTCGCCGAGTTCCCCGTGCCCGATCCCGCGCTGCTCGTCGACGACACCGCCGAGATCCCCGTCCAGATCAACGGCAAGGTGCGGGCCCGGGTCACGGTGGCCACGGGCGCGACCGAAGCCGAGCACGAGGCCGCGGCGCGGTCGGACCCCAAGGTGGCCGAGCTCTTGGCCGGCGCGACCGTCCGCAAGGTCGTGGTGGTCCCGGGCCGCATGGTGAATTTCGTCCTCGGCTGAACCGCGGAGCTCGGGCCGGCGCCCCTTCCGCGGCGTGCGGGACGCTGGTACCGTCACCACCGCTCCTCCCCGGCACTTCCTCCGTTTTCGCCGCGCGCTCCGGCGCGCCGTGCCCGGAGGTCCGCTCGTGGCCGAGCTCTCCCGACCCTCGTCGTCGTCCACCGAGGAACACGCGTTCTGGGAGCGTGAGTTCCACGACGAACCCGATCCGCCGCGCCGTGCGCGCCCGCACCCGTTGCCGCGCCGCGAGCAGCGGATCGCACGCGTGGCCGACGGTCCGCTCGCGCGCCTGATCGACCGTCTCCGCGACTGGCGGGCCGACGCCCGCTTCGGGGTGGTGGTGCTGGTGCTGGTCGCGGTGGTTGCCGGCGTGGTCTGGTACCGCATCGGGGTCGGGGGTGCGAGCGCGGGCGAGTCGGCCGCGCCGCGCGCGGTCACCACCACGGTCTCGACCACGACGCTCGACGACCCCACGCCGTCGACGGGGCCGAAGGGCACCCCGGCCCGGCTCGCGGTCCACGTGGCGGGCGCGGTGACCCACCCCGGGGTGGTCGAGCTGAACACGGGTGCCCGGGTCATCGACGCGGTCGAGGCGGTGGGCGGCGCGTTGGCCGACGGCGACCTCGACCGGCTGAATCTGGCGGCCAAGGTGACCGACGGCGAACGGGTCTACGTGGCGAAGGTCGGGCAGGCCGATCCCGGTGTGGTCGACGGCGGCGGCGCGGACGCACCCGCCCCCGGTGACGGCGGGGGCACCGGCGGCGTCGGGGCGAAGGTCAACCTCAACACCGCGACGCAGGCGCAGCTCGAGGAGCTGCCCGGCATCGGGCCCACCTACGCGCAGTCGATCATCGCCGAACGTCAGCGCCGCGGCGGGTTCACGTCGGTGAACGACCTCCGCAGCGTCCGCGGCATCGGCGACAAGCGCTTCGCCGAGCTGGCCCCGCTCGTGACCGTGTGAGGTGGTGAACCGTGCCGTGCCGTACGGGCCGTTGGCCATCCTCGGCGCGGTCGTCGTCGGCATCCTCGCCGGCGAAGCCGCGGGGAGCGGGCGCGCGACCGGAGCGCTCGTGGTCGGCATCGGCGGCGTCCTCGTCGCGTGGTGCCTCCGCGCGTCGCCGGCGCGGATCGGCGTGGCGCTGGTCGCGTTCGCGTTGCTCGGTGGCGCGGCGATGCAGCGGGCGCTCCACGGGCTCGACGCGTCCCCACTCCGGGCCGCGATCGCGCGGCACGCCGACGCGCGTCTCGTCGGCACCCTCGTCGACGATCCCGACGCGGCGCGGTTCGACGCGCGGGCGCTGGTCCGAGTCGACCGGTTCCGCGGTCGCGGCGGCGGTCACCGGCGGGTCGTGGTCGACGCCTCGGGTGACGTCGCCGGCCACCTGCGCCTGCTCGCCGCGGGGGAGCGGGTCGTGCTGCGCGGGTGGTTCACGCCGCTCGAGGGCTTCGACGAACGCTGGCGGTGGAAGCACGCGGTCGGGGCCTTCCACGCCACCGACGTGCTCGGTGTCGCCCCGACGCGGGCGGCCCTCACGCGGCTGGCGAACGACGCCCGGGAGCTGGTGCTCGCCGGCTCGGAGCACCTCGGGGCCACCGACCGTTCGTTGCTGGCCGGGTTCCTCCTCGGTGACACCCGCGGCGTGCCCGAGGCGCTCACCGACCAGTTCCGGGCCGCCGGCCTCACTCACCTGACCGCGGTCTCGGGCGAGAACGTCGCGTTCGTACTCGCATTGTTCGCGCCGCTGCTGCGGCGGCTCGGCCGGCGCGGCCGCGTGCTCGCGGGACTGGCGTTGCTGATCGCGTTCGGCACCATGACCCGCTGGGAGCCGTCGGTGCTCCGGGCCATCGCGATGGCCGTCCTCGCGCTGGTGGCCGGGCACCTCGGCCGTCCCACGGCGGGCGTGCGGGTCCTCGCACTGGCCGCGACCGCATTGCTGCTCGCCGACCCGTTCCTCCTCCACCAGGTCGGGTTCCTGTTGTCGTGCGCCGCGAGCTTGGGGATCACGCTCCTGGCGCGCCCGATCACCGCCCGACTCCGCGGCCCGCACTGGATGCGGGAGGTGCTCGGCGTCACCGCCGCCGCGCAGGTCGGAGTGGCGCCGGTGCTCATCCCCGTGTTCGGGTCCATGCCGTTGGTGGCGCTGCCCGCCAACCTGGTCGCGGTCCCCCTCGCCGCGCCGCTCACGATGTGGGGCCTCGTGGCCGGCGTGGTCGGCGGCCTGGCCCGGCCGCTGTCGCCGGCCATCCCGCGCCTGCTGGAGCTGCCGACGCGCGGTCTGCTCCCCGCGCGCA
>DATBBL010000251.1:0-6136 GCA_036271015.1 Acidimicrobiia bacterium
GTCACCTACGTCGACGACTACGCGCACCTCCCGAGCGACGTCCACGCCATGATCCGTGCCGCGCGGGAAGGCGGTTGGGAGCGGGTGGTCGCCGTGTTCCAGCCCCATCGCTACACGCGGACGGCGGCGCTCTGGCGCGACTTCGCCGACGCGTTCACCGGCGCCGACGCGCTGGTGCTCACCGACGTCTACCCGGCCGGCGAGCAACCGCAGCCCGGGGTCTCCGGGCGGCTCGTGCTCCAAGCCGTGCTCGAGGCGCACCCCGAACAGGCCGTCACCTACCTGCCGCGGCGCGCCGACCTCGTCGCCCACGTGCCCCGCCTCGCCCGCCCCGGCGACGTCGTGCTCACCCTCGGCGCCGGCGACCTCACCACCGCGCCCGACGAGTGGTTGGCGCCCCCGTCGTGACCGCGGGCCCGCCGGGTCTCGACCCCGCCGGGCTGGCGGCGCGTCTCGCGGCGGCCGGGGTGCCGGTCGAGCGCGGCGTGCCCGTCGCCGACCTCACCACCTACCGCGTCGGTGGCCCGCTGGCGGTGCTGGCCCGGGTCGAGTCCCCCGCACAGCTCGCCGCGCTCGCCGGGGTGCTGGCCGACGGCGTGCCGCCGCTCCTCGTCGTCGGGCGGGGGTCCAACCTGCTGGTCGCCGAGGCCGGGTTCCCGGGGCTGGGGCTGATGCTCGGTCCCGGGTTCGAGACCTTGGACGTCTCCTCGGATCCCGACGTCGCCCGGGCCGGCGCCGCGGTCCCGCTCCCGGTCCTGGCCCGGCGCAGCGCCGGGGCCGGTCGGGGCGGGCTCGAGTTCTTCGTCGGCATCCCGGGCAGCGTCGGCGGCGCGGTCCGGATGAACGCGGGCGGCCACGGGCGGGAGACCGCCGACGTGCTGCTCGACGCCGAGGTCGTCGACCTCGCGGCCGGGGAGGCGGCCGCGCCCACCCGCCGGCCCGCCGCCGACCTCGCCCTCGGGTACCGGCGGTCGGCCGTCGGCCCGACCGAGGTGGTCATCGGCGCGACCTTCCGCACCGCGCCGGCGACGGTCGCCGAGTGCGAGGCGATCGTGGCCGACGTCGTCCGCTGGCGCCGCGAGCACCAGCCGGGCGGCTCCAACGCGGGTTCGGTGTTCGCCAACCCGCCCGGCGACTCCGCCGGCCGGATCATCGACTCGCTCGGGCTCAAGGGCCTGCGGGTCGGTGGCGCGGTCGTGTCGGCCAAGCACGCCAACTTCTTCCAGGCCGAGGCGGGCGCCACCGCTGACGACGTGCACGCGCTCGTGGCCGAGGTCCGGCGTCGGGTGCTCGACGCCACGGGCATCGCCCTCGTCCCCGAGCTGCGCATGGTCGGCTTCGACGACGACGGTCCCGGGGGAGGGGACCGGTGAGCACCCGCGCCGAGTCCCGCCCGACCCGGCCGGCCGCGGTGACGCCGCCGCGGCGCCGCGCTCCGGCCCCACGCGACGCCACCCGTCGTCGGCGTCGCCTCGCGGTCGTGCTCGGCATCGTCGCGTTGCTGGCGGCGGTGGCGTGGGGCGTCTCGGTGTCGCCCCTGCTCGACGTCGACCACGTCCACATCCGCGGCCTCCACCACCTCACCGCGGCCGAGGTCGAGCGGGCGGGCGGGATCCACCCCGGCGACGCGATGGTGTGGCTCGACCCGAGCCGGGTGGAGCGCGACCTCGAGGCGCTGCCGTACGTCCGGCAGGCCACCGTCAGCCGCGAGTGGCCCGACACCGTCCGCGTCACCGTGCACGAGCGCCGTCCGGTGGCGTGGGTGGACGGGCCGACGGGCAAGGCGGTGGTCGACCCGACCGGGCGGGTGGTCGAGACGGAGGCCGAACCGCCCGTCGGCCTGCCCCAGCTGCTGGGCGTGAAGATGGTGACCGCCGTCGGCGGCACGATCGCCCCCCGCGACGGCGCGCAGGCCGCCGCCGGGCTCGCCGGGTTCGTCGCCGGGGGGACCGCGTCGGTCGAGACGACCGATCACGGTGTGGTCCTGCACCTCCGCACCGGACCGGAGCTCCGGCTGGGGCCGCCCACCCAGGTGGCGGTGAAGGTGCGGGCCGCGCTGGCGGTGCTCCAGGCGTCGGCGGGGACCGAGGTGCACTACGTCGACGTCAGCGTCCCGACCAATCCGGTGGCCGGCTGAGCCCGCTGGGAGAAGTGGGGGAGTTGACCATCGAATGGGGCAAGAGTAAAGTCTGGACCGGAAGTACAGCTTGACATAACTCTAAACCTCGACTGGAGGTTCAGGGTTGCGCTCCAGGGTCCGCAGACGAGGCCCCCGGGCCCGAAATACCAGGGGTCGGGGCCGTCGGCCTCCACAATGAGTGGGGGCGGACCGCGATCACGAGCACACGAGCACACGAGGACCACGAGCACTCGAGCAAGTCCGAGCAAAGGACGCAGTTGATGTTGGGCGAGCCGCAGAACTACCTGGCGGTGATCAAGGTCATCGGGGTCGGCGGGGGCGGCTGCAACGCCGTCAACCGGATGATCGACGCGGGGCTGAAGGGCGTCGAGTTCATCGCGGTGAACACCGACGCGCAGTCGCTGCTCCTGAGCGACGCCGACGTGAAGCTCGACATCGGCCGAGACATCACCCGGGGCCTGGGCGCGGGCTCCGACCCGGAGATCGGGCGCCAGGCCGCCGAGGACCACCGCAGTGAGATCGAGGAGGTCCTCAAGGGTGCCGACATGGTGTTCATCACCCTCGGCGAGGGTGGCGGCACCGGCACCGGCGCCGGCCCGGTCGTGGCCGAGGTGGCGAAGGCGGCCGGCGCGCTCACCATCGGCATCGCCACCCGCCCGTTCAGCTTCGAGGGTCGCCGGCGCGGCGTGCAGGCCGAGAACGGCATCCAGAAGATGCGGGAGAAGGTCGACACGCTCATCGTCATCCCGAACGATCGGCTGCTCAGCGTGGCCGACGAGCGCACGTCGATGCTCAACGCGTTCAAGACCTGCGACGAGGTGCTGCTCCAGGGTGTCCAGGGCATCACCGACCTCATCACGACGCCGGGCCTCATCAACACCGACTTCGCCGACGTGCGCATGATCATGAGCAACGCCGGCAGCGCGCTCATGGGCATCGGGTACGCCTCGGGCGACGGCCGGGCCGTCAACGCCGCCCGGGCCGCCATCTCCAGCCCGATGCTGGAGGCGAGCGTCGAGGGGGCCCGCGGGATGCTGCTCAACGTGTCGGGCCCGTCCGACCTCGGCCTCTTCGAGGTCAACGAGGCGGCGGAGATCGTGGCCAAGGCCGCGCACCCCGACGCCAACATCATCTTCGGGGCGGTGATCGACGACAGCCTCGGCGACGAGGTGCGCATCACCGTGATCGCGGCCGGCTTCGACCGCTACGACGGCGAGAAGCGCCCCTCGCGCGGGCTCACGTCGCTCGGGCTCGACGACGACGACGATCTCGGCGACGGCATCGACTTCTCGATGCGCGGTGACGACGACGGCGACGGCGACGATCAGTTCGACGTTCCCGAGTTCCTGCGCTGATCGGCCTCCGCTCCTGATCGAGCGCGCCCTTCCCGGCGCCCGGGTCGTCTTCACCGACCGGCACGGCGGCGTCTCCCAGGCGCCGTACGCGACCCTCAACCTCGGCGACCACGTCGACGACGATCCCGGCGCGGTGGCGGAGAACCGGACCCGCGCCGCCCGCGCCATCAACGGCTGTCCCCCGGACCCCCGGGCGTGGCTGTGGCTGCGCCAGGTGCACGGCTGCGACGTCGTCTCCGTCGACGCCCCGCCGGCGACGCCGCCGATCGCCGACGCCGCGGTCACCACCCGCGCCGGGCTCCCGCTGGTGGTGCTCACGGCCGACTGCGCCCCGGTCGCGTTGGTCGCGCCCGACGCGGTCGCGGTGGCCCACGCGGGGTGGCCCGGCCTCGAGCAGGGCGTGCTCGGCGTCGCGGTCGCGGCCCTGCGCGCCCGGTCCGACGGCCGGATCCGGGCGGTGCTCGGCCCGTGCATCCACCCGGCCCGCTACGAGTTCGGCGCCGACCTCCTCGCCCGGCTGGTCGACCGGCTCGGTCCCGAGGTCGCGGCGCGGACCGACACCGGTGCGCCCGCGCTCGACATCCCGGCCGCCGTCCGCCGGTCACTCGAGCAAGCCGGCGTCGACGACCTCGACGACGTCGGGGTGTGCACCGCCGCCTCATCGGACCACTTCTCCTACCGGCGCGACGGCGTCACCGGGCGCCAGGCCGTGGTCGTGGTGCGGACGCGGTGAACGGACCAGCCCGGTCGGTGGCGGCGCGGGTGGCCGACGTGCGGGAGCGCATCGCCGGCGCCGCCGCCCGCGCCGGGCGCGACCCGGCCGCGGTGACCCTGGTCGCGGCGACCAAGACCGTCGAGGCGCCCCGCGTCCAGGAGGTCGTCGACGCCGGTGTCCCCGATCTGGGCGAGAACCGGGCCCAGGAGCTGCTCACCAAGACCGTGGTGACCGCGGCGCCGCCCCTCACGGTGCGGTGGCACTTCCTCGGCCAGCTCCAGCGCAACAAGGTGCGCGCGCTCGCGCCGTGGGTCGCCTGCTGGCAGTCGGTCGACCGGCCCGAGCTCGGCGCCGAGATCGCCCGGCGGGCGCCCGGCGCCCGGGTGCTGGTCGAGGTGAACCTCGGCGAGGAGCCGCAGAAGGGCGGCTGCCTCCCGGCGCAGGTGCCCGGCCTGGTCGACGACCTGCGGACGGCGGGGCTCGACGTCGCCGGCCTCATGGCGGTGCCGCCCCACGCCGACGACCCCCGCCGCTGGTTCGCGGCGCTGCGGGACCAGGGTGCCGCGCTGGGCCTGCCGGAGCTGTCGATGGGCATGACCGACGACTTCGAGGTCGCGGTGGAGGAGGGGGCGACCATCGTCCGCGTCGGCCGCGCCCTCTTCGGCCCCCGATCCTGACACCCCTGACCCGGACGACCCCTGTCCCGCCACCGTCGCGCTCCATCTCATAGGCTCGGGGACGCGAGGAGGCAGACGCACATGGCTTCGATGTGGCGTCGGGCGATGGTCTACCTGGGTCTCCAGGACGACGACGAGCTCGAGTACGGCGGCGAGTACGAGTCCTACGGCGACTACGGCGAACCGGCCGAGGAGCCGCCGAACCCCCGCGCGCGCCGCGACCCCGGTCGCGACGACGCCGACGGCCGCGCGAGCGCGCCGCGCGAGTCGGGGACGGTGCGCACCCGCCCCGAGCCCCAGACCGACTACGGGGCCGACTACGGCGCACCCGAGCCGGCGCCGGCACCGCCCCGTGCGACGGCGCCCCGAGAGGAGCCGTCGGGCATGTCGTCGCCCCGCCCGAGCGTCGTGCGCACCATCGGCCCCACCACCGCCGCCCGCGTGCACGTGGTGGAGCCGCAGGGCTTCAACGACGCCCAGGAGGTGGGCGACCGGCTCAAGGCCAACCAGCCCGTGATCCTCAACCTGCAGGGCCTGCCCCGCGAGCTGCAGCGGCGCCTCATCGACTTCTCGAGCGGCCTCGCCTATGCGGTGGCGGGCTCCATGCAGCGCGTCGCCGACCAGGTGTTCCTGCTCACGCCGAGCAACGTCGAGGTCTCCCAGGAGGAGAAGGACCGGCTGCAGGCGCGGGGCCTCTTCCAACCCTGACCGTGCGCGACGTCCTGGCCATCCTGGTCACCCTCTACCTCGTCATCCTCGGAGGAAGAGCGGTCCTGTCCTGGTTCCCCGTGCGCGGCGGAACCTTCCTGGCGTCGCTGAACACCCTCCTCTTCGAGCTCACCGAGCCCGTCCTCCGGCCGGTCCGTCGGGTCGTCCCGCCGATCGGCATGTTCGACACCTCGTTCATGATCGTCTTCTTCGTGCTGTTGATCCTGCGATCGGTGCTGGCCGCCGGCTGACCCGGCGTGGGGCCCCCGCTCGGGCGGCCCTCCTCGCTACCATGGCCTGCCATGGACGTGACCCCTCAGGAACTCCGGAGCAGCGAGATCAAGGACTCGTGGCGCGGCTACGACCGCGACGAGGTCGACGACCTGCTCGAGCGGGCGGCCGTCACCATCGAGAGCTTGACCCAGAAGCTGCAGGAAGCCGCCAGCCGCCCCGTGTCCACCGCTCCGCAGGCCGCGCCGGCGCCTGCCGCAGTGGCGACCGAGGTGCCGCTCCCGTCGAGTCGCGAAGACGCCGACATGCT
>DATBBL010000252.1:0-4597 GCA_036271015.1 Acidimicrobiia bacterium
TCACGGGTCTGCTCGTGCCGCCCGGGCGCCCCGATCTCCTGGCCGATGCGCTCCAGCGCCTGCTCGTCGAGCCGGCGGCGGGAGCCGACCTTGCCCGCGCCGGACGGGAGCGGGTGATCGCCGAGTTCGACATCCGGCGCATCGGGCCGTCGATCGCCGCCCTCTTCGAGACCGCGCCGGGCGCGCGCGTCACCGCATCGACGAGTCGGTGACGACCGGTGGCACGAGGATCGCCGGCTCGTCGGGGTCCCACAGGTCGCAGAAGTGGTAGCCGCTGGCGCGCAGTGTGAGGCCGAAGATCTCGTCTTCTCGGAGACCCGTTCGGGCCAATGACATCTTCGGGAGGTACCCGTTCGCGGCGAGCGCCTTGAGTGCGGTGTAGCTGTAGAAGCACGCGTCGCCCTCGACGCGTTCGCCGGCGCGGTATCCGTGCCGGCGAGCCTGCGCCTGCACTCGCCAGCGACCGATGGTCCCGCGGGTGTCGTCGATCAGCGCGCGCGGCGGGAACATCTGCTGTCGGATCCTCCGCGCCGCGGTACCGGATCCCGACCGGTAGCGCCCGGCCGCGCCGACCAGCTGGTCGCGGTCGAAGCACGCGATGGCATCCGCCTCGGGGTGGGGAGCGGTGATCAGCGCGTGCTCACCCAGTCGCAGGAGCGCGTCGAATTGATGGCCGCGTAACACGTCACCGAACACGCGGGCCAGGTGCACGTACGAGACATCGACCGAGCGGTCGTCGGCGTCGTCGTCCATCTCTGCGACGTGGACGTCGCGGTGTGCTTCCTGGACGCGACGACCGCTCCCGTCGCCGGAATGGTCGGCGACGACGATGGTGCGACTGCTGGTCGTGTACGCCTCGACACGCTCCACTGCGTCCAGCGCGGCGCGGATCTCGCACTCCGGACCCAGCGAGATGACGACGACGAGGTCGACGCGCTTCATCGGTGCCGCGTACCCGGTGTCGAGGACCTCCACCGGCCCGTCCCGTCCCCCGGCTCAGGCGTCGAGCATTGCGGGGTCGAACACGAGCACGCCGTCCGCGCTGCCGTTCACGTCGTATCCCGCGATCAGATCCGCCGGCAGGCCCTCGTAGGTCTCCATCCGGAGGAAGTCGCGCAGCGTCGTGCCGGTCGACTCGGAGTCGATGTTCTCCGGACCGGCGTGAGCCGCGAGATCGTCGAGGTTGACGGTGCGGAAGTCGACGCTGAAGCGCGTGCCGCCCGAGGTGTTCGGCACGGTCGAGTGCAACTGCGCCCCGGAGAACACCAGCGCGGAGCCCGGGTCACCCAGGAGCCGGACCTCGGTCCCGGGACTCCCGCCGAGCAGGTGGGGGTGCGGCCGCGGATCGCTGGTGACGAACTGCGCCGCGTCGCGGCGCCCGGAGCGGTTCCACTCGTAGGCGTCGAAGGCCTGGCTGCTGTTCTCGCTGGCCCGCCCCCAGAAGTCGGGGTGGAAGGCCATGCAGCTGTCGCGCGTGAGGCCCCGGATGGGTGCCCACCAGTTCACCTGGCACGGCGGTGCCGAGTACCAGGTGTCGCGGTGCGGCTTGTAGTTGTAGCCGAGGCCCGCGGTGAGGTAGCTGGCGGGCGTGACGACCCGCAGCTTGGGCACGTCGAAGTAGGTCTTCTCGGGGTCGCACCCCAGGTCCACGAGCGCGGCGGTGAGCAGCTCCTTGGAGCGGGGATGGTGGGTGAAGCCGGTCTTCAGCGGACCGAGGATCTCCACGTACTCCTCAACCGGGAGGTGCTCGAAGGCCCGGGCGGGGTCGAGGGCACCGAACGCGGCGACGATGAGCTCCCACGCGAAGTCGGTGAGCGCCCGCACGGACGCCCGGGGCGGGAGGTTGAACACCTCGCCGTCGTACAACCGCCGGCGGCGCTCGTCGTCGGTGATCGTCGACTCGGCCGAGATCAACATCGTCATCGGCATTCCTTCCAAGCTCGGGCCGAGATCGAGCCCGTCGGCTGCGGCAACCGGCGCGATCGCACGTCAGACCCCCGACCGTACGCGCCGCTTCTCGGCGGCGACGCGCTGGAGGCGACTCAGGACGAGCCGGGGCAGGAACAACGGGAACGTCCGCGACCGGGACGGGCCCAGGCTCCGGCGCACCCGCCACGACAGGGACTCGCCCGAGGGCTTGGTCGGGTCGAGGACCGCGGCGAGGTCGAGGAGCTGTTGCGACTCGTCGGGCCCCGCGCCGTTCGCCTTCACGTACGCGCGGGACGCCGAGTAGCGGGCCTCGCGCGCCAGGGTGCGCCGGACCGTCGTGTCCCACCGCGCCCGTTCCGGACGGTCGGCCACCGTGTCGAGGAACGCGGAGAAGGCGACCCACTTCTGCTCGATGGTGCTGAGCGCCGAGCCCTCGTAGGCGTTCGAGTGGTTCGTCTCGTGCTGGCGGAACATGGCCAGGGTCTGCCCCGGGAGGTACGCGACATCGGCGTACGACGCCATCCTGAGCCACATGTTCAGGTCGCTCGTGTGGGGGCAGGCGGGGTCGAGCCGGCCCGCCACCGCCAGGGTCGAGGTGCGCATGACGACTTCGGGCGTGTAGATCGGGTTCTCCCGGGCACGGCACACCCGGTCGATCCATTCCGCGCCGGGATAGATCTTCGCCGGACCGGGTGCCGCCGCGAGCTGCGAGGGCTTCACCTTGCTCAGCTCGCTGAACACGATCACCGGGCCATAGGTCATCCCCACGTTCGGATGGGCGTCCATGAAGGCGACCGATCGGGCGAGCGAGCCCGGCGTCAGGCAGTCGTCGGCGCAGAGGAGCACGACGTAGTCGCCACGGATCTCGTCCCGACACCGGTTCAGCGAGCAGATGATGCCGTGGTTGTCGGCGTGCTCGACCAGCCGCACGTTGGGGTACTCGTCCCGGAGCTGACGGGCGAGCTCGACCGAGCCGTCGGTCGAGGCGTTCTCGACGATGACGACGTCGACCTCCACGCCCTCCTGGTGGACCGCGCTCTCCACGCATTCCCGCAGGTAGCGCGCGTAGTTGTACGAGGGGATCGTGACCGTCACGACCGAATGGGTGCCCATCATCGGTGCCCTACCTGCCCCACGGCGCTGCCTCGACTTCGTCTTCGTCCACTGTCGTCGCCCAGCTGAACACGCAGCGTGGTCGCCCCCTCACTCCGATAGTAGCGTTCTGCGGTGGCCCGGAGTTCCGCAGTAGTGGCGAGCGCTCGCTCGGGCGGGCCCGGGGCCGTCGGCTCGGCGGGCATCGGGAGGCCCGTGCGGGCCCCTCCGTGCCACGGGGTGCGCGCCGGCTGCCCGCATGCGTGACCCGCGATTCCCATCGAGGGTGCCGTTTCAGGCGGCGTGGCGCGGTCCGCTCGTGGTGAGTGCCGGCTCGGTGAGAAGCGGCACCAGCCACTCGAGGGCCGCGTCGCGCGGCTCGGCGGGAACGGCGTTGGCGGACCGGCGATCGGTGGCCCGGTCGACGGCGGCGGGCGACACGAGTGCCGCCACCGCCCACAGCAGCTTCGCGGGTGCGTGGCGAGCCAGGCGGGCGTAGCGCACGGACGATTCGATCCGCAGGTCCGCCCGCAGGGCGATCTTGGCGAGGTACACCTCGTCGGCCTGGCCCACCTGAGGGACGCCGAGGGTCTCCGCTTCGGAGCGGTAGCGCTCACGCACGGTCCGGTTGGCGGCGGCCATGCCCCGGACATCGCTCGAGCGCGACCTCCCGGTGCCCCGCCAGATGCGGTAGCCGGTGCAGGGCGCCGCGACCGTCGCCAGAGGAGCTGCGAGCGCCAGCCGGATCCACAGGTCCCAGTCCTCCGCCAGCCCGCCGCGGAAGCCCCCCACCTCCTGCACGAGATCCTTGCCGACCAGCACCGACGAGCCACCGCCGGGAACGATGTTGCTCGTCAGCAGCCCGGCGAGGACTCCATCGGTCGCGGGCGCCGGCTGGTGGTGCACGATCTCCACCGGAGCACTTCCGTCGGCGACGAAGGACACCGCCCCGGTGCAGCTCCAGCCCGCGCCGGGGCTGGCGGCCACCGCGTCGAGCTGGGCGGCCAGCTTCCGCGGCGACCAGAGGTCGTCGTCGTCGCAGAACGCGACCCACTCGGTCACCGCGGCGGCCACCCCCGCGGTGCGGGACTTCGCGGCACCCTGGGGTACGTCGTGGCGCAACACCCGGACTCTGGGGTCGCCGACCGCCGCGAGCCACTCTCCCGTGTCGTCGATCGAGCCGTCGTCGATGACGATCACCTGCAGGTCGACATCGCGCTGGTCGAGGACCGACGTCAGCGTCGCCTGGAGCGTGGTCCGCCGGTTGTGGGTCGGGATGATGGCGGTGACCGGAGGTCTCGTGGCGCGAACACTCATGTCAGGCATACGTCCCCGGTCGCGGCGAGGATTGTCGTGCACAGGATCGCGCGCGGCACCCCGTCGGGGGAATTGAACCGTCGCTTGGTTGGGGCCATCGTCACGCGTCCGTGTGTCGGGTCCGGCTGCCCGCCCTCTCCGCAGGCCCGATCTGGTCACGGAGAGTAACATCGCCAGAGGGGCGGCGTGACAACGGGTCGACACGGGGTCGACACAGGGTCGATGGTGGAAGGGCGATGTTGACGGCAGACGAGATCGA
>DATBBL010000253.1:0-7801 GCA_036271015.1 Acidimicrobiia bacterium
CTCTCCGCAAGAGGGCGAGGCTCAGTGGCAAGAACCGTTCTGGCAGCGACTTGCCCAGGACTTGGACTACCGGAATCTGATCGTGTCGAGCCTGCTCACAGGAACGGACCCTGAAAACTCCGTCTCGCAGGAGAGGACCAGGCCGCGTTCGTCCTAGTTGAGCTCCACGGTGCGCGCGACGCCCAGAGCGTTTCTCGCTCAGTCACGCATTAGACCGTGCGGACGCTTCCAGCCATCAGATCGATCAAGCTCGTACTCGCGTCATCGTCACCCGCGGTGACTGACACCTGGACGATGTCCTGTCCGCGTTGGAAGAGAAGTACGCTTCCCCGACGGGTGACCTTCTTGCCCGCAAAGGGCGGACCTGCGTTCTTCGGGACCGAGAAATGGAAATGTGTGTCCACCCGGTACGCGCTGATCGCGCCGAGGTTCACCGTTGAGGCACTCTCAATCGTGTCCCCACGATTGAGACCCGGCCTTATTTTTGCTTGCACTTCGATAGCGCGTCTGCGTTCATCCAAATGAACATCGAGGGAAGCGGCGACCTGAACGTCCTGATCCAGACACCGCACAGCCCTGTGATCGAACTGCTGAGCAGCGAACGCGCTCGGGCGACCACGACAATCCACGAGAGGATCAGGGGCACCACACCCACGGCGAGCGCTCTCGGTGACGCAGGAGCCGAATTGAATGTCGACCAGTCCGGCATCTACTACGACGACGCGGCAAGGTTTGACGGCGACTGGAAGTTCGCTCATCGTCTCTTCGTGCCGTTCTTGATCGCAACCGGCACGGTCGCGGGCGACGTGGTGGCGAAACGACTGCTGTTCCGGCCATAGCGGCTCGCGCCGAGCGACCAACGAGACCCAGACCTGCTCGTGGCGTTCCTCGTTGAGCTTCGGGTATGGGCGGAACTCCGACTCGGATCGCGGCCGAAGCGCAAGGCAGCACCGCCGGAGAGCAGGTTGAGCGGATCGTTCGTGCCCTCGACGGCCCCATCGACAACGGTGCCTGAGCAGGGGCCGCGGCTTGGCGCTGTTACGCGCGCAGAGAGTTTGACACCCCACGCACCGACCTGTCCGCCCGGTTGGATCGGGCCCCTTCAGTCGAGGCGCGTACCGATTAGGAAACGCGAGGTATGCCCACCGGTTTCCGTTCTGGTCCACGCCGGTCGCGTTGAGCGTCACTTGTCGTGCCCGACGCTGGACTGAGTGCGTCGAGCCGTCAAACAACTCGTCGGTCACGGCCCGATCCGTCATCGCGGGCGACGTTACAGTGCCCGGCATGCGTGCCCGCCTTTCCCCTCGTGAACGGTGACGTACGCAAATCCGCACTTGGTCAACACGAACGGATCCGTCCCGTCAAGCCGGCGCGGCCTACGTCGGGCGTGGTACGGCCGAGATGCGTCGCCGGGCGGACGACACCCGGCGCGCCCGGGCGCAGGATGGCCACATGCGGTTCCACCTCACCCGTCGCCCCCGTCTCGTCGCCCTCGTCGCCCACGTGCTGACCTCGGTCGGCTGGTTCGGTGTCGCCGTCCTCGTGGCGTTCCTGCTCGTGGCCGCGGGCAGCACCGGGGACGACGCGCTGGCCCGTTCGCTGTACCGGGCGGTCGAGACGTCGGTGTGGCTGACCGTGCCGGTCGGCGCCCTCGCCGCCGCGACCGGTGTCGTCCTCGGCGTCGGAACGAAGTGGGGCCTGGCCCGCTACTGGTGGGTCGTGATCAAGGAGGTGGCCGTCGTCCCGGTCGTGGTCACCGACCTCCTCGTGGTCGCACCCGCGGCCCGCGACGGCGCGCTGGGACACCTGTCGGGGCCGCTGCTCGCCCCCGCCATCGCCCATGTGGTGGTGCTCGGCCTCGCCACCGTGGTCTCGTTGGTCAAGCCGTTCGGCCGGACCGCGCGCGGCCGACGCGGCGAACCGGCGGCCGTCGCCGCGCCGCGCTAGGTGCGCTTCCGCGTCGTCTTCTTCGTCGCCTTCTTCGCGGTCTTCGTCGCGGTCGTGGGCTTCTCGGCCGGCGGCTTCTTGGCCCGGCTGGGCGCCACCCGCGGGGGTTCGCCCGGCATCTTCGGGTAGACGGGCGGCCACGGCGCGTCCTCCAGGCCCGAGGCCAGGTCGCGCGCGTACATCTCGAGCAGGGGTGCCAGCGACTGTGGATCGGTGTCGATGTCGGCCCACGGGTCGCCCCGCGCCTCGACGCGGGCCGGCACGGTGGCCATGGTGCAGGCGTCGGGATCGATGTCGTCGAGCTCGTCCCAGTCGAACGGCGTCGACACCTGCGCACCGGGGCGCGCCCGTACCGACCACGCGCCGAACACCGTCTTGTGCGGCGCGTTCTGGTTGAAGTCGACGAAGATCCGCTCCCCGCGCTCCTCCTTCCACCAGGCGTCGGTGATCACGTCGGGACGGCGGCGGGCCAGCTCGCGCGCCACCGCCACCGCGGCGCGCCGGACCTCGACCGGCGACCACTCGGGGGTGAGCCGCGTGTACACGTGGATGCCGCGGTTGCCCGTGGTCTTCGGCCACCCGCGGATCCCGACCTCGGCGAGCAACGTGTGCAGCTCGCGCGCCGCGATGCGGGCCTCGTCGAACGCGACGCCGGGTTGCGGGTCGAGGTCGATGCGCAGCTCGTCGGCGTGCGCGTCGTCGGCGGCCCGGTTGGGCCACACGTGGAAGCCGAGGCAGCCGAGGTTCACCGCCCACACGATGTGGGCCAGGTCGGCCGCGACCAGCGCCTTCGACGTGGTGCCGTTGGGCGTGCTCACCACCGACGTCTCGAGCCAGTCGGGTGCGTCCTTCGGGACGCGCTTCTGGAAGAACGACGAGCCGCCGACACCGTTGGGGAACCGCTGCATCAGCACCGGCCGGCCCCGGATCGCGCCCATGAGCTCGTGCTCGACCGACCGGTAGTAGTCGACGAGGTCGAGCTTGGTCTGCCCGTGCTCGGGGAACATGACCTTGTCGGGGCTGGTGACGGTCACGACCCGCCCCGAGACCACCACGTCCACGGCATCCACGCCGCTCACGGTATCGCCGGAGCGGTGTCGGGCTACGCTCCCCGCACGACGAGGGGGACGCGATGGCCGAGTACACGCGTGACGAGATCGAAGCCGCCTGGGCCGAGTACCAGAAGCGCGGGGTGCAGGAGCACGACTGGCCGGGGTGGGCGGACATGTTCACCGACGACGCCCGCTACGAGGAGCACAACCTCGGGGTGTTCGAGGGCAAGCCGGCGATCACGAGCTTCATCGTCGACATCATGAAGGAGTACCCGGCGATGACCCTCTGGATCGAGTGGTCCGTCATCGACGGCGGTCGCATCGGGTTCTACATCTGGAACAACCTGCCCGACCCCACCGGCACCGGCAAGCGGTATGCGTTCCCCAACACCACCTTCCTCCAATACGGCGGCGACGGGAAGTTCTCGTTCGAGGCCGACTACTACAACCCGGCCGACGCCGAGCGCGTGTTCAAGGAGTGGCTCGCCGACGGCGGCCGGCGTGACACCCCCCAGGACCGCAGTCTCCGCGGGATCGACGGCTGGAACCCCGAGCCGCCCCAACCCGCGCACCCACGTGCGGAGGTGGAGGCCGAGTTCGAGAAGTACCGCCAGCGCGCCGCGCTGGCGGTCGAGACCGGCGACTGGGACCAATGGGCGGACCAGTTCACCGACGACGCCCACTACCGCGAGCACCACTACGGGTACTTCCGCTCCGGGGCCGAGATCCGGGCCTGGATCAAGTCGGTGATGCAGCCGTTCCCGACGATGGAGTTCCCGCCGTCCTTCGCGCTGATCGACGGCAACCGCGTGAGCACGTTGATCCCGAACATCCTCCCCGCGCCGGAAGGTGACGACGGCTACTACGGGTTCGACGTCAACACCATCCTCCACTACGCGGGGAACGGGAAGTGGAGCTTCGAAGAGGACGTCTACTCCCCCGCGGAGGCGCAGGACACCGTCGACCGGTGGATCGCCGCCGGAGGCGTGATCCCCTCGAGTTGACCACGACCGGGCTGCTCGTCGTGTACGCCAAGTGCGTACGACCGGCGGAGGAAGCGGCGTGGGACGCGTGGGAGGACGACGTGCACCTGCCCGCGCTGTGCTCGGGAGACGGGCCGTGGGCGGCGACGCGATTCGAGCTCACCGCGCGTCCGCAGCCGGGTCTCCCCGGTCCGGGCTTCACCCACGTCACCATCCACGAGCTCGACGCCGACGACGCCCGCGCGCAGGCCGCGAGCACGCTCGACCGTGACGACGCGCTGCGCGCCGCCGGCCTCGTGCACCCGGCCCACGCCGCGATCGCGGCGGACGTGTTCGTCGCCCACGGCCGCTTCGGGACCAAGCCGCCCCCCGACGAGTCCCGGCGCGCGCACATCCTCACCCACGTGCTCTGCAGCGATCCGGCCCGGGAGGCGGAGTGGGACGCGTGGTACGACGAGCAGCACGTGCCCGACATGCTGTCCTGCGGTGCGTTCTCGGCCATGTCGCGGTGGCGCCGGGTCCCACCACTCCGGGTCGGACCGAACCACCTCACGCTCTACGACGTCGCCACCGACACCGTCGACGAGGCGGTGCGACGTTCGGCGGCGACCCTGGCCGAGGTCGTGGCCGCCGGGCGCAAGCTCGACACGCACACCGGCGGGTTGACGGTGACCCTGCGCCCGACCGGTCGTCACGGCGGCGGCGGCGTGCGCCGGGACTCGGGGGGCGACATGCGCCGGATGGCGCAATATCGCCGCGCGCGTGCACCTCGTCCCCCCTAGCGTGGTCGTCATGACGGCACGGTGGGGCGAGATCGACGGAGTCACCGCGCTCTGGGCCGACGCGGGCGACGTCCAGGGCCCGCTCAACGCGTCCCTCATCTTCGCGACCGGCCGGAGTAACGAGACGTTGAAGGTCGCGGGGATCAACCACGTCGTGGAGCACCTCGCGCTGCACGCGCTGGGCCACCCGGCCGGCTACGCATGGAACGGGCAGGTCGACCCGGTCACGACGCAGTTCTGGGCCGTGGGCGGCGCCGACCAGGTGGCCGGGTTCTTCGGGACGGTCGCCCGCCAGCTCGCCCGTCTCCAGGTCGACCGCCTCGCCGACGAGCTGCGCGTGCTCGAGATCGAAGGACGACGTCGCGGGGCCTCGCACCTCGCGGTCGACCTGCGGGAGCGCTTCGGCCCACACGGTGCCGGGCTGATCGGCTGGCCCGAGTACGGACTCTCCCGCCTGGACGCCGACGAGGTCGTGGAGTGGGCGCACACCCACTTCACGACCGGGAACGCGGTCATGTGGCTGTCGGGACCGCCACCGCCGAACTTGACCCTGCGCGAGCTGCCGATCGGACCGCCGATCGACCACCCGTCGCCACCGACCATGCTGGCCACGGGCCGCACCGTGATCGCGGCCGAGACGCCGCGGATCTCGCTGTCGGTGGTGTCCGGGTCGGGACCGGGCATCAGCTCGATCATGGGGTTCGCGCAGCAGCGCGCCCTGCAGCGGCTGCGCGGCGACGCGCTCAGCTACGCGGTCGAGTTCAATCCGCTGCGCGTCGGAGGCGGGCGCGCGGTGCAGCTGCTCGAGGCCGACGGTGCGGACGATGCGCCCGCGCGGGTGGCCGTCGGGCTCGTGGAGATCCTCGGCGAGCTGGCCGAGTCCGGTCCCACCGACGACGAGGTCGCCGGCCGACACGAGTACGTGCGACATTTCCGCGAGCACTCGGACTGGATCCTCGGCGCGCTCGACGGTGCGGCGCGTCGGCGTCTCCTCGACGGCGACGTCCGGACGCCGGAGGAGGCCGCCGCGATGAGCGAGGCCCAGACGTCGGCGTCGATGCGGAACGAGCTCGACGCGGTCATGTCGACGATGCTCATGGTCGGTCCGGAATCAGTGGCGGAGCATCTCTCCGGGTGGTCGCTAGGCGCGCGCTGGTCGACCGCGTCGGTGCAGGGAGACGTCTACCAGCCGATCGGCGGCCGCGAGCAGGGAACCCTCGTGGTCGGCGCCGATGGCGTCTCCTGGGGTCCCGACGGCCGCCGCCGCATCACCGTCCGGTGGGACGACGTCGAGGCGTGCCTCACGCTGGACAACGGGATCCGGTGCCTCATCGGGGCCACGGGCTCGATGATCTGGATCATGCCCTGGAACTGGCGAGGCGGCGAAGACCTCACGCGGCTGGTCGACGACGCGGTGGACCCGCTCCGGCGCGTCCACGGCGGCGAGGGCGAGACGACGGTTCCTCATCCCAACACCGACGGCGGCCGGGTCGACGTGCACTGGCTCGGGACCATCGCCGGTGCTGTGTGGAAGGGCCGGCAGCGTGATCACCTGTCGCTGGTGATCGACACCGACGGCGTCTTCGTCCTGCACGGTGCCCACGCCGGCGCCCACATGCATCGTCACCTCGAGGACGCGCGCTCGGCCGACCACGACGCCCTCCTCGCCTCCGACGCGCGGAACCGGTGGATCCCGCAGACCCAGATCGCGGAGGTGGAGCTCCGCCGCCGAGCGTGGACCGTGTCCGGCCCGCGGTCGTGGACGCTCACCATCTGGCTGGTCGACGGCGTGAAGCACTCGATCTTCCTCACGTCGGACGACCAGGTCCGCGTCGCCCGGACGCAGTTCCCGCGGCTCCTCGGCGCCCGCTTCCGGGAATGAGGATCCGCCGCGACTAGGACGGCTCGGCGGTCCCGTCGCCGGCCGGTTCCGGCGTCGGCTCGGGGGCGGGCCCGGTCGCGGCGTCCTTCTCGCCCAGGTACGCGTCGCGCACCTCCTGGTTGCGCTGGACCTCGGCCGGGGAGCCGGCCGCGAGCACCTGGCCCAGGTTGAGCACCACCACGCGGTCGCTCTGCTCCATGACGAAGCCCGCGTTGTGCTCCACCAGCAGCACCGCGCAGCCCGCCTCGGCCCGGACGGCCTGGATCTCGCCCCCGAGGCGGGTCACCTCGGTCTCGTCGAGCCCCGACGCCGGCTCGTCGAGCAGGAGCAGCTGCGGCGGGTCGACCACCGCCCGGGCGAACTCGACCATGCGGGCCACGCCGATCGGCAGGGACCCAGCCAGCTCGCTCCGCACCGGCATCAGCCCGCACCGGTCGAGCACCGCTTCGACCCGGGCCCGGCGGTCCCGTTCGTGACGACGGCGGGTCGGCGAGTACACGAGGTCGGCGAGGAAGCCGCCGCCACCACCACGCCACTCCAATGCCGCGAGCACGTTGTCCTCGACCGACAACCACCCGAAGGTCTGCACCCGCTGGAACGTGCGCCGCAGGCCGCGGCGGGCGCGTCCCGACGCCGACGCGTGCGTGATGTCGCGGCCGGCGAGCACCACCCGCCCCTCGTTCGGTGCCCGCACCCCCGAGACGACGTCGAACAAGGTGGTCTTCCCCGCACCGTTGGGGCCGATGATGCCGAGCACCTCGCCCGCGTGCGCGTCGAAGGAGACCTGGTCCAGCGCGGTGATGCCACCGAAGCGGACGCTGATGCCGTCGAGGCGCAACTGCGGGTCGCCCTCGGTCGTGGGCGGCCCGTCCTGATCGGTCGCCATCCGGGTGGTCGTGGTCGTGGTCGCTTCGTCGCCCATCAGGCGATCCCCAGGTAGGTGGAGGCCAGGAGCTCGGCGTCGGCCGCCTCGCGGGGGCCGGCCCACACCACCCGCCCGAGCTCCATGAACACCATGGTGTCGGCCAGGGTCATGACCTCGTGCGCCTTCTCCGCCACGAGCAGGATGGCACAGCCGCGGTCGCGCAGCTCCTGGAGCGCATCGAGCACGGCCTGGGACGCCAACGGTGAGAGCCCGAGGGTGGGCTCGTCGGC
>DATBBL010000254.1:0-17313 GCA_036271015.1 Acidimicrobiia bacterium
GCACCGACATCCACAGCGGCAGGAGCAACACGGCGGTGCCGATGAGCGCGGTCATTCCCGCCACCCAGAGCAGCGTCTGCGAGTCGGGTACCGGATCGAGGTAGGTACCCGTGAGCATCGTGTTCACCGCGTTCGCATGCAGGAGCACACCCGGGATCCCGCTCGACTTGTTCACCGGCGCCTGCCGGTTGTCGCCCAGCGTCGAGTCGACCGCGCCGATCAGCACGATCTTGCCGTCGATCTTCTCCTTGGGCACCGTGCCGGCGATGACGTCGGCCGCGGAGATGACCCGCGCCGGGTCGGACAGACGCTCGGCGAAGTTCAGGAGCAGCGACTTGGCCCCGATGGCGGGCACGAAGCGGTTGCCGATCTGCACGCCGTCCGGCCGGACGATCGGGGGTTCGGTGATGCCGCGGTAGCGCATCACCGCGGCCAGCGAGAGGGCCGGGACGAACGTGCCGTCGGCCGCTTCGACGACGAGCGGCAGGCTGCGGTTCACGCCGTCGGTCGGATCCTGGTTCGTCTGCGCGTGGCCGACGGTGAAGTCCGCGTCCCGAAGGCCCGCGGCGAAGCCGGATTCATTGTCGAGTCTGACGACGCCGTTGTCCTGCTTCCCGGACGTCCCTTTCACCGCGAGCACCACGTTGCCCGCGTTCGTGATCGCCTTCGAGAGGAGCGCATCGGGCGCCACCTGTTCCTGCGACTCCTGCGAGTACGTGACGTCGAACACGATGACGCGCGCGCCGTCCGCCTTCAGTTGGTCGACCAACTCCGCGACCTTCTCGCGCGGTAGTGGGTTCCCGAGCCCCGGCGTCGCGATCGTCTTGCGGTCGAACCCGACGACGACGACGTGGGGGTCCGACGGCGCGGACGGGAGCAGGGCGTCGGTGGCGCGGCGCTGGAAACCGGCGAAGACGTTCCCATTCAGGCCCAGAGCGGCCAAGGCGGTCACGATGACCGTGAGGGCGACGATCGAGACGATCCGGCGGATCATCAGACGACGTTTCAGCGGTACCTCCCCGCAGGACCGGCCCCACCACTCACTTCGTGGCGCGGATTACCGGAGAAGCTTCGCGCGCGGGCGATAATGCACCGGATGCACCCCCTCCTCGCGCTGGACCTCACCACCGCGGTCCTGGTGATCGTCGCCGTCCTGGCAGTGGTGTTGCTCATCCTCATCGTCGTCGCGCCGTGGCAACAGGTGCGGCGGGAGCCGCCGCTCGACAAGGCGGTCGAGGCCAAGCTGCTGCTCAACCGCAACCCGGACGAGCCGACGGGCGAGGTGCCGCGCGTGTCGGCCGTGCCCAGCGACGACTCCGACGACGACGGCTTCGCCGGCGATCTCAGCGACCTCTCCGAGCTCGACGAGCCGCCGAAACCACCGACGCGCCCCGACGGCTGAGCGTCACACGACCGCGAAGAACATGCGCGCCTCGCAGGTGGTGTCACCGTCGACCGACGCGCGCGCCTGCGCCCACCCCCCGCGCGCGCTGAGCCGTTCCACGTCGACCTCCAACCGGAGCTCGTCGCCCGGGCGCACGACCCGACGGAACCGCACCTTCTCGACACCACCGAACAACGCGAGCTTCCCGGCGTAGCGCTCGTCGCCCAGGAGCGTGATGGCGCCCGCCTGCGCGAGCGCCTCCAACTGGATGACGCCGGGCACGATCGGGTTGCCGGGGAAATGCCCCTTCAGGAAGTACTCGTCGCCGGTGACGAAGTACCGCGCTTCGATGTGCTCGGCGAAGCTGACGGCATCGACCTGGTCGACGAACCGAAACGGCGGCCGGTGCGGCAGCAGCCCGACCAGCGCGTCGGAGTCGGGGTGAGGCATGAGGCGATTCCTGCAGACATCTCGGCCCCGACAGGTTGAGTCCAGGCGCTCTTCACGAAGACGATCGCGATTTACTCGCGAGTAACCGACGTTACCCGCGAGTAATGGTCGACACTCGGGATCCCGGACCGGCGTCGCGAGCACACCGATGTAACCACTCGCGCACGCAGACGGTCGTATCTCCTTACACCTGCAGCCGAACGCACCGAGTGGAGTGAATCAGTCAGTGGGCATCGCGGTCGTCTTCCCCGGACAGGGAACCCAGCAATCCGGCATGGCGCTGCCGTGGCGCGATCATCCGAGCTGGGCGATCGTCGAGCAGGCGGAAGCGGCGCTGGGCGAGCCGCTCGGGCACCTCATCACCGACGCGCCCGCGGAAGCGCTGACGCGCACCCGTGAAGCACAGCTCGCGGTGCTGCTGACCTCGCTCATCGTCTGGGACGCGCTCGCACCGCTTCCTGACGCGCCGGTCGCGTTCGCGGGTCATTCGCTCGGCCAGGTCACCGCGCTCATCGCGTCCGGCGCCCTCCCGCTGGAGGCCGGAGTGCGGTTCGCGGCGCGACGGGCCGAGCTCACCCAGGCGGCCGCCGACGCCCACCCCGGGAAGATGGCCGCGCTCCTGGGCGCCACACCGGAGCAGGCCGACGACGCGTGCACCGCCGCACCCGACGCGTGCTGGGTCGCCAATGACAACGCTCCCGGCCAGGTCGTCATCGCCGGCACCGCCGACGGCGTCGCCGCCGGATCGGCCCGGGCCCAGGAGCTCGGCGTGCGCCGGGTCAGCGCGCTCAACGTCGGCGGGGCCTTCCACACGCCGCTGATGGCCGACGCCACCGCCGGGTTGCAGCCCGAGGCCGCCGGCCTCGACCTGGCCGCACCCGCGGCCCCCGTGGTGTCGAACCACGACGCGGTGGCCTACGACGACGCAGAGGGTTGGCGCGACCGGCTGCCCGCCCACGTCTCGGTCCCGGTCCGCTGGCGCTCGACCATGGACACCCTCGCCGGCCTCCGCGCCATGACCTTCCTCGAGGTCGGGCACGGCTCGATGCTCGCCGCGCTGGCGAAGCGCGGCGCGCCGTCGGTCACCGTCCGCAACGTCGCCACCCCCGAAGACATCCCCACGATCCTGGAGGTCGCATAGCCCATGGAAGCCCTCTTGACCCACGGTGAAGGGCTCCTCGTGCCCGAGCGCATGATCATTGCCCCCTCGGTGGGCGTGTTCCGTCCGCTCGACGACGTCGACGCGGGCGACCACGTCGACGAGGGCCAGACCGTCGGACACCTCGACGGTCCCGGTACCTCCACGCCGGTGTGCAGCCCGTTCCGCGGCCAGCTCGTCGGCATGCTCGTGCACCGGGGTGAACGGCTCCGGGAGGGCCAGCCCGTCGCGTGGCTGCGAGTCGCCTGAGCATGCGGGCGGCCATCGCAGGATGGGGCACGGCGCTTCCCGACCAGCGCCTCACCAACGCCGACCTCGAGCAGCGCGTCGACACCAGCGACCTGTGGATCGTCGAGCGCACCGGCATCCGCGAGCGGCGCATCGCCGGTCCGGGTGAGACGACCGCGACCCTGGCCGTCGAGGCCGGCGCCGCCGCGATCAAGCACGCCGGACTCACTCCCGACGCCATCGATCTCCTCATCGTCGCCACCGCGACCACCGAGCAGCTGATCCCCCACACCGGCGCGTTCGTAGGCGACGGCCTCGGCGTGCGGTGCGGGTCCTTCGACCTCAACGCCGGCTGCGCCGGGTTCGTCTACGAGCTCGTCGTGGGCGCGGCGTTGCTGACCGCCGGCAACCTCGACCACGTGCTCGTGGTCGGGAGCGAGACGCTCTCGCGCGTGACCGATCCGCAGGACCGGGGCACGTGCATCCTCTTCGGCGACGGTGCGGCCGCGATGGTGCTGGGCGCCTCGCCCGACGACGGTCCCGGTCTGGTGGCCTGGGACCTCGGTTGCGACGGCTCGGCCACCGGCCTGCTGGAGATCCCGGCGGGCGGCAGTCGCATGCCCACGTCGGCCGAGACCGTCGCGCACGGTGACCACTACCTGAAGATGGCGGGCCCGGAGGTCTTCCGGCGCGCGGTCCGGATCGTGGTGGAATCGGCGACCGCCGCCCTGTCGCGGGCGGGCGCCACCATCGACGACGTCAAGTGGTTCGCGCCCCACCAGGCCAACGTCCGTATCATCGAGGCCGCCGCCACCCGGCTGGGCATCCCGATGGAGCGCACCCTCGTGAACATCGACCACTACGGCAACACCAGCGCGGCCTCGATCCCGCTCGTGCTCGCCGAGGCCGCCGATGACGACCGCTTGCACGACGGCGACCTGGTGCTGCTGTCGGGCTTCGGTGCGGGGCTCACGTGGGGCAGCGCGCTGGTGCGGTGGGGCCGCGGGTGACGACTCCGGCATCCCAGCCGCGGGTCGCGTTCGTCACCGGCGCATCGCGCGGGATCGGGCGGGCGATCGCGGTCGCGCTCGCCGAGGCGGGTCACCGGGTGGCGTTCTGCTACTCGTCCGACCACGACGGCGCCAAGGACACGCAGTCCGCGGTCGAGGCTGCCGGCGCCGACGCGCTCGCGGTGCAGGCCGACGTCGCCGACGCCGAGTCCGTCGACCATGCCTTCACCGAGATCGAGGGGTCGCTCGGGCCCGTCGAGCTGCTCGTGAACAACGCGGGGATCACCCGCGACGGCTTGCTCATGCGCATGTCCGACGAGCACTGGGCCGACGTCCTGCAGACCAACCTCACCGGCGCCTTCCACACCATCCGTCGGGCCACGCCCAAGATGATGCGGGGGCGGCACGGTCGGATCGTCAACGTCTCGTCCGTGAGCGGGCAGAGCGGGCAGGCGGGCCAGGCCAACTACTCGGCGGCCAAGGCCGGCCTCGTGGGTCTCACGCGGGCCGTCGCGCGCGAGCTCGCGCCGCGCGCCATCACCTGCAACGTCGTGGCACCCGGACCTATCGTGACCGCCATGACCGAGGGTCTGCCGGACGACTGGCGGACCTGGGCCGAGGAGACGGTGCCGCTCGGACGCCTCGGGACCCCGGAGGAGGTGGGGGCCGTGGTGACCTTCCTGTGCTCTGACGCCGCCGGATACGTCACCGGCGCCATCGTCCCGGTCGACGGCGGACTCGGCATGGGCCATTGATCGGCGCGAACCTGGGGCATCACGCGCCGGTGCCCACCGCACGGCAGCTCTTTTCACCCGACAGGAGGAACCATGGAACGTGAGGAAGCGCTCTCGGCGCTGCGAGAAGTGGCGGTCGAAGTCCTGAGCGTCGACCCCGACGCGGTCGTCGAGGAGGCCCGGTTCAAGGAGGACCTCGACGCCGACAGCCTCGACCTCGTCGAGCTGGTGATGGGGCTCGAGGAGAGGTTCGACATCTCGGTCCCCGAAGAGGACCTCGAGAACGTGGGTACCGTCGGCCAGGCCGTCGACCTCGTGATGGCCAAGGTCGCCGCAAAAGCATGAGCGTGCACGAGCCGGGTCCGCCGGCGAGTAGCGAATGCGCAATGGAGATGGCATGACCTCGCACCTCGACTCGCAAGGGCGGCCGCGAGTCGTCGTCACCGGCATGGGTGTGAAGACACCCGCCGGCGTCGACGTCGACACGTTGTGGAGCACGATTCGCGCCGGTCGCGGCACCGCGAAGCGGATCGAGCGGTTCGACCCGTCCGAGCTTCCCGTGCAGTTCGCAGGCGAGGTCCTCGAGTACGACCCCGAGCCGTACTTCGGCCCCAAGGAGGTCCGCCGCGTCGACCGCTTCACGCAGCTCGGCTTCGGCGCCGCCGCCGACGCGCTCAGCGACGCCGGCGAGCTCGGCGCCGACCCCAGCCGCTGCGCGGTCATCGCGGCGACCGGCGTCGGTGGGCTCGAGACCATGGAGGAGAACGAGGCCACGTTCCTCGCACGCGGCGCCAGCCGCGTGAGCCCGTTCTTCGTCCCCATGATGATGCCGAACGCGGCCGCGGGCATGATCTCCATCCGTTTCGGCTTCACCGGACCCGCGCTGTGCATCTCCACCGCGTGCGCGGCCGGCGCCAACGCGATCGGCGAGGGCCTGCGCATGGTGCGCGACGGCAGCGCCGAAGTCGTCGTGGCCGGCGCCACCGAGGCTCCGGTCACCCCCCTCACCGTCTCCGCGTTCGCCCGGATGGGCGCGATGAGCACCCGCAACGACGATCCGGAACGGGCGTCGCGCCCGTTCGACGCCGCGCGCGATGGGTTCGTGATCGCCGAAGGTGCGGCCTTCTGCGTACTCGAGACCCTGGAGCACGCGCTCGCACGAGGCGCCAGCATCCGCGGCGAGGTGCTCGGCTACGGCCGCAACGCCGACGCGCACCACATCACCGCGCCGGTGCCGGGAGGTGCGGGCGCCGCTGCGTGCATGCAGCTCGCGCTCGACGACGCCGGGCTCGACGCCGGCGGCATCGGGCACGTGAACGCACACGGCACGTCGACCCCGCTCAACGACGCCACCGAGGCGGAAGCCATCCGCAAGGTGTTCGGCGACATCACCCCACCGGTCACGTCGACCAAGGGCGTCACCGGGCACATGATCGCCGGCGCCGGCGCCGCGGAGGCCGTGATCAGCCTCCTGTCGCTGCGCGACGGCATCGTGCCCCCCACCGCCAACCTCGAGCAGATCGGCGACGACATCGGCCTCGACGTGGTCGCGGGCGAGCCCCGTCCGGTCGAACGCAAGCCGGTCCTGTCGAACTCGTTCGGCTTCGGCGGCCACAACGCCACCCTGATCCTCGGGTCGGTCGACGTCGACGCCGACTGACGACCGGCCGAGCAGCGGGGGACCCATGACGGCACCCGGCGTCGTGCTGCCCGTGTTCGGGCACCGCAGCGCCGCGGTGGACGCCTCCTTCCGCGAGATCGACGGCCGGATGGTGAGCTGGTTCAGCCTCGACGGCGGGAAGCACCGCGGCGCCATCGGCACCGCCGAAGGTGAGGCCATCGAGCGGGCCGTGCACCTCGCGGTCGAGGTGGGCGTGCCGATCGTGGGCCGCATCGCCAGCTCGGGCGCCGACGTGTCCGACGGCGTCGCCTCCCTGCACGCGTGGGGCGGCGTGGCCAAGGCGCTGAGCGACGCCTCGGGCGTCGTGCCGGTCGTGCTCCTCCTGGTCGGCCCGGCCGTCTCCGGGCCCGCGCTGCTGCTCGGCATCGCCGACCACGTGATCATGACCGAGGACGCGTTCGCCTACGTGACCGGCCCCGACGTCGTGGTCGCGTTCACCGGCGTGCCCATCGAGGGCGACCGGCTCGGCGGCGCCACCGTGCACGAACGCCAGAGCGGCGTCGCGACCTGTGTGGTGGCCGACGAGGACGACGCCATGGTCGCGCTCGAAGGACTCCTGTCGTACCTGCCGTCGAACCATCTCGCCGATCCCCCGCGCGAAGACACCGACGATCCCGTCGACCGGCCCGCGGCCCGCGCCGCAGCCGCAGTGCCGACGCGCGCGACCGCGTCGTACGACGTGCGGACCGTGATCGCCGACGTGCTCGACGAGCACTCCTTCCTCGAGCTCCGTGACCGCTACGCGGCCAGCATGGTCACCGGTCTCGGGAGGCTCGACGGGCGCGCGGTGGGTGTGGTCGCCAACCAGCCCATGCAGCAGGCCGGCAGCCTCGACATCGACGCCGCGCAGAAGGCGGCGCGGTTCGTCCAGTGGTGCGACTGCTTCAACCTCCCCGTGGTCACCTTCGTCGACACGAGCGGCTACCTCCCGGGCAAGGATCTCGAGTGGCGCGGCATCATCCGCCACGGCGCGCAGTTGCTCCACGCGTACGCCGCCGCCACCGTGCCGCGCATCTGCGTGGTGCTGCGGAAGGCGTACGGCGGCGCGTACATCGTGATGGACTCGGCCGGTCTCGGCGTGGACTACTGCATCGCGTGGCCGACCGCCGAGATCGCGGTGATGGGCGCGCCGCCGGCGGTGCAGATCCTTCACCGCCGGCGCCTGGAGGCCATCGACGATCCGATCGAGCGGGCGCAGGAGCAGGCCAAGCTGGTGGCCGAGTACGAGGACCGGTTCCTCAACCCGTACATCGCGGCCGAGCGCGGCTACGTCGACATCGTGATCGCGGCGGACGACACCCGACGCGTGCTGGTCGACGCGCTCGCGCGCCTCGGCACCAAACGCGAGCAGCAACCCGGGCGGCGACACTCGAACACGCCACTCTGATGGTCGATTCCGCTCCGCCGTCCCGCCCTCCGGGCACGGCTCCCCTGCATCTCCGTTTTGATGGTCGATTCCTCTGAGACGAAAGGGCCGTCGTGCTCCAAGGCAAACGCATCCTCGTGACCGGTGTCCTCAACGACGCGTCCATCGCCTACTCGACGGCGCGGCTGGCACAGGAGCAGGGCGCGGAGGTGATCCTGAGCTCGTTCGGGCGGGTGATGCGCCTCACCGAGCGCACCGCCAAGCGTCTTCCCGACCCCGAGGTGCAGATCGTCGAGCTCGACGTCACCAAGGAGGACGACCTCGCCGCGCTGGCGGGCAACGTCGGCGGCAAGCTCGACGGCGTCCTGCACTGCCTCGCCTTCGCGCCCGAGTCGTGCCTCGGGGGCGGATTCCTCGACGCGCCCTGGGAGGACGTGGCGGTGGCGCTCCAGGTCTCTGCCTACTCGCTGAAGGCGCTCGCCGTCGCCGCGCTCCCGCTGATGCACCGGGGCGGCTCGATCGTGGGCCTCGACTTCGACAACGACGACGTCGCCTGGCCCGTCTACGACTGGATGGGCGTGTCGAAGGCGGCGTTCGAGTCGGTCGCCCGGTACCTCGCGCGCGACCTCGGACCACGCGGCATTCGCGTGAACCTCGTCAGCGCGGGCCCCTACCGCAGCATCGCGGCGAAGAGCATCCCGGGCTTCGAGCGCTTCGAAGAGGTCTGGACCGAGCGGGCGCCCCTGGGGTGGGACCTGAAGGACGCCGAGCCCATCGCCAAGGCCTGTGTCGCGCTGCTCTCCGACTGGTTCCCCGCCACCACCGGCGAGAGGGTGCACGTCGACGGTGGCTTCCACGCCGTCGGTGCGTGACGGGGAACCACGCGGTCAGGCGGTCGTGACGTCGCGCCGGGTGAATGCGACGACGCTGACGATCGCCGCCACCACCGTGTAGACCGCCGCGGTCACCAGGGCCTGGGTCATCCCGACCCGCGGCGTGCCGCGCTGTCCGATCGCCTCGAGCAGCAGCCCGGGGAAGAACCTCGGTGCCGACGCCCACGCGTTCTGGATGAGGTGCTCGAGCGGTCCCGCCCACAGGATGCCGACCGCGAGCGCGACCGCCAGTGAGCGCACCAGCATTGCCACCGCCATCGCCAGGACGGCGTACCCGGTGACCCACACCAGGACGATGGCGTAGTCGCTCACCGCCGCACCCAGCGCGGCGGTGCCGTTCCACGCCGAGGTGGAGATCCCCTGCCCGGAGGCCTGCAGCCGCGCCGCGACCCAGGTGGCCGCTTCGGCGACGGCCAGGATGCCGGCGGCCACGGTCAGGAACGCGGCCATGCGCCCCGCGAGGAGCCGCAGGCGATTCGGCTGGCGCAGCAGCATCGTGCGGTAGGTGCCCCGTGAGAAGTCGAGCGCGAAGAGCCCGACGAAGACGACGAACACGAACGTGCCCCAGAACGCGGCGACGTAACGGAAGACCTCGGTCCCGCCCCCGGCGCGGCTCAGGCTCTCGATGGTCGGGGTGTAGCCCTCGCTCGAGACGCGGGCGGCGGGTTCCGCGGCGCTGAGCACGATGGCCGCGCCGGCGATCGCGGTGACGACGATCACGATGGCGGTGCCGATCAGCATCCGACGACGGAGGAGGCGGGCCAGCTCGGCCCGGTAGGCGCGGATCATCGGTGGACTCCTTCCAACATGTCGAGGTACGCGGCCTCGAGGGTGGGGCGCTGGACCCGGACCTCGCTGAGCACGATCCCGCCGGTGGCGGCGGCACCGTTCAACGACCCCGCGAGCGCGAGGGCGTCGTTCCCGCCGACGGGCACCAGGAGGGCACCGTCCGTCGTCCGGGGCTCGAGGCCCCGCGCGGAGACGAGCTCCGACAACCCCTCGAGCGCCGCGCGCTCCACCGGTCGGAGCACGACCTCGGGATCGGTGGCGGCCCCGAACTCGCGCGCCGGACCGCTGTACAGCAGGCGGCCGCCGTCGATGATCACCAGCCAGTCGCAGATCTGCTCCAGCTCGTTGAGGAGGTGCGAGGAGACCAGGACGGTCCGGTCGTCGCCCGCGATGCGCACGAGCAGCTCCCGCATGTCGCTGATGCCGGCCGGGTCGAGGCCGTTGGTGGGCTCGTCGAGGATGAGCAGCTCGGGATCACCGAGCAGCGCGGCCGCGATGCCGAGCCGCTGCTTCATGCCGAGCGAGAACTTCCCGAACTTGTCGTCGGCCCGATCCGCCAACCCGACGAGCTCGAGCACCGCTGCGATCCGGTCCTCGTCCTGCCCGCCGAGACGGGCGAGGACGACGAGGTTCTGCCGGGCGGTGAGCGATGGCCACATGGCCGGGCCCTCGAGCAACGCGCCGACGCGGCGGAGCGCCCGTGCGGTGTCGCGGATCGGCACGCCGAGGATCGTGCCGTCGCCCGCGGTCGGACGGGCCAGGCCGACGAGCATGGCCATGGTCGTGGTCTTCCCGGCGCCGTTGGGGCCGATGAAGCCGGCCACGACACCGCGCGGGATCCGGAGGTCGAGATGGTCGACGGCGAGGCGGTCGCCGTACCGCTTCGTGAGCCCCGACACGGTGAGCACCGGGGCATCGGTCGTGCTGCTGGTTCTGGTCGGTGCGGTAGTGGTCATGGCGACAGCGTGCGCCCGACGCCCGCGCGCGTCGTCCGCCGGGCGACGACACTCGCGACTACGCCGGCGGGCGTACGAGCCCGGACTGGTAGGCGAAGACCACCAGCTGGGCGCGGTCGCGCGCGTAGAGCTTCACCATGGCCCGGCTCACGTGGGTGCGTGCCGTGGCCGGGCTCACCACCAGCTCGGTGGCGATCTCGTCGTTGGTCAGCCCCTGCGCGACCAGCGCGACCACCTCGCGCTCGCGCTCGGTCAGGACGTCCATCGTCGCCGGTGCAAGGTCGGGACGCGTCGGGCGGGCCACGAACTCCGCGATCAGGCGCCGGGTGACGCTCGGCGACAGCAGCGCCTCTCCGCGCGCCACCTCGCGCACCGCGCGCACGAGCTCGTCGGGCTGGGTGTGCTTGACCAGGAAGCCGCTGGCGCCCGCCCGCAGCGACTCGAACACGTACTCGTCGAGCTCGAAGGTGGTGAGGATGAGGATGCGCACGCCGTCGAGTGACTCGTCGTCGACGATCCGGCGGGTCGCCTCGAGCCCGTCGATGCCGGGCATACGGATGTCCATGAGCACGACGTCGGGGCGCGTCTCGCGCACCAGCGCCAACGCGGCCTCACCGTCGTCAGCCTCGCCCACCACCTCGAGGTCGTCCTCGGCGCCGAGCAGCATGGCGAACCCGGCCCGGACGAGCGGTTGGTCGTCGGCGAGTGCGACCCGGATCACTCGCGCCCGTGCCAGATCGCCTTCACCGTGAACCCGGCGTCGGCCGCGGGGCCTGCCTCCAGTCGGCCGCCGGTGGCCTCCGCCCGCTCCCGCATCCCCCTGATGCCCAGACCGCTGCCCATCGAGAGTGGCGCGACGCGGTCGCCGGTGCCGTTGTCGTGCACCTCGACCGACACCTCGTCGGTGTCCACCCGCACCCGGACCTCGACCGCGGTCGCGTGCGCGTGGCGCAAGACGTTGGTCAGCGACTCCTGCACGATGCGATACGCCGCGGTCCCGACCGGTTTCGGGACGGTGCCGACCGGCCCGTCGACCGCGAGCGTGACCTCCGGCCCGGCGTCGCGCGTCGCCTGGACCAGATCGGCGATCTGGTGCAGGCCGGGAGTCGGGACGAGCTCGGGGGTCTGATCGCCCTCGCGGAGCAACGCCACCATCGCGGTCAGCTCGTCGAGCACGTCGCCGCTCGCCCGGCGGATCGCCACCAGCGCGTCCTTCGCCGCCTCGGGGTGACGGTCCATCACGTGGGCCGCGGCACCGGCCTGCACGTTGATGGTGGTCATCGCGTGCGCGACGCCGTCGTGCAGGTCCCGCGCGATCTGCAGGCGGTCCTCGGCGACCCGCCGCCGGGCTTCCTCCTCGCGCGTCCGTTCGAGGGTGCGGGCCCGCTCCTGGAGCTCCGCCAGCCGCGTGCGCCGGGTCCGCAGCACCTCGCCGAGGAACACCGCGCCCGCCGACCAGCCGAGGAACATGACCGGGAGGAACCAGTTGTTGCCCGCGATCAGCACCGCGACGACGAGCGCGGCGACCAGTGCGCCGGCCCCGACCAGCGCGGTCCGCCGGTCGGTGAGGCGACTCATGACGCCCAGCGTGATCAGGGCGGTGACGAGGAACGGTCCGTTCGGATACCCCACGGCGACATAGGTCGCGATGGCCGCGGCGTTCACACCGAAGGCGGCCCGCGGCCAGCGCGGCGAGGCGACGATCGAGGCTCCCCCGGCCAGGACGAGGCCGACCCCGAGCGCATCGAGGCCGCGACCGCCGGACTCGGCGTCGATGTGGGAGGTGATGGCGAGGATCGCGGCCGTCAGCAGGATCCCGACCAGCAGGAACGGCACCCAGACCACGTCTGGACGCCGGCACACGGGGGCCGGGTGCGGGTGGGTGAGCACGTCACCACGCTACGACGGCACTCACCCGCGAGCATCCGCCGCGCGACGTATCTCGCCGGTGCGCCGCCGAACGTACCTAACGTGACCCGGTGGGAAATCTCGAGCACGCACTCACGCTGCAGGCGGATGGGCCCGACCGCTGGCGGGCGTTCGCCGACCCCGACCACGAGTCGATCAGCGGCATGTTCGGCGGTTGGACCGCCGCCGTGATGCTGGGTGCCGTCGTGCGGTCGGCCGCGAGCACTGCTAGCCCGTCGGCGCTCACCGTCAACTTCCTCGGGCCGATCGCACCCGGTGGTGACGTGGCCGTCACCACGCAACGTCTCGGCGGCGGGCGGTCGGTCGAGCACTGGCGGGCGGACGCGCGGCTGCCCGACGGCGACGGCGTCCTCGCCACCGCGCTCGTCGTGCTCACCAACCGGCGGCCGAGCGACGGGCACTGCCAGTGGACGATGCCCGGCGCGCCGGAGCCCGACACGCTCGAACAGCTCGAGGCGCCGGGCGCCCAGGGCAAGCAGACGATGATCCGTGCGATCTCGGGCGAGTACGCGAGCGGTGACACCACCGGTTCGCTCTGGGTGCGGGACCGCTCGGGGCGCGCTCTCGATCACCTGCAGCTGGCGTACCTCGCCGACCAGTACGCGCCGCGCTCGTTCTTCTGGGGTGTCGGCTTCCGACCGTCGGCCACGCTCACCCTGTCGGTGTACTTCCACGGCACCGCCGCGGAGATCGGCGGCGTCGGCGACGACTACGTGCTCAACGAGGCCACCGGCACCCGCGGCGAGCAGTCGACGTCCGGGCAGCAGGCCCGGCTCTGGAGCCGCGACGGGGCCCTCCTCGCGACGACCGAGCAGCTCTGCTGGTACCGGTGAACCCGACTATTCGCTGATCAGCTCGATGTTGTTGCCGTCGGGGTCGAACAGGTCGACGGACTGGCCCGCGATGTTCGCCTTGATGCCCTCGTGCGGGATGCCGATGGCGGTGAGGTGCTCGCACCATGCGGCCAGCGCGTCGACGTCGGACACCGCGAGGGCGATGTGGTCGAGTGGGCCGGGGGCGTCATCCTGGCGTCCGGCCGACAGCACGACCCGGAACCGCCCGCGCGCCGACTGCAACGTGGTGTAGCGCCCCGGTTCCCCGCGGAGCTCGGACAGGCCGAGCGCGCGCCGGTACCACGCCACGCTCGCGTCCAGATCGGACACCTGCAGCTGGAAGTGGGAGAGCCCGTCGAGAGGCAACGAATCCACGCCCACAACCTACGCCGCACTCACACCATGCGACCGGTTTTCCGAGCTCCTCCAGCAGCAGTTCGTCGCTCAACCCGTCCGCGGGCCAGTTTCGGTTTCCCGACGACGGCGTGAGCGGTCACGGCCCAGCAAGCGAGGATGCGGAGTCGGTCGTGCGAGGGCGTTCCCGGATCGGCAGTGAGCACCATCAGCCTCTGGCCGCCTCCTTCGGGGGCTGTCCCACATGTCGCAGTCGAGTCTGAGTTCTCCCACGACGGAGGCGTGCTGCCTACGCGAGGAGTGTTCACCGCCAGTTCATCGCCTCAGTCAGAGGTGGCCTGGGGTGCGGTCCGTAGAGTCATCGATCGAGGGGCAGGTCAGTTGAGGCCCGAGCGGCGGCTCCGTTTGTCCCCCCGCTCGGGGCCTCGCTCGGGCTTCAACTGTGAACATGCCCGCATCTTTCGATGTACGCGACCAAGCGACACCGGGCGAGGTCTGGACGTTGGTGATCGCTCCTCACCGTGCGATGCTCATTGCGCACGGCGGGGTCTGCACGCCTACTGCGTGTCAGCGAAGCGAGACGACCATGCCGACTTCGGTCGGGCGGTTGTCGGGTTAGGGGCGGAGACGAGTTGCGGCTGCCAGTCACATCGGCCGCGAGTACAGCGCGAAGGCGTTGTGCGTTCGCGTGGCGGAAGGCGCAATTCGGAAGCATCCCCCGTCGTGCGTGTCGTCCGCGAGGGTCGGACTGGGGAGGGAGCGGTGACGATCACCGTTGAGCGTGTCGTTGACTCGAATGACCTCGTGGCATTGGCGGCGATGTTGGGTCGCGCCTTCCAAGACGATCCGCCAATCGCGTGGGCTGTGCCCGATCCGGCGCTGCGACGGCGTCACCTGCCGCGGTACTTCGAGGTTCAACTCCGTCACTTGTACGTACCGAAAGAGGAGGTGTTCGTCACCTCGGATCGTGCGGCGTGCGCGTTGTGGGCACCTCCGGATCAGTGGCGCAACTCCACGGTGGCGTCGCTGCCGTTGTTCCCGGTGATGGCACGGGCATGCCGATCCAAGCTCGGACGGGCATTGCGCATGATGACCCTGATCGAGCACAAGCACGCGGAGATCGAGACGCCGCACTACTACCTGGCGTTCATGGGCGCGGATCCTGACGCGCAAGGCGGCGGTCGCGGGTCCGCCCTCCTGGAGGACATGGTGCGATGCTGCGAGCGCGAAGGCGTGGGCGCGTACCTGGAGAGTTCGACGGAGCGCAACCGGATGTTGTACAGCCGCTTCGGGTTCGACGTGATCGAGGAACTCAACTGGCCCGGAGGTGGCCCACCGTTCTGGCGGATGTGGCGTCCCGCTCCGTAGCCGCGTCCTTGTCGTTCGTCTCACGGATAGCGAGCACGACCGCGCTGCGGTGCCCGGCCGTCGACATGGAGCGACAGCCGGTGCGCGATGCCGGTAGCGCTGTTCAGCGAATGAGTGGACCTCCATGGCTCGTGACGCCTTTGCGGAGTCGAACCAATTGACGGACCTAATCCCCTCACCTACTGTCCGAACAGGGCGGGTCTTTATGGCGGGGAACGCGGGGCGGATGCACAGGTCGATTCGGTGCTTCGTCGCGCCCACGCATCTTCGAGTCCCGCTTGAATCCGTTCCGCCGCGGGTAGGTGCGGCAGCGCGGCGTTGAATCCGACTGAAGTAGTAGAGGGACTGAGGGCATGAGGCAACTGATTCGTCTGAGCGTCGCGTCGGCGGTCATCGCGATGGGACTCTTCGCTGGTTCCGGGGCAGGGGCGGTACCACCAGCCCATGAGCCGAGTACACCTTCGGGGTTTGGCCCGATACCCGCGGGGCAGGCGTGCGCCTTTGCGGTGGACATCGAGTTGCTCTCCGGTGATCAGGGCAAGATCATCACGTTCTTCGATCACCACGGCAACGTGACCCGCGTGCAGGGGACGGCACGTCCGTCGACGTGGAGCATCACGAACATCGACACGGGCAAGTCGTACGTCTTCAATTTGCCTGCGGGCAAGCAGACGCTGACCACGCTGCCGGACGGTACGACCCACATCGAGATCTCGGGTGGCGCAGTTGGGTTCCAAGGCCCGTTGGACACTCCAGCGGGACCATTTGCCTTTACGAACGTCGGTCGTCTCGTCCTGAATGTCGCACTCGACAACACGGGAACGCTGGTAACTGTCACGGGGCACCGGTTCGACCTGTGCGCAGCGGTCGCCTGAGACCGTAGGAGCAGGCAAGTCGCGCCGCGCCCGACTCGCGCCGAAGAACCGTTCGGTGGCGAGTCGGGCGCGAATCAAGGGCTCACCGCGGCACCCCAGAGCTGTCGAGTCGCCGGCAAGGTCGGAGGTGGCACCGTGGCGCTGGTCGGGGCAGTCTGGTGGTTGCGGTACGAAGGAGCGGGCGTTGGACTCTGGGCGGATGCGAGCACTCTTCTTGACGCACCGAGACGCTGAGCGAAGGCGAGATTTCGACGCGATCATGCGGACGTTCTCCGAAGACTGTTACCTGGAGACAGTCGCGCTCGGTACTCGAAGTGAAGGGCAGGTGGCGGCACGAGCCGCATACGTCGCGTACTTCACCGCCTTTCCGGACCTGAGCCCGGACGATCTGGGCTTCGCGTTCGGCGACGACGCGATGGTCTCGTGGGGCTTCCTGCGCGGGACGAGCGGCGGTGACTGGTTGGGCGTGCCACCGAGCGGTGGCTCGTTCGTTGTTCCCTTTACCAACGTCGCCGTGTTCGCAGACGACCTGATGCTCGGCGAGAGCATCTACTTCGACCTCGCGACGCTGTGCGAACAAACGAACCTGCCCCTCGACGCGATCCGCCAGGCGGCAAAGCGAAGGGCTCAACAGCCGAGCTCGTAGCTCTGCCTCGAGCCGCACCGCACTGCCGTTCCGCGTGGCCCCAGAACTCAGACCAACACGCGCCCGCGCGCGAGCCGGTCCCGTATTACGGCTCACGGCTTGGCGCTCCTCGCGTCAGTGCGCCAGAGCGGGCAAGCTGTGCGAGTGGTCGAACGCACGGATGGAATCCCCGTTTCGTGGTTCGAAGCGCTCGCGCCACAGCGGTTTGTGCGGATCGTTCGCTTGACGATCGAGAACGAGGACGAGGCTGCAAGACCCAGTGCCTTCCGCATGGGTCTCCCGATCCCTCGGTTCGAGCTTGTGTTGCGGCCCGATGACGCGAATTCCTCAGAGATCCTCAGAGTGCGGTGCTCCGGAGTGCGGGACCTCATTCTGTCGATCGCGACCACCGTGATGACGCCGCGATCCAGAAGCCTCCGGGCTGTCGTAGCTCAGATCACGAGTGGGGCTCGCCTGGCGGCGTGATTAGGCGGCCACTCATCCGAGCTCCTCGAGCACCTTCGTCACCTTGGGCACGGTGTCCTTGGGGCTGATCTTGTAGAACGCGGCGGCGAGCTTGCCGGTCGTGTCCACGACGAACGCCGAGCGGATGATGCCCATGTACTTGCGCCCGTAGTTGACCTTCTCGCCCCACACGCCGTACTTCTCGGCCACGCTG
>DATBBL010000255.1:0-5739 GCA_036271015.1 Acidimicrobiia bacterium
GTCGCCGTCGTCCCTGACGCGGTGGAGCCGGACGAAGACGTCGATCGTCGACTGCTCGAACCGCTTCCACTGCTCCGGTGTCCCCTCCAGGAACCAGCCGCCCGGATCGAGCAGGTACGGCGGATTGTCGGACGGGACGACGCCGTCGACTGCCCGCGTGACCAGGAACGGGACCCGGAGCCACTCCGCCGACGTCTCCAGGTGGACCACGTCGGGGACCGGCACCGTCGTGCGCGCGCGCACCAGGTCCATCACGCGGCACTGGAACTCGAGGTCGTAGGTGCGGAACGTCGGAAAGAGTGAATCCGGCGCTGGTGTCAGGCGGGCCACAAGCCGTTCGCTGTCGAGCGTGAACAAGACGGTCTCGTTGGCCATCCCGCTGTCGGGTGCTTCGACGCCGGTGACGGCGGCGTCGTCACCGTAGACATGACGAGCCCATGCGGCGAGCCGCGCCTGGAGCGTGCCCGGGTCCGTGCGCCACGGTGTCGCGGTCGCGGCGGGCTGGTCGCTCACGTCACCTCTCGGCGGGTGTCGGCGTGAACGTCACCGGCATGCGTTCCAGCCCGCTCACGAAGTTCGAAGCCCGCCGCGGGAGAGGCCCCGCGGTGGCGAGCTCGAGGTCCGGCAACCGACGGAGCGCCTCGGTGATCATCATCCGCACTTCGAGCCGGGCCAATGACGCGCCGAGGCAGAAATGAGTTCCGATGCCGAACGCCACGTGCGGGTTCGGGGTCCGACGGATGTCGAACCCATGGGGGTTCTCGAAGACCTCCTCGTCGCGGTTCGCCGACGGGTAGAAGAGCATGAGCTGGTCGCCCTCCTTCATCCGCCGGCCGCGTAGCGTCACGTCGCGCGTGGCGGTGCGGCCCATGTTCTGCACCGGGGAGCTCCACCGGATCATCTCCTCGGCGGCCACGGCGATGTCGGCCGCGCCCGAGCGCAGCGCGTCGCGCTGATCGGCGTGCTTGATCAGCTCGAGCATCCCGCCGCTGAGCACGTGCCGGGTCGTCTCGTCCCCGCCGATGAGGATCAGCAGCATCTCCTGGACGATCGATTCGTCATCGAGGCGCGCCCCGTCGATCTCGGCCTGGCACAACGTCGTGATCACGTCGTCCCGGGGGTGCGCCCGCCGATCCGCGATGATCCCGAGCTGCGCCTCGTTGAACTCCTCGATCGCGCGGTTCGTGCCCTGCAAGACCTTGGCGATCTGCTCCGGGGTGACCATGTCGTCGGCCGTCGGGCCCATGATCTCCTCCGACCACCGCAGGAGATCGTCGTAGAGATCAGGCTCGTAGCCCATGAGTTCGGCGATCACGTACAGCGGCAGCCGCGCGGCGATGTCCCAGACGAAGTCACAGCTGCCCTGCTCGCACACCCCGTTGATGATCCGGCGGCACAGCTGCCGCATCATCGGCTGGTGGGCGGCGACACGCTTCGGCGTGAACCCGCGGTTCACCAGCGACCGCCGGCGCTGGTGCTCGGGATCGTCCATGGAGATCATCGTCGGGAGGTGCTCGCCGTGCGGCCGTGGCGCCCGATGGCTCGAGAACGTCGTTGCATCCTTCTCGACGGTGAGCACATCGGCGTGCTTGAAGACGCCCCACACCGCACCGACCGGGTCGTAGTGGACGGGATCAGTCCTGCGCATCTCGTCGAAGATCCGGTGCGAGTCCTCGGCGTACCACGAACCATCCAACAAGTTCAGGCCGTCGATCATCGTGCTCATCTCGTGGCGACGATAATAGCTCTAGAGCTTTCTTTCCAGGCCTTCCCGCGCGTCAGGCGGCTGCGACCACGGTGACCTCGATGCGGCCGCGTCCCGGGTCGCTCGCGTCGATCCCGGGGGCGCTGCAGACGAACAGGGTGCATCCGTCGTCGCCCCCGAGCGCGACCGCGTAGGAGTTCAGGCCCGAAGACAGCTCCACGCGCCCCGTGATCGCGCCTCCGTCCGCCACTCGCAGGACCTCGGGAGATCCGGTGGCGAGCCACACCTCGCCCTGCTCGTCCATGGCGATGCCGTCGGGGTCGACGTGCTCGCCGAACTCGGCGAAGAAGCGCCGGTTCGTCAACGCGCCGCCGTTTCGCAGCTCGTACACGCTGATCCGGTGACCGTAGGTTTCGGCGACCAGGAGGCGTTGCCGCGCCTCGTCGACCACGATCCCGTTCGGACAGATGAGCTCGACCGGCGTGACCGGCCCCGCTCGCCCTCCCTCGTCGACGAGGACGAGCGCGGTCGGTCGGGGTTCCTCGCCGCTGACGAAGTCGTACCCGAAGTTGCCGATGTACGCGCGCCCGCGACCGTCGACGGCCATGTCGTTGGCTCCCATCACCGTCCACGGAGCGAGATCGGCCACGATTTCGGTGGTCGCGCCCACGCGCAGCAGCTGGCGCCGCAGCATGGAGACCACGAGCAGATCGCCACTGGGATCCCAGCCCAAGCCGGACGGGACATCGTCCGGTTCGAGCTCGACCCGAACGTCGCCGGCCAGACCGACCGAGCGCACCTTTCGGTGGTGGAAGTCGGAGAACCAGAGGCGATCCGCGTGCCAGCGCGGCCCTTCGGGAAACCCCAATTCGTCGAGCAGCGTCTCAGTGCTCACGAAACCTCGGCGACGACCGCTCCGTCGGCACGAGAGCATGGCACTGGTTCCCCGTCCACCGCACTCCCCGAGCAGCGGAGCGCGGGCGAGGCGCGGCGCCAGCGGTTACCTTCATGCCCGCGGCCGTCCACAGGGAGGGCCGGCGGTGGAGGGAGCCAGGATGACTGCCAACCCGACGACGCCCGCGGCGCGGGCGTCCGTGTTCCCGCCCGTGTGCCCGACGGTGGCGGTCCCGCCCACGCAGATCGCGGACGAGACCTGGATCGTGCACCAGGTGCAGCCGGCGCTCGGTCAACCGCTGGACATCTACCTGAACTCCATGGTCATCCGCGGATCCGAACCGGTGATCGTGGACACCGGCACGCCGGCGAACCGCGCGCAGTGGCTCGAGGACGTCTTCTCCCTGGTCGAGCCGGAGGACGTGCGCTGGATCTTCCTCTCCCACGACGACGTCGATCACACCGGCAACCTGGACGAGGCCCTCTCGGCCTGCCCGAACGCGACCGTCGTCTGCAGCTGGGCCATGGTCGAACGGCACACGAACTGCTTCGACTTCCCGCTCGAGCGGTGCCGGTGGGTGACGGACGGCGAGTCGTTCGACGCAGGAGACCGGACGCTGCAGGCGATCCGACCGCCGGTGTTCGACTCGCCGACCACGCGAGGTCTGTACGACCCGCAGACGCAGGTGTACTGGGCGGTCGACACGTTCGCGACCCCGCTGCCCGACAAGACGATGGGCATCGCCGACCTCGATCCGGACTTCTGGGACTTCGGGCTGATGCTGTTCGCGCTGGGGGCGGTGAGCCCGTGGATCACGTGGAGCGATCCGGCGAAGTACGGGCAGCAGGTCGACCGGGTGCAGGACCTGGACCTCACGACGATCGCGGCCTGCCACAGCCCGGTCATCGAAGGTGCCTACATCGAGAAGGCTTTCGCGCGCCTCCGGGAGCTCCCCACCCTCGACCTCCCCGACCTCCCGGACCAGTCGATCCTCGACGAGATCATCGCCGCCACCGCGCAGCCGACGGCGTAACGCGCGCTCCCGTCGTTGTCGGTGGTCAGGACCGCGCGAACGACGCCACGACCTCGCCGAGCCCTTCGTAGGTGGCCCGGATCGACGATCCCGCCTCGACCGCGAAGAAGCTCGTTGACGAATTGGTCAGGATGACGTCGCCCGCCTTCACGCCCCGGCGCCGCCGCAACCGGTTCACGCTCACCACGACCGGGAGGAACGGATCGTCGAACGGGTGGCATCCGACGGCCGAGATCAGCTCGCGGTCGTCCTCGGTCACCCGGAGGCGTACGTCCTCGAACGCGACGTCTCGCCAGCCGGAGATGGCATCCCCGACGACGATGCAGCCGTTCGCGATGTGGTCCGACAACGAACCGTAGAGCGACCCCTGACCGTTCGCCGGCGGGCCGCCGTCGGCCGGGCCGGCGGTGCGGAAGCGGGAGCCGATCACCTCGAAGCCGACCACGGCCGTCACCGATTCCATGACCTCGGCGATGCCGTACCTGCGGTCACGGGCGGGTAGATCCCGATCGACCCGGAACATGATCTCGGGCTCGATGAGCCGCGCCGGCGAGATCTCGGCCGGGATCTCCGCACCACTCGGGAACAGGTCGTAGACCGGCGCCGAGAAGGGCGGGTTCATCGGCTTGTACACGGTGTAGGTCTTCCAGCCCCGGATCGGGCGATCGACCCGGTCGCTGACGGCATCGATGATCCGCTGGATGTCAGCCGTGTTGTCGGGTGTGAACTCCGCGGGAAGGCCGGCGAGCACCACGCTTCCCTCCCGCAGCGCGACGAGCATGTCGGCGGCCGATCGGACCTGATCGTCGGTCAGGGATCCCATCTGTGAGCTCCTCACCCCGGCACGGTCGGGAGTCGCGCGAGAGTAGCGAGCCCGAACGGGGCGCGGACCGGGGGCATGATCTCGGTCATGCGTGTGCCCAACGGGGACGGGAGCGAGCGATGACAACGGAGGGCTCCGAAGGGCGGCTCGCCGGCAAGGTGGCGGTGGTGACGGGGGCAACCAGTGGATCGGGCCGGGCGATCGCGCGTCGCTTCGTGGCCGAAGGCGCTCACGTCGTGATGCTCGCCCGGGGCGAGGAGCGACTGCTCGACGAGGCGCGCCGGCTCGGCGACCGCGCCGTTGCCATCCCGACGGACGTGGGCGACGTCGCCGGCGTGCAGCGCGCGTTCGCCGAGATCGGCGGGCGCTTCGGACGGGTCGACGTGCTCGTGAACAATGCCGCGGTGTACCGACCGTGCCTCGTGGAGGAGCTCTCCGACCACGACATCGCCACACAGATCCACACCAACTTCCTCGGGCCCGTGCTCACGTGCCGCGCCGCGATTCCACTGCTCCGCGCCGCGGGCGGCGGCGACATCGTGAACACCTCCAGTGAGTCGACCCTGGACCCGTTCCCGATGCTGTCGATGTACGTGTCCACCAAGGCCGCGCTGGAAGCGTTCAGCCGCACGCTGATGACCGAGGTCCAGGACGACGACATCCGGGTGACGGTCCTGGTCCAGGGTGTCGCGGCCGACGGCGAAGGCTCGACCGACTGGAGCTGGGATCCGGAGCATTCGCAGACCGCGTTCGCGATCTGGACCGAACGCGGCTACCTCGCCAAGGTGCAGGGCCGCGCCGGCAGTACGGGCCAGTCGGTCGACGACATCGCCGACGTGCACGTCTACGTCGTGACCCGGCCGCGTGGCCAGAAGCTCGACACCATCCACGTTCGTTCGTACTGATCCACGAGCGCACCGGGCCCGGGCGGTCACCCGCCGTCGAGGGGGACTGCCTCGTCGAGGAGCGGGCCGAAGAACAGCCGTAGCAGCTCGGAGCTCGCGTAGAGCCGCTCGCCCGAGAGGCGGCTGTCGTCGCCGAAGGTGAGGATGCCGATGACGGCGTGACGGCGGTCGCCGTCGGGCCCGGCGACGGTCAACTCGTACTCCTGGCCGACGCCCTCGTCGGTCACCCATTCCGAGCGCAGCCGGTACGACGCGATCGTCGGCATCACCACGGCGAAGAAGTGCTCGTAGTACCGCTCGGCCATCTCGCGGCCGCGGAGCGCGACGCCCATGGGCTGCAGCTCGTAGACCGGGTCGTCGTCGAGGGTCGCCATCGTC
>DATBBL010000256.1:0-2038 GCA_036271015.1 Acidimicrobiia bacterium
CGGCGTGGCCGACGGCGATGGCGTTGGCTTGCTGGCGGAGCGCCTCGGCGACGAGCGCGTGTTGGACCTCGGGTCCGATGTTGCTCCCACGGTCGTCGACCGCTCCAGCAACGCCGAGTCGCCCGAATCCGCCGTGACCGAAGACGACGACGCCGTTTTCGTCTTCAGTTCCGGGACCACCGATCGGCCCAAGGCGGTCCGACACACCCATCGCTCCATGGTGTTGGCGATGGCGCACTGGCGCCTGGCTCTCGGTCTGGGCCACGACGACCGGTTCCAGGTCGCGACGCCGCCCTCCCACATCCTCGGGCTGTTGAACCTGCTGACCGCAGTCTCCGCAGGGGCCACCGTGCGCCTGCACCGCCGTTTCGAGCTCGACGCAGAGTTGCGGGCGATCCAAGAGGACCGGATGACGCTCGAGATGGCGGTCGCGCCGATCGCGCTGGCCATGGCCAACCATCCCGATCTCGAGTCCTACGACCTGTCATCGCTGCGCTACGTGATGTGGGGCGCGACGCCGGTCACCCCGGCGGTGGCGGAAATCGTCACCGCGCGGTCGGGGGTCCGCTGGCTTCCCGCGTACGGGACGAGCGAGGTCCCGGTGATCGCCGCCAACCCGGTCGGCGAGCCCGATCGCTGGCGCCTCGACTCAGCGGGCCTCGCCATCGGCGACGTCGAGCTGCGTGTCGTCGACCTCACCAGTGGAGCGGTGCTCCCTGCCGGTGAGACGGGTGAGATCGAGGTCCGGAGTGCGACGGCGATGGCCGGATATCTGCCCGACGAGGCGACCGCGGCCGCCTTCGACGACGGCTGGTACCGCACCGGCGACGTCGGCTGGCTCGAATCCGACGGGTGGGTGCACCTGACCGACCGGTGCAAGGAGATGATCAAGGTGAGCGGGTTCCAAGTGGCCCCCGCTGAGATCGAGGCGGTACTCCACGCGCACCCGGGCGTCATCGACTGCGCGGTCTTCGGCGTGGCCGACGAGCGGGCTGGCGAAGTACCAGCGGCGGCGGTACAACTGGCACCGGATGCCGAGACCACCCGCGAGGAACTGCAGAACCTGGTGACGGACAAGCTCGCGGGATACAAGCGACTGCACCACGTCGTCCTCGTCGACGTGGTGCCCCGGACGCCGTCGGGCAAGGTGCTCCGCCGGAATCTGCGCGACGAGTGGGCGCCGCGGCTCGCGCGCGCATCGACCGGAGCGAACTGAGTGGACGTCCGCCTTTCACCCGAACAGGTCGCATTGCGCGATTCCGCCGCACAGGTGGTGGACCGTCTCGGCCCGGGCACCGTTGCCCAGCTGGACGATGGCGAGCGCACGGGCAAGCTCGACGCAGCTGTGGCCGCGGCAGGATGGCGCGAACTGCGGACGGCAACAGACGCCGGAACGCCGTGGGCCTCTGCGGTGGAGGTGGCGGTCATCGCCGAAGAGCTCGGCCGCGGCCTCGCCGATGCGGCCTTTCTGGGACCGACGCTGGCCGCGGACCTCCGGCGCCGCGCCGGCGCTCCGCCGGCGACATCGAACGAGACGGTCGCGCTCGCGCCGGATCTCTCCCGTCTGGCGGTGGCCGACGGTGAGGCAGACGCGACGGCGGTCGACGCGCACGGCGCACGCGCGGCGTTGCTCGTCCTCGCTTCGGAGGGAGGCCGGCGACTGGTCCAGATCACCCTCGACAGTGAGAACACACGGACCGACCTGACGCGCCCGGTGGCGCGAGGACGAGACGGTGAACAGCCGACCGCGTTCGATGGACAGACGCGCGTGCTCAACGACGACGACATGACGCAATGGCAGAGCCTCGGACTGGCGGCGACCTGTGCGGATCTTGTCGGAACGATGAGGGGTGCCCTCGCGCTCGCCACCGAGTACGCCAAGGAGCGAAAGCAGTACGGCGCGACCATCGGGTCGTTCCAGGCCGTGCAACACATGCTCGCCGACGCCCTCGTCGCAACAGAGGGATCGCGGAGCGTGGCGCTGCATGCAGCGTGGGCCGTAGACGCCCTACGGGCAGACGAGGCGTTGGCGGCGTGC
>DATBBL010000257.1:0-21511 GCA_036271015.1 Acidimicrobiia bacterium
CGAGGTCGACCTCGCGCAACGCCTGCACCGCACCGAAGCTCTTGCTGATCGTGCGCAACTCGAGCAGCGGGACGTCCGGCCCGTCCGACTGCACGCCAGGGGCTGGCGCACCGTTCGCTTCCGTGGTGGTCATGCCGACGCGTCAGTGGCTCACGGCTGGATGCCCGCCGCGCTGCAGGCGGAGGCGAGGGAGCCGGCGCATAGATCCGAGGCGGGCACGAACTTGTCCTTGACCACCGTCGCGTTCATGTTCTGCGTGTTGACGCTGATCGGCGTCAGCAGCACCGACGGCACCTGGGTCACCTTGTTGTCGGACTTGGCGTTCACCAGGCTCTTGGGCGGGGTCTGTCCGGCTCGCAGGTACATCGCCACCGCCACCGCGGCCTGGGCCTCGGTGTAGATCGGCTTGTACACGGTCATGCACTGGTAGTTGGAGAGGATGTTCTGCAGTCCCTGCAGCGTGGCGTCCTGGCCCGTCGTGGGCACCTTCTTCGCCGGGACCTCGTTGTTCTTGAGCGAGGAGATCACCGAGTTGGCGAGGCCGTCGTTGGCGGCCAGCACCGCGTTGATGTTCGGGTGGGCGGTGAACTGCTGCTCGAAGTTGGTCAGCGCCTTCTGGTTGTCCCAGGTGCCCGCGGGCTCGCTGACCTTGACGAACGTCTTGCTCTTGTACTTCGGGTTCAGCACCGAGTTGTAGCCCTGGGCGAACTGCGTCGCGTTGTTGTCGGTGGGATCTCCGTCCATCTCGAGCACCTGTGGCTTCGCCACGTTCCACGCCGACACGCAGTCGACGAGACCCTTCCCGAGGAGCTTGCCGACGGAGACGTTGTTGAAGCTCACGTAGTTGCTCGCCTTGCCGTTGAGCGTGAGCCGGTCGTAGTCGATCACCTTGACGCCCTGCTGCACGGCGTTGGCCTCGATCGCGGCACCGCTCCCCGAGTCGAGGGGGTCGATGACGAGCACGGTGGCACCGTTCGTGATGGCCGCTTCGGCCTGGGTCTGCATCGTCTGGGTGCTGCCTTGCGCGTTCTGCACCTGGAACTGACCCGACGACAGGCCGGCGGCCTGGAGGGCCTGGCTCAGGTACGGCGCGTCGAAGCTCACGTACCGGGCCGACGACTGCGTGTCGGGGAGGAGGACGGCGACGTTGCCCTTGCCCTTCTTGGCCAGCGGCTTCAGGGCCGCCATGGCCGAGAAGTCACTGGTGAAGGACGTCGGCGTGAGCGCCGCGGTGCGGACCGTGGCTCGCGCCCGTGACGTCGACCCACCGATCGTCAGCGCCACCGTGAGCGCCGTCACGACCAGGATCGCACTGGAGACCTTCGCTGCGCTTTTCATGGGCACCCCCCGACGGCTTCGCCGGGGTCGCGCGCAGGTGGCCTCGTAGCGAAGTTCGCGGATCAGCATTTGTCGTATGTACGACCGGTGTGCCCACCTCGTGCCCGGCACAAACCTCCCCGTCACCGAACTCGTGTGGGCGGGTGATCGGTGACGGGGAGGCGGTCTCGTGGCTGATCAGTAGGCGGGGCTGCCCCCGCGGGAGCGCTCGGCGGTCGGCGCGGCGTCCGCCTTCGCCAGGCGGCGTTCGAGCTCCGCGTCGACGCTGAAGCGACCGGCACCGAACACGGCGGGGACGAGGGCGAGGAACCCGAGCGCCAGGTTCAACTCGTACCCTTGGGTCCCGCCGGTCGCGTTGATCCCGTTGGCCCAGGTCACCGTGATGATCGCCCCCATCATGTCGCCGAAGATCGCGAGGCCGGCGAGCCGGGAGAAGAGGCCGAGGGCGAGGGCGATGCCGCCGCCGAACTCGATGACGCCGCTGAGCACCGCGAACAGCTCGCCCGGGTGGAGATGTGCGGTGTTCGCGAAGTAGTTGCCGTACTCGTGGATGCCCAGTCCGCCGAACCAGCCGAAGAGCCGGCGTGAACCGTGGTAGATGAAGATCCACGCCAGGACGAGGCGCACGACGAGCAGGCACAGGTCGGCCGGCAGGGCGGCGGTGCGGGTGCTGAGCAGGATCTTCAGGAGCGCGCGGCTCCGGGAGGGAGCCTTCGGGACGGACGTCGTCACCATCACACGACCTCGCACTCTTCGGCCGCGGCTCGTGCGTCGCGGGGCTGGGAGAGTCTCCCACCACGGGGGGAGTCCGCCACCTGGCCTGCGGTCTCGTGGGTCGACGACCGAACCGGTGGGAGGTCCGTGGACGTGCGCATCGGACGGAACGGCGCCACCATCTGGGCGGCGAAGACCGAGAGGTGCCTCGCTCGCGGCCCCTCCTGCTCGACGATCAGCGGTCGGCCCGCAAGGCCGGTGTCGGTCCTGATCGTGTCCTCGGTCGGGAACACGGCCCGGTGGAAGAGCTGATCCCAGATGGTGAGCGCGAAGCCGAGGTTGACGTCCGCCGGTCCGTCGACCTTGTGGTGGATGCGGTGGAAGTTCGGGCTCACGAAGATCCGTTCGAGGGGTCCGAAGCCCAGCCGGGTGTTCGAGTGTGCGAACGCGACGATGGCGCCGTAGACGACGAGCACGGTGATCGACATCGCCCCGTTGGCGAGCAGCACCACGCCGGGCAGCAGCGCCACCAGGTACGAGAAGTGGATGAGCGGATGCGTGCGGAAGACGGTGAGCACGCTCATGTCCTCTTGCGAGTGGTGGAGCTCGTGGAACCGCCAGAGCATGCGGGAGCGGTGGTTCGCGAGATGCACCGCCCAGTTGCACCCGTCCATGGCCACGACGATCAGCGCGATCGCAGCCCATCGCGGCACGAGTCCGATCCGGGGCAGGACGATCCACGGGAGCGACGCGCGGGTGACGTGCACCATCGCGAGGGTGAGCCCCGTCACGAGCGGCACGACCAGGGTCGCGTTCACCAGCGTGAAGAGCAGGTCCTGGCGGTACCCGCGAGCGAAGATCGGACGCGACTGGGCCGGCCAGGTTCGCTCCACGACGAGGAACACGCCGATGATCGCCAGGGTCGCCGGACCGGCCACCACCGCGCGCAGGCTGACCACCGAGCCGGCGAAGTCCGAACCGCCCCAGCCGGCGGCCCAACCGACCCAGAGCAACACCCCGGCCGCGACCGCGATCACGCAGGCGGGGACGTAGACGCGCGACGAGATCGCGGACCTCAGGCGGCGCGCCACCCGGTCGCCACGCTCGACCACTCCGAGCGTGGGACCACGGGTGGGCTCGACTATCCCGGCGGACACGACGGCGCTCCCGTCTCGACTCGAGCCACTAGAAGGACACGCCTCCGGTACCGGCGTTGCTGCTCGGCTTCGACTTGCCGGGGACGGTCACCACCGAGAGCCACTTGCCCCACTTGTCGGTGATGTTGCCCTTCACCTGGCCGGGCGCCTTGTCCTTGAAGAACCAGTACAGCGGCTTGCCGCTGTAGGTGACCTGCATGGTGCCGTCGGCCAGCGCCTTCGTGCCCAGCTTGGCCGCGTCGACGCCGGTACCCGCAGTGGCCGCGGTCATGCCCGCGGGCAACTCGACCGGCGGCCACACCTTCAGGCACTTGGCGGTGCACGCCGTCTTGCTCGGCTTCAGCGTGTAGACCGTGTCCTCAGCCGCGACCAGGAGCGTGCCGAATTTGGCGTTCTTGGCCGTCGAGATCTCGCTCGCCGTCCTCGCGCTGGTCTGCGCTCCGGCGGCCCCGGGGGAGAAGGCCACCGCCGACAGCGCGGCGGCGGCGACGGCGACCGCCGCCGCTCGCCCGAGTACGCGCCGCCCGGCTGACCGGTGGTGTCGTCGTGTCAGGTCCATTGGAATTCGACTCCTCGTGTCCTGTCGCGGGTCCGGCGACTAGAACGACACGCCCCCGGTGCCGGCGTTCGTCGTCGGGGTGCCCTTGGTCGTGGTGTTCTTCAGCGTCACCACGTGCCAGGTGCCGCCGAAGGCGTTGACGCCCTCGCCCTTGGCCGTCTTGGCCTCGGTGTCGAGCTTGAAGCGGTAGAGCGGCAGACCGGTCGCCGTGACCTGGTGGGTGGTGCCGGTCGTGCCGAGTTTCTTGACGCCCTTGGGGGCCTTCACCTTGGCGCCTGCAGCGACCGTCAACGGCGGCCACGCGGTCAGGCACGTGCCGGTGCACGCGACGTCCTGACCGTTGGCGTCGGTGTGGGTGTAGAGGGCATGCCCCTGCGAGTCGACGAGGATCGTGCCGACGCCCGGCACGCTCGCCGTGAGCACCGCCTTCTTGGTGGTGGCGGCACCAGCGGCGCTACCGAGCCCGTAGATACCCAGCGCCAGCACCATCGCGCACGCGACGGCGACGGTCCGGGCCAATCCTGTCCTGGAACGACCAACCATGGGGACACCTCCGGTGACCGGCTTCGACTTCCGTAGTGGTTCTACGGAGAGCAGCCGCCCCGGGATTGGCGCCGTTCCGACGGTCCTGCGGTGCCACAGACGGTCCTCGTACACGGGTCGCTTCGGATCCGACATCGTTCTGCACCTTCACGTGTGCGGTTCGGGTATCCCGAGTATGACGACCCGAGCGTCGCGTTCGCTTCCGTCACATGACTGCACGTGCTCGCCGCGCTCGCGATCGGCGTGGTCGGTGCGGGCGCGAACCGCCGCGCAGGAGATCGTGGATCTCGCCCGGGTCGAGCTGCGCGAGCTGCGTGCCATTGTCGGTGCCCTCGGCCGGCGGGCCGCGCGTGGCCCGCATCTACCGGGCGATCGAGCGTGCGTACGACCGCGTCGAAGATGAACCGCATCTGTTGGTGGAAGAACCCGGTCCGTTCAGCCAGGCGACGCGCCTCGCGCACGCGTACGGATTCGAGGTCTGTGGGCGTGGACAGCGCCACGGAGAGCGAGAGTGTCCGGATCACCCGGGTGTGAGAGAGTGCCGGTGCGGTGCACGAAGCCCGGGAGGGGGCGACGACGTATGCGCAACCGCTCGGTCGGCGCGCTCGTCATTCTTTCGCTCGCCGCGGCGCTCTCGGGCGTCACGGGAGTTGCCGGCGCACGGGTCGACGCAGGGCCGAAGCGCGAGGAGTCGATCACGGTGGCATCGTTCGACTTCACCGAGAGCCGGCTCCTCGCCGAGATCTACGCCCAGGCGCTCGAACGTTCCGGCCTGCGTGTCCGGCGCGCGTTCGGGCTCGGGCCGCGCGAGCTGGTCGCGCCCGCGTTGCGGGAGGGGCTCGTCGACGTCGTGCCCGAGTACGCCGGCACCGCGGTGCAGTTCCTCAGCGTCGGGCGCGCGCACCCCGAGGCCGATGCCGCGGTGACCCACGCCGCGCTCACCCACGCGCTGCAGGGGACCGTCGCCCAGGCCCTCGCGCCCGCCCCCGCGCAGGACGCCAACGCGTTCGTCGTGCGCCGCGAGGTCGCTCAACGGCTCGGCCTCACACGGATGAGCGACCTGCGCGGGGTCGCGCGGCAGCTGACGTTCGGCGGTCCGCCCGAGTGCGCGACCCGGCCGCTGTGCCTCGAGGGCCTGCAGAAGGTCTACGGCATCCAGTTCGCGGAGGTCGTGCCGCTCGATGCCGGCGGTCGCCTCACCCACCAGGCGCTCGACACCGGCATCGTCGATGTCGCGCTGCTCTTCAGCACCGATCCGGCCGTCGGCGCCGGCGACCTCGTCGAGCTGGTCGACGACCGCGCGTTGCAGCCGGCCGAGAATGTCACGCCCATCGTTCGCCGCGACGCGGTCGACCGGTCCGGGACGCGCCTGGTGGCGGCGCTCGACGCGGTCTCCGGACGGCTGGACACCGACACGTTGCGTGGCCTCAACGCCCGGGTCGACGCCACGGGCTCGATCCGGTCCACCGCCACCCGCTGGCTCGACGACGAGCAGCTGCCGTGACCGTCGACGACGTCACGCGCGCCACCCCGGTCGACGTGGTCGGTGGTCCGCCCACCGCCCGGCGCAGCCGCCGTCGCCGACGCCCCACCGGCGCGCCCCCGCCGCTGCCGCGCAGCATCGGCACGACCGGCACCGCCTGGCTCGTCGCCGCGGCCGTGCTCGTGATCCTGTCCGTGGTGGCGATGTCGTTCGAAGCCGCGGGCCGGCTCGTCAACCAGGCCGACTCCGCCATCCTCCGCCAGTTCGCCGGTCTCCGTACGGAATGGTTGACCGACGTCGCCGACGGGATCGACCGCGTCGGCTCGGGCTGGACGATCAGTGTGGTCGGGTTCACCTGGCTCCTCGCGCTGCTCGCGCTGCGACGGTGGCGGCACCTCTTCACCTTCATCGGTGCCACGTTCGTGATCGAGATCATCGCCGACGTGATGTACCGCTGGTCGGCCCGCCCGCGGCCCTACGACGTGACCATCATCGGCCGGTGGGACGGTTGGTCGTTCTTCGCCGCCCCGGTCGCGGTCATCGCCCTGATCGGCGTCGGGATCGCCTACACGGTGGTGGTCGCCGGTCGCAGCCGGCGGATCGCCAAGCTGGTGACCGCCATCGCGGTCGTCGTCTTCGCGTGCTGCGAGCTCTACCTGGGGACGTTCCATCCGTCCGACGTCGTCGTCGGCGTCACGGTGACCGTCGCCGTGCTCGTCAACGCGTTCCGGTTCTTCACGCCCAACGAGGTGTTCCCCGTCGTCTACCGCCAGGGTAAGACCGCGCACCTCGACGTCGGGGGGCGCAGGGGAGAAGCGATCCGACACGCCATCCAGGACCAGCTCGGCCTCACCGTGGTTGAGGTCGAGCCGTTCGGACTGGCCGGCTCGGGGGGCTCGACGCCGTTGCGGATCCGCGTCGCAGGCGACCCGGACACCTATCTCTTCGGGAAGCTCTACGCGATGAGCCACGTGCGCGCCGACCGCTGGTACAAGCTCGGTCGCACCCTCCTGTACGGCCGGCTCGAGGACGAAGCGCCCTTCCAGTCGGTCGCCCGGCTGGTCGAGTACGAGGACTACACGCTGCGGGTGATGCGCGACTCCGGCATCCCCACCGCGGAACCGTACGGGATCGTCGAGCTCACGCCCGCGCGCGAATACCTGCTCGTCACGGAGTTCTTCGCTGGTGCTCGGGAGATCGGCGACGCCGAGGTCGGCGACGAGATCATCGACGAGGGCCTCGCGCTCATCCGGAAGCTGTGGGACTCCGGGCTCGCGCACCGCGACATCAAGCCCGCGAACCTCCTCGTGCGCGACGGGCACCTGCAGCTCATCGACGTCGCGTTCGCGCAGGTGCGCCCCTCACCGTGGCGCCAAGCCGTCGATCTCGCCAACATGATGCTGGTACTCGCGGTGCGCACCGACGCCGACCGCGTCTACGAGCGAGCCCTGCGGTTCTTCGCCCCGGACGAGATCGGCGAGGCCTTCGCCGCCGCGCGCGGCGTGGCGAGCCCGACGCAGCTGCGCACGGTCATGAAGCAGGACGGCCGCGACCTGCTCGCCCGCTTCCGGGCGCTGGCGCCACCGCAACGTCGGATCTCCCTCCAACGGTGGAGCCCGCTGCGCATCGGCCTCGCGGTGCTGGTCGTCGTGGTGGTCGTGTTCGGCGTGCAGGCGACCGCGGGCCTGCTCACCCCGGCCCACGACCTCGGCGTCGACGGCAACCCGACGTGCGGCACCGGCAGCCTGATGATCCTGAGCGCCCAGTCGGTGCCGTCGGCCGAGTTCGTTCCGTGCATCGCCTCGGTGCCGGCCGGATGGAAGCTGGGTGGCATCCAGATCGACGACGAGCGGGCGCGGTTCTGGCTCGATTCCGACGTCGGCGGCGACCGGGCGGTCCAGGCGACGCTCCTGCCGCCCGACCGCTGCACGGTGCACGGGGCGACCGAGGTGCCCAGCGACGAGATCGGTGTCCGGCGGTACGAGCGGGTCCGTTCGCTCCCACCGCACTTGCGCAGCACCCGGACCTACCGCTTCCGGGGCGGCTGCGTCGTCTACGACTTCGACCTGCACGGCGTCGAGACCGGTTCGCTCCTGGCCGACGCCGACAGCGCGCTCGCGTTCCAACCGCGCCGCGCTCTCGTCGCCGAAGTCAGACGGTCCGACCATCTCTCGTTGTGCGGTGCCGGCGCACCGTGCACCGGAGGATCGCGATGATCGTGGCGGTCTCCGTCGTCGGCGTCCTGGTGCGCGTGCTCGTCGTGCTCGTCGTCGCGATCGTGGCGACCGCGCTGTCGCTCCGCCTGCTCGGCATCCGCCGGGGCTGGGGCACCGCGCTGATCGCCGGTGGCATCGGCTGGACCATCGCCGTGCTCCTCGCGGCGGCCCTCGACGACTGGGACTGGGGGGCCGACGGGTTCCTCCTCCGGGCGATCGCCATCGGCATCCCGGCGACGATGGCGGTCGCGGTCGCCCTCGACCTCCTCGCCCGGCCGGGCTCGCTCGCGATCGGCGAGCGGGCGGGTCTCGTCGTCGCGCCGCGTCCGCTCCGGGCGGTCAAGACCCGCGTCGCGGTGCTCCGCCGCTACCGGGAGCTGGTGCACCTGGCCCGCCGCGAGGGCTTCGGGCCGTTCCTGTCCGCCGCCGGACGGGCGGAACGTTCGGAGGAGGCGGTCGGGGTCCGGCTCCGACGCGTGTTGGAGGAGGCCGGCGGCGTCTACGTGAAGCTCGGGCAGATCGCGGCCACGCGCGTCGACCTCATCCCGCCCGACGTGTCCGACGAGCTCGCCACGCTGCAGAACCGGGTGGCACCGGAACCGGTCGAGGTGATCCGGCCCGCGCTCGAGGCGGAGCTCGGTGGTCCGGTCGACGAGGTGTTCGCCGAGTTCGACTGGGAGCCGCTCGCCGCCGCCTCGATCGGGCAGACCTATCGGGCCCGTCTGCGCACCGGCGAGGCGGTGGTGGTGAAGATCCAACGCCCCGGCATCGCCGACGTCATCGAGCGGGATCTCGCCGCGCTCGCGCTGCTGGCGAACGTGGCCCAGCGGCGCACGTCGTTCGGACAGGGGCTCCGATCGGGCGAGATGCTCGCGCAGTTCGCGACCAGCCTCCGGTCCGAGCTCGACTTCCGGCTCGAAGGCGACGTGATGCGCGAGATGGCCCTGCTGATCGGCACCGATGGCGTACGGGTACCGCGCCTCTACGGCGAGTACTGCACGCGACGGCTCCTCGTCCAGGAGCGCTTCGACGGGTTCACCGTCGCCGAGATCCGTGAGCTCGACGCCGCCGGCATCGACCGCACGGTCCTGGCCGAGGAGCTGCTCCGGTCGACCCTCGACCAGGTGCTCCGCGTCGGGCTCTTCCACGCCGATCCACACCCCGGGAACATCTTCGCCTTCCGCGACGGCAGGCTCGGCTTGATCGACTTCGGCGCGGTCGGCCGGCTCGATCCCATCCAGCAGGCGGCCGTCGTCGACATCCTCGCCGCGCTGATGCGGCGTGACGTGAGCCTCCTGCGGGACGGCATCGAGCGGGTGGCCGAGGTGCACAACGCCGACCGGCCCGAGGAGCTCGAACGCGCTCTCGCCCGGCTGCTGGCGGACCACGTGCGCGTCACCGGGGCGGTGGACCCCTCGGTGCTGCAGGATCTGGTCGCCACGCTGGCGCGCTTCGGCATCCGCCTGCCGACCGATCTCGTCGTCTTGTCGCGCGCGTTGGTCACCCTCGACGGCACCCTCCGGGTCCTCGCGCCCGAGATGTCGCTCGTGACCGCGGCGACGGAGTCGATGACCTCCGCCACCGCGCCCGCGCCGATCGACCGCGACGAGATGCTGCGCGACGAGATGCTGGCCGCGCTCCCGCATCTCCGGCGGTTGCCCGACCGGATCGACCGCATCCTCACGCTCACCAGTCGCGGTGAGCTCCGCGTGCGCAGCATCGTCGACGAGGACCCGCGCCGCATCCTGCGAACTCTGGTCAACCGGGCATTGCTCGTGGCCACCGGTACCGCCTTCCTGGTCGTCGCCGCCGTCCTGCTCGTGGCCGCCGACCCCGGGCCGGCCGTCGGCGGCGACGCCGGGCTGTTCGAGGTCTTCGGCTACTTCGGGCTGTTCGTCGGCACGGTCCTCCTGCTGCGCGTCGTCGCAGCCGTCACCCGGGACGGGACGACATGAAGCACGTCGCCAGCCTCGACCGCTCCAGCGCCTCGACCTCGGCCGGTGTCGTCGGTCACGACACCCGGGCCCCGGGTGAGCGCTACTTCCGGCACCCCGGCGACGTCGTGCGGTTCACGCTCGCGGCGGTGGCGGTGGCGCTGCTCGTGCTGTTCGTGGAGCTCGCCACCCGCACCAGCGCCGGGGTGAGCTCCGACCTCAGTCGCGCCGCGTCCGCGGTACCGGACGAGATGCGCGAGCTCCTGCTCGCGGCCGCGCAGCTCGTCGCGCTGGTCGTGCCGGTGCTCATCGTGGCCGCGCTCGTGTACCGGCGGCGGTGGCGCCGGCTGGGAGTGGTCACGCTCGCCGCGGCCATCGGCGGAGCATTGTTCGCGCTCCTGGACCTGGCGTTCGACATCGGTGGCCATGTCCCCGACGCGGTGACCGGCGACACCTGGATCGCATCGGCCGACTTCCCGTCCTTGACCTACGTCGCCGGTGCGGCCGCGGTCGCGATCGCCGGGGCCCCCTGGCTCTCGCGGTCGTGGCGGCGGTGCGCGGCGTTCACGTTCCTCGGCGTCGTCGCGGTGCTCGCCGTCGCCGGGACGGTGGGCGTCCCGGAGCTGCTCCTGGCGCTCGCGACCGGGGTGATGGCCGGCGCCGCGGTCCTGATCGCGGTCGGTGCACCGAACCGCCGCCCCGCGCCAGCCGTCGTGGTCGTCGCGCTGCGCGACGCGGGGTTGGCGGTCGACCGGTTGGCGTTGGAGCGCGCCGATGGCGGCCGGGCGCAGCTCTACACCGCGACGCTCGACGACGGTGGGCGCGCGTTCGTGAAGGTCTACGCACGCGACAGCCGCGACGCCGACCTCCTCTACCGGAGCTACCGCACGCTGCTGCTGCGAGGTCCGAACGACGACCGGCCGGCCCTGAGCCTCGGGCAGGACGTCGAGCACGAGGCGCTGCTCCTGCTGATCGCGCAGCGAGCGGACGTGACCTGTCCCCGGCTGGAGGTGCTCACCGCGTTGCCCGACGGCTCGATGGCGCTGGCGGTGGAGTACGTCGACGGCACGCCGCTGGACGCGCTCGAGCCCGAGGCGATCGACGACGCCCTGCTCGACGCGGTGTGGCGTCACGTCCAGGGACTCCACGCGGCGCGGTTGGCGCACCGGTCGCTCCGAGCCGCCAACATCCTCGTCTCCGGCGCCAGTCCGGTGATCATCGACCTCGGGTTCGGCACCGAGTCGGCCGAGCCGAGGACACAGGCGATCGACCGCGCCGAGCTGCTCGTGTCGCTCGCGACCCTCGTCGGGGTGGAGCGCGCGCTGGCCTCGGGGGTCCGGACCCTCGGGCCGCACGAGCTCGCGACCGCGGCGCCGTACCTGCAACCGCTCGCGCTCTCGGCCGCGACTCGCAAGCAGGCGGACAAGACGTTGCTGCGCGACCTGCGGGTCGGCATCGCAGGCGCGACCGGCGAGACCCCGGCGCCGCTCGAGCAGCTGGTGCGGGTGCGGGCGCGGACGCTCGTCACCATCGCCGCGCTCACGGCCGCGTTCTACGTGCTCCTGCCGCAGCTCGCCGACGTCGGCGACAGCGTCGACGCGCTCGGCTCTGCCGACTTCTGGTGGCTGGGAGTGTGCCTCGTGATGTCGGTTGGCACGTACGTGGGCGCGGCCATCGGACTGTCCGGCGGCGTCCCCGAACACCTGCCGTTCGGTCCCAACCTGGCGGCCCAGCTCGCGTCCTCGTTCGTCAACCGCGTCACCCCCGCGAACGTGGGTGGGATGGCGCTCAACCTGCGCTTCCTGCAGAAGGCGGGCGTGGCGCCGGCGGAGGCGGTCACCGGGATCGGCCTCAACGTCGCCGCCGGCGGCCTGGCGCACCTGGTGCTGTTCGTGATGTTCGTCGCCTGGGCGGGCCACGGCGACAGCAACAGCTTCCAAATCCCGTCGAGCAGCAAGCTGCTCGTCGCCATCGCGGTGGTGCTCGCGGTGGTCGGCCTGGTGGCGCTCACCCGGTGGGGCCGGCGCATGCTCCGCACCCGCGTGCTGACCTTCCTCAAGCAGTCGGTCCACAGCGTGGTGGTGCTGGCGCACTCACCGGCGAAGATCGTCGCCCTGGTCGGGGGCTCGTTCGCGATCTCGATCGCCTACATCTGCGCGCTGGCCGCGGCGGTCGCCGCGTTCGACGGAGGTGTGACCTTCGCGCAAGTGGGCGCGGTGTACCTCGGGGCCTCGGTCATCGCCGCGGCCGCGCCCACCCCCGGCGGGCTCGGTGCGATGGAAGCGGCGCTGGTGGCCGGGTTGACCGGCGTCGGCATGGAGCCGTCGATCGCGGTGGCGGCGGTGCTCAGCTACCGGTTGCTGACCTACTGGCTGCCGGTGCTCCCGGGCTGGCTCTGCTTCCACTACCTCGAGCGTCGGGACTTCATCTAGTGGTGCGCGCGCCGGGACCACCGAGACCGAGCGTCCCGCGGGCGGCGATCCCGGCGAGCAGACCGAGGCCGACGCCGCCGACGACGTCGAGCGGCAGGTGCACCCCCGCGTACACGCGCCCGAAACCGACCACGCCGGCGATCGCGAACGGCACGATGCGCCACTCACCGCGGAGCTCGGACGCGAGCACGGTGGCGAGCGCGAACGCGACCGCGGAGTGCCCGGACACGTACCCGAGTCCGGTCGCCCGCTCCCGCACCTCGACCACCGGGAGCAATTCCCGCGGGCGGGCCCGCGCCGCGAGGTGCTTCACTCCCTTCGCGCCGAAGTACGCGCCCTGCCCGGCCAGCAGCGTCGCGGCCGTCAGCCGCTTGCGCCGGGTGACGGTCGCGGTCGCGGCGACGATCAGCAGCGACCCCACCAGGCTGCCCGCCTGCACCGGCGCCCAGACCACCGGCCAGAGCGCGCCCGGGAGGCCGTTCGCGGCCACGAAGGCGCGGACCTCGGCCGTGGGCACGTCGTCGCGGGTGACGACGACCGCCCAGCTGGCGGTGAGCAGGACCGCCCCGCCGACCGCGGCGGCGATCTCGCCCCGCTCGACCGCGCGCCGCCCGATCGTCCCAGCCATCGACGGTGACGCTACCGAAGCGGGCCGCCACGCCTCCGAGGAGCGCCCGTGATCGATGCCGCCACGCGGACCAATCTCCGCACCTGGACCACGACCGGGCTCATCTCCCTCGGGGTCGTCGTCGCCTGCGTCCTGCTCGTGAGCGACGGTGACGTGTCGCCGTCCGAACGTGCGGTGTTCCGAGCGGTCAACGAGCTCCCCGACGCGCTCGAGTCCCCGATGGTCGGCGTCCAGTACGCGGGCGTCGCATTCGTGCCGTTCGTGGTCGCGGCGATCGCGGCCGTGTTGCGCAAGTGGCGCCTCGCCGTCGCCGCGTTGCTCGTGTACCCGCTGAAGCTGGTGCTCGAGAAGGTCGTGCTCAAGGAGATCGTGTACCGGGGCCGACCCGGGACGACCGAGCCCGACGCGATGCTCCGGCACGTGCCCACGCACGGGCCGAGCTTCCCTTCCGGTCATGCGATCGTGGCCTTCGCGTTGGCGGGGATCGTGGCGCCCTACCTGTCGCGAGGATGGCGGATCGTCGCCTACGCCGGTGCCGTCGCGGTGGCGTTCTCGCGCATCTACCTCGGCGCGCACAACCCGCTCGACGTGCTGGCCGGTGCCGCGGGCGGCCTCGTCATCGCGGCGGTGCTGAACCTGCTCCTGCTGCCACGCCACGAACGGGCCGCACCGCCGGTCGTCACCGCCCGCGCGGTCTGACCCCGCTGATTCAGACGCGGCCACCGGCGCGCAAGGTGGCCAATCGCTCGTGCACGCCGGCGCGCTTCTCCGGCGTCCCGAGGCACACCTCGTACGAGTAGTGCGTGTCGGCGTGCTCCCGCACCTCGGCGATGCGATCACCTTCGACGCGGATGACCAGGCAGTACTGGTTGTGGTACGACTCACCCTCGAAGGTCGTGTACCCGGCGTCGAACTCCATCACCACGATGTCGCCTTCGGCGATCAGGAAGTGCACGTTCATCGTGCCCGCGTTCTCCTGGTACTCGCGGTAGAGCGCCTTGTCGAGGTGCGGCAGGTCGGCCAGTCCCTCCGGACCGCGCAACACGGCCTCGTCGCCGCCGAAGAGCTCGGCCATCGATTGCGGCCCGATCCAGCGGAAGTCGTCGGCGACCATCGCCCGGCCGGCCGGCGACGTGATCCCCTTGGAGAACCACTCCTGCACCAGGGCCTTGCTCGCGGCGCCGTCCATCAGACGAAGAGCGCCTTCACCTCGAGGAACTCCTCGAGCCCGTGGGCGCCGTGCTCGCGCCCGAGTCCCGACTGCTTGTACCCGCCGAACGGCGCCGCCGCGAAGTAGCTCCCGGCGTTCACGCGCACCTGCCCGGCGCGGATCTTGCGGGCGACGGCCCGCGCGCGCTCGTCGCTGCCGGCGACTGCGCCCGCGAGCCCGTACACCGTGTCGTTGGCGATCTCGACCGCTTCCTCGTCGGTGTCGTACGGCATGAGCACGAGCACCGGGCCGAAGATCTCCTCCTGCGCGATGGTCATGTCAGTGGTGACGTTCGAGAACACGGTGGGCTTCACGAAGAAGCCGGCGTCGAGCCCGTCGGGGGTCTCCGCGCCACCGGTCACGAGCGTGGCGCCCTCCTCGAGCCCCTTCTCGATGTAGCCGCGGACCCGCTCCCGCTGCACCGCCGAGACGAGCGGGCCCAGGGTGGTGCCCTCGGCGAACGGGTCGCCGACCACGTAGCCCTCGGCGGCCCGGCGTGCGAGCTCCTCGGCCTCGGCCAGGCGGGAGCGGGGGACGATCATGCGGGTCAGCGCGCTGCACGTCTGCCCCGAGTTCATGTACGCCGCGCCCACCCCGGCCGGCACCATCGACTCGAAGTCGGCGTCGTCGAGCAGCACGTTGGGCGACTTGCCCCCGAGCTCCAACGCCACCTTCTTGATCGTGGGTGCGGCCAGCTCCGACACGCGCCGTCCGGCGCGCGTCGAGCCGGTGAACGAGATCATGTCGACGTCGGGGTGGGCGGCGAGCACCTCACCCACCACCGGGCCGGTGCCCGTGACCAGGTTGAACACGCCGGGCGGGAACCCGAGGTCGTCGAAGATCTGGGCGAGCAGGAACGCGTTGACCGGCGCGACCTCCGACGGCTTGAGCACGACGGTGCAGCCGGCGGCGAGCGCGTACGCGACCTTGGCCCCGATCTGGTTGAGCGGATAGTTCCACGGCGTGATGCAGCCGACCACACCGATCGGCTCCCGCACGATGAGGCCCTCGGAGTCGTCCTCGAACGCGAACGTCGACGCCACCTCGGAGGCGTTCCGGAACGCCGAGATGCCCGTCCCCACCTGGATGGCCGCGGAGAGGGGCTTGGGCATGCCGACCTCGTGGGTCATGACGTCGGCGATCTCGTCGCGCCGGGCCTCGAGCTCCTCGGCGACCCGCAGCAGGAGCTTGCCGCGTTCAGGCGCTGACGTCTCGGCCCAACCGGGGAACGCCGCCTTGGCTGCGGCCACCGCCCGGTCGATGTCGGCCGGCGTGCCGGCCGGGATGGTGGCGAACACCTCCTCGGTGGTCGAGTCGATCACCTCGAGCGTCTCGTTGCCGGCCGGCTCGACCCACGCGCCATCGAGGTAGAGCTTGTCGAACGTCAGCATCGCGACCGTCCTTCTCCGCGTCGTCCAGTGCGCGCACGCTACCGCCGGGACGCCACGCCGCGCTCGGGCCGCGGCCGTCGTCGCGCCCGAGGGGTCAGGCCAGCAGGGCCTCGAGCGGGTCCTCGGTGGCGAAGGCCACCCCGGGGAGCTGTGGGAGGTCGGTCAGCGGCTGCGCGATCTCCACCGGTGTCGGTCCGACTTCGGCTGCGATCGGGGCGAGCGCGGCGAGGTCGAAGCCGTAGCGCCGCGCCGCGGTCTCGCCGAGCATCGCCCGCAGGTCGGGCTCGGGTACGTCGAACAGCGTGAGGCGCAGCGCCTCGGTGGTGTGCGGCGCCGACCCCTCCGGGTGCGGCGCATCCGTGCCCCACATGATCCGATCGGTCCCGAGCACCGCGCAGTACCTCACGTCGTGCCGCGGGAGCATGCTCGCCCCGATGGAGCAATTTCGCCGGAAGTACTCGAGCGGCGTCAAGGAGAGCCCGTCGACGACGGGTGAACCGAACGTCTGGCTGTAGTTGAGCGATCGGGGTCCGCCCGCGAACCGCGACTGCACGTTCCGCAACCGCAACGTCATCTGCGCGAGCTCCTCGACCACCCAGCGCAGGCCCCACATCTCCGTCCACACCACCTGCAGCTCGGGATGGCGTTCGAACACCCCGCCGACGATCAGGTGGTGCAGCGTCCGCTTGGTCCAGAGCTCGAGCTCGGTGAAGAAGATCGTGAACGCGACCGGGTCGGGGCCGACGTCGGGCGCGCCGGTGCCCTGGTGCTGGTGGACGGGCAACGCGCGCTCCGCACACGCGTCCCAGAGCGGGTCGTAGCGACGGTCGAAGTACGGCGCGACCTCGTGGTTGGCGGGCACGGCCGGGAGCATGACGCCGGCCACGTTGCCGGTGTCGGCCGCCCACCGCACCTCGGACACGGCGGTGTCGACGTCGTTCGGGAGCAGTTGCACGATGCCGCGCCGTCGCACCGGCGCCTCCCGGCAGAAGTCGACCAGCCAGCGGTTGTGGGCCTGCAGACCGGCCCACTTGCGTTCGAAGGTGGCCCGGTCGCGCGGCACGCCGCTCAGGTGGGCGAGGATGTCGAAGAACGGCGGCAGCGTGTTCGGGAAGATGATCTCGCCACTCACGCCGTCGGCGTCCATCTGGGCGAGGCGAACGTCGCTGTCCCAGTTCGAGGTGTCGTGCACGTCGACCCACGGCATGACCACGCCGGCCAGCCAGGAGTCGAACTCCTCGTGCCAGCGCGCGTCGAGGTACGGCTTGTAGTCGGCCATCGCCGCGCCTGCGTGCGCGTCGGACGTCACGAGCACGTAGCGATCGGCGTGATTCGAACGATCCATGGTCGACCTCCGGCCCCAAGGTCGCAGCCGGCGAGGCCCGGCGCAAACCGACGGTGCGGGGCCTCGGAATGGGAATTGTTCTCGGTGCAACTCCAGGTGGCACACTCGCGGTGTGAGCGACGACGCACTGCCCCTCGTGGGCCACTGGATCGGCGGACGGACGGTGGAGGGAGGCGGCGCTCGGGTGGGCGACGTGTACGACCCGGCCACCGGCCGCGTCGCCCGCCAGGTCGCCTTCGCCGCGGCCGAGGACGTCGACGACGCGGTGGCCGCCGCGCATGCCGCGTTCGCGACGTGGCGGGCCACGTCACTCGCCGAGCGCACCCGGGTGCTCTTCCGCTTCCGCCAGTTGCTCGACGCCCGCGCCGACGAGCTCGCGGCGATCATCACGTCGGAGCACGGCAAGGTCCTGAGCGACGCGCGTGGTGAGGTCGCGCGCGGCCAAGAGGTGGTCGAGTTCGCGTGCGGGATCTCGCAGGTCCTGAAGGGCGAGTTCTCCGACGCGGTGTCGTCGAACGTCGACGTGTTCTCCGTCCGCCAGCCGCTCGGCGTGGTCGCGGTGATCAGCCCGTTCAACTTCCCGGCGATGGTGCCGTGTTGGTTCTTCCCGGTGGCCATCGCCACCGGGAACACGGTGGTCCTCAAGCCGAGCGAGAAGGATCCGTCGGCCGCCAACTGGCTGGCGTCGCTCTGGTCGGAAGCGGGGTTGCCCGCGGGCGTGTTCAACGTCGTGCACGGCGACAAGGTCGCGGTCGACCGACTGCTCGAGCATCCCGACGTGAAGGCGGTGTCCTTCGTCGGATCCACGCCGATCGCCCGGTACGTCTACGAGACCGCGACCGGCAACGCCAAGCGGGTGCAGGCGCTCGGTGGCGCCAAGAACCACATGGTGGTGCTCCCCGATGCCGACCTCGACCTCGCAGCCGACGCCGCGGTGAACGCCGGGTTCGGCTCGGCCGGCGAGCGCTGCATGGCGATCTCCGCAGTCGTCGCGGTCGGTGACGTGGCCGACGACCTCACCGCACGCATCGCGGCGCGCGTGGAGCAGCTGACCATCGGCGACGGGCGGGGCGCAGCCGACTTCGGCCCGCTGATCACACGCGCCCACCGCGACAAGGTGGCCGGCTACCTCGATGCCGGCGTCGCCGAGGGGGCGACGCTCGTGGTCGACGGGCGGGCGCACGCCGTCGACGGTGACGCCGACGGCTTCTGGCTGGGCCCGACGCTCTTCGATCACGTGACCACCGACATGAGCATCTACACCGACGAGATCTTCGGTCCGGTCCTGTCGGTGCTGCGCGCCGACTCGTACGACGCCGCGCTGACCCTGGTGAACGGGAATCCCTACGGCAACGGTGCGGCCATCTTCACCAACGACGGCGGCGCGGCGCGGCGCTTCCACCGCGACGTCGAGGTCGGCATGGTCGGTGTCAACGTCCCGATCCCGGTGCCGGTCGCGTTCTACAGCTTCGGGGGTTGGAAGCAGTCGCTGTTCGGCGACACCCACGCACACGGTGCCGAAGGCGTGCGCTTCTTCACTCGCAACAAGGTCGTCACCAGCCGCTGGCTCGATCCGAGTCACGGTGGCATCAACTTGGGCTTCCCCCGCAACGAGTGACACCGGCCAAGATCCTCGGCGGCGACGCGACGAAGCTCGACCGCCTCTGATCGGTCGTAGTGTTGCCCTGGACGCGAGCTTCGCGTCGATCTCCCATCCGAGGGAGCACTACGCCATGGGTGACAAGTCGCCGAAGAAGAACAACGCCAAGAAGCCCGCGAAGACGATCAAGGAGAAGCGGGCCGCGAAGCAGGAGAAGCGCCATCCGACGACCGGCTTCGGCGGCGCCTGAGCCGCTCAGGGACGAGCGGTCGACCCACCGTCCACGCTGATCACCTGGGCGGTGATCCAGCTGGCGTCGTCGGACATGAGGAAGGCCACCGCCGCCGCGATGTCCTCGGGTTCTCCGAGGCGCGCCGAGCGCCCGAGGCTCAGCGCGAAGTCTCGGAACTCCTGGTCCGAGTTGTCGCGGATGGTCTTGGTCAACACCATGCCGGGCGCGACGCAGTTCGCTCGGATGCCCTCGCGGCCCCAGCGCGACGACACGTGCCGCATGAGCGCGTTGATGCCGCTCTTGGAGATGCCGTAGGACGGTCGTTGCGGTTCGCCCACGTGGCCGGAGGCCGAGCTCGTGTAGACGATGGCTCCGCCACCGCGCTCGAGCATCAGCGGGATCGCGTGACGCGTGCACAGCAGGTGGCCGCGGAGGTTGACCTCGATGGTGCGGTCGAAGACGCCGAGGTCGACCGCGACCGCGTCGGAGTCCTGCATGATCACCGACTCGGAGAGATCGGCGGCGTTCGCGTGCATGAGGTCGAGGCCACCGAACTCGGCCACCGCCAGCTCGGTCAGCGCGCGCACGCTTTCGTCGATCGCGATGTCGAACTGGGTTGCAACGGCTCGGCCGCCATCCGAGCGGATCCCCGCGGCCACCGATTCGGCGTTGTCGCCCACGAGATCGCCGACGACCACCGACGTGCCCTCCTCGGCGAGCCGGGTCGCGGTCGCGGCCCCGATCCCGGAGCCGCCGCCGGCCACGACCGCGACCTTGCCATCGAGTCCTCGCATCGTTCCTCCTGCCGTTGCCGCTCAGAAGCGGAGCGGAAGGGCGTCGAGTCCCCACACCGCGGACCCGTCCTTCCAGCGGACGTCCGCGGCGGGAACGGCCAGCCGGAGATCGGGAAAGCGGATGAGCAGTGACTCGATCGCCACCTGGAGCTCGACCCGGGCGAGGTGGGCGCCGAGGCAGAAGTGCGCGCCGTGCCCGAAGCCGAGCTGGAAGATGTCCGGACGCTCCACGTCGAGCTGATCGGCGTGCGGAAACACCGTCTCGTCGCGGTTCGCCGAAGCGGTCGACGCCATGACGCCCTCACCGGCCCGGATCGGCACGCCGCCGATCTCCACGTCCTCGGTGGCGAGGTATGCGATCTGGGCCCCCGCGCTGAGGGGGATCAGCCGCATGAGCTCCTCGACCGCGTTCGGAACCAGCTCGGGGCGGGACCGCAGGAGCTCGACCTGGTCCGGGTGCTCGAGCAGGCACAGCACGAACTTGCCGAGTTGGTTCGCGGTCGTCTCGTACCCCGCGACCAGGATCGCCATGGCGAGCGACACCAGCTCACCCTCGGTGATGACGGTGTCGTCGCCGTCGCGGGCGGCGACCAGTGCGCCGAGGATGTCGTCGGTCGGGTGCACCCGCCGGCTCGCGATCAACCCGGCGAGGTAGCCGGTGAGCTGTCCGTGGGCGTCGAGCAGCTCCTCCACCGTGAAGCCGCTCGAGGTCATGAACACGTCGGCCCAGCCGTTGAACTGCCTCCGGTCCTCGAACGGGACGCCGAGCAGCTCGCAGATCATGGTGATGGGGAGCGGCAACGCCACTGCGCTGACGAAGTCCACCGGCTGGGGCATCGACGCCATCGCGGTGAGCAGATCGTCGACGATCTCCTGCGCGCGACCGCGGAGTGCCTGCATCCGCCGCGCCGTGAACGTCGCGCTCACGAGCCGCCGGATGCGAGTGTGCGCCGGGGCGTCCATGCCCAGGATCGAGTCCTCGATCGGGAAGAACTCCGACATGCGACCGACGTCGGTGCCGATGGTGGCGGCTCGGCTGAAGCGTGGGTCGGCGAGCATGGCGCGCACGTCCTCGTAGCGGGTCACGACCCAGCACGGTTCGCCGAACGGGAGCTGCACCCGTGCGACCGGCTCGGTCACGCGCAGCTCGTCGAGCAACGGATCCGGATCGAGCCCCTGCTCGGTGATGGTCGGGAAGTGCGGGCAGCCGCTCATGCTCCCTCGGAGGGCGCGGCGCGCTCGACGCCCCGCCAGTAGTCGGGCATCTCGTCGCCCATGGCCGTGAGGATGCTGTTGGCCATCTCCGGCGGGAGGTGCCCGTCGTCCTCGGTGAAGCCGTACTCCCGCGCCAGCGACGCCGACCAGTACGAGCCGCCCGAGCGCTCGAGGATGTCGGGGTCCGACGCCAGCGCGACGACGGCCCGGCCGTTGAACTTCGGCGTCTCCCCGAAGCTGATGTCGAGACCGTGCAGCTCGCGGCGGCCGTCGTCGGTCACGACCGTGTTCGCGAGCAGGCCCTCGGTGAGGACCAGCCCCGGCCACAGCGACACCACGGCGACGCCGTGCGGCTTCAGCTCGAAGGCGGTGTCACGCGTGACCTTGTCGATCGCGGCCTTGCCGACTCCATACGGGACCGAGAGCAGGTAGCCCTCGGCGCCGTGCGACGAGATGTTGACGATCACGCCCGAACGCTGCTGGACCATCATCCGCGCCGCGAGCGCGGTGGTCACGTAGTCGGACCGTGGACCGATCTCCAGGCACGCGGTGATGTGGCGGAACGGGAGGTCCCAGAACGACACGCCGACCATCTCCGAGAAGTCGGGTGAGGCGACGTTGACCACGAGGTCGAGCCGGCCCTGTTCGGCGCGGATGCGGTCGAACACGGCCTCGACCTGGGCGTCGTCGGTGTGGTCGCACGCTACCGCGATCGCCTTC
>DATBBL010000258.1:0-2717 GCA_036271015.1 Acidimicrobiia bacterium
CGCCAGGTGCGGACGCGCTCCATGACCCGACTCGCCGTGCACGACCACGCGCAGGCAGTCGACGGAAGCCAGCAGTGGCCCGGGCCGCGTCGCGACGACGCCTCGGGCCACGAGGGCCGGCGCGACGTGCAGCGCGTAGGCGGCGTCGGCCTCCCGTCCTGCGGCGGTGAGGATCCCGGCGTCGATCATTCGGCGGGCGCCGAAGTAGCCCTCCTCGCCGGGCTGGAACATGAAGACCACCGACCCACGCATCCCGGACCGGCGTTCGCAGAGGAAGCGGGCCGCACCGACCAGCATGGTCATGTGGAGGTCGTGGCCGCAGGCATGCATGCGCGGCCCGTCGAACGCGTAGTCGACGCCGGTCTGCTCCGTGAGCGGCAGCGCATCCATGTCGGCGCGCAGCAGGACGACGGGTCCCGGCTCGGCGCCGTGGAGGATGGCCGCGACGCCTGAGCAGTCCGGGTAGGTCGTGATCTCGAGGCCGAGCCCGTCGAGCGCCTGCAAGACCACCGCTCGGGTCTCGGGGAGATGCAGCCCGACCTCGGGTGTCCGGTGGAGGCGGCGGCGGAGGTCGACGAGCTCCGCGCCGATTGCCCCGGCGGCGTCGGTGACCGTGGTCATCCCGGGAAGTGGGGCAACGTGACCCAGGAACGGTGCTCCGGATCGTGGAAGACGGCCTGGTCGGCGACGCGCATCGCCGTCGCCGCGGCGGGCGGCTCGCCGGTCCCGAGGTTGCGTCCATAGACGGGGTGCGCGCCGCTCGAGACCTGGACGCGGATGCGGTGGCCGGCACCGAAGCGATGCCCGATCGGCCACAGCCGCACCACCGCGACGAACGTGCCGTCACCGCGGCGGGCGACGGTGCCGGGGTCGAAGCGTTGGAGGCCGTCGCAGACGTTGAAGCTCCGGCCGTCGGGGTGCACATCGCACACGCGCACGAAGAAGTCTGTGTGATCCAGCGTCGAGGTGACGACGAGCTCCGCCTCGACCGGTCCGAGCAGCTCGATCGGCGTGTCGAGCGCGTCGCTGGTGTAGCAGAGCACGTCGGCCCGACCTTCGAGCGGCGCGTTGTCGACCATCGCGCCCGTCATGAGGCCGGTGCCACCGAGCGATGGTGTGGGATCGGCCGGGTCGTACCGGTACGTGTCGGCCGAGGATTCGCCGATCGGCGCACCGGTGCCGAGGCGACCGCGTTCGTGGAGGTACCAGCGCGTGGGGACGGAGGCGGGTGGCGGCCAGTCGGCGAGGTCGCGCCACTGGCCGCCCTCGCCCTGCACGTGCGCCGCGACCGGCGCGCCGACGTCGACCGATTCGTCACCCGACAGATACCGGTCGAACCAGGCGAGTGAAGCGGCGAGCGCACCCTCACCCCCACCATCGAGATGCCCTCCGCCGCCGATTCGCATCGCCACCGGCGCACCGTCCGCCCGCAGCGCGCGGTAGTCGTCGCACACGCCCGGGAGGGGGAAGTCGAACCAGCCGTCGATGAGCAGGGTCGGCACCGTCCAGCGGTCGAGCATCGGCTCGAACTGCAGCGGCGCCCAGTGCGGGTCGTCGATCGACGGGTGCGCGACCTGCTGCTCGAAGAGCGGGTGATTCTCGCCGGCGACGTGCACGAGCGCGTCGCCGACCGGGAGGTGATCGAAGGCGGTCTTCAGCATCCGCTGCTGGCGCTCGACGCCCTCCGGGGTGATGTCCTGCGCGAACCCGCCGCGTTCCGGGTGCAGGAAGGCCAGCGCGCTGAGGTCCCAGTTGATCATCAGCTCCAGCGCGAGTGCGCCGCCGGCGAACCAGCCCGACCGCCGGGACGACAGCGAGACGACCATCGCGTCGAGAGAGGGCGGGTCGGTGGACGCAAGGGCCCACTGCGTGAAGCCCATGTAGCTCGCGCCGTACGTGCCGAGGCGCCCGTCGAACCACGGCTGCGCCGCGATCCAGTCGGCGGTGGCGCGACCGTCGTCGCGTTCGGCGAAGAAGCTCTGCGAGCCTTCCGAACCATCGGTGCCACGTACCGCCTGCAGGATGAAGCGGTAGCCGCGCTCGGCGAGGCTCTGGCCGCTCGGGTCCCACGTCGACAGGTTCATCCGCCCGTACGGCGTCCGCTCGAGGATGGTCGGGGCGTGGTCGACGCCGACCGGGTGCCAGACGTCGGCGAGCAACACCGCACCGTCGGGCATCGGGATCTTGACGTCACGTTCGACGTCGACCGCGTTGGTCGCAGCACGCATGGTTCACAACTCCTGATCGGGGCTGAGCGATCCGTAGAGGTCCGGTCGGCGGTGGGCGAACACGTCGATCTCGAACTCACCCGGTTCGAAGACCGTGGTCTTGGTGCGCGCCTGGCCGAGGTCGACGCTCGTGGTCGCGACGACGTGACCGCAGTTGTCGTCGAGCTCGCGGATCCGAGGATCACACGCACGGATCGCGGCGACTTCGGCCGCGTCGCGGTCGTCGAAGCGGTAGCCGGTGAGGGCGCACTCCGGCAACACGAGCAACTCGGCGCCTGCGACTGCTGCATCCGCGAGCGCGCGCTGGCACCTCCAGGCGTTGGTATCGACGTCGCCCTCGCCGACGTACAGCTGACCGACCGCGACGATCACCAGAGGTAGCCATCCGGCGCGGTGTGCCCGATCATCGCCTCCGCCTTCGCACGGATGATCTCGCGATTGCGGGTGATGGTGTCACGGTTCCGACCACCGAAGTAGCGCGCGTCCTCC
>DATBBL010000259.1:0-12477 GCA_036271015.1 Acidimicrobiia bacterium
CCGGCGTTCCGTCGCCCAGCGTGTGAGCTCGTGGCGGTTCGAGAGCTGGAGCTTGCGCAGGACGGACGAGACGTGGCTCTCCACCGTCCTCACCGAGATGCTCAGCTGGCGGGCGATCTCCTTGTAGGCGTAGCCCCGCGCGATCAGCCGCAGGACCTCCCGCTCGCGGGCCGTCAGCTGGTCGAGCTCAGGGTCGACCGCATCGAGCGGCACGTGGGAGAACGCGTCGAGTACGAAGCCGGCGAGACGGGGTGAGAAGACCGCGTCGTCGGCCGCGACCCGGCGGATGGCGTCCACGAGCTCCGGCCCGGAGATGGTCTTCGTGACGTAGCCGCGCGCGCCGGCCCGGATCACGGCGATGACGTCCTCGGGTGCGTCGGACACCGACAACGCGAGGAAGCGGACGTGTGGACGCTCTTCGAGCACGCCGCGGATCACCGCTTCACCCCCGCCGTCCGGCATGTGGACGTCGACCAGCACGACCTCGGGCAGTCGTTCGCAGATCATCTCGATGGCGGCGTCGACCTCCGACGCCTCACCGATGACGTCGGCGTCGTCGCCGAGCTCGGCGCGCACTCCGCTGCGGAACAGGTGGTGGTCGTCGACCAGGAAGACCTGCAGCCGCGCCTGGGTCACGCGGGGACCCGTTTCATCGAGAGCTCCACCTCGGTGCCCTGACCCGGTCGTGAGCGGATCACCGCGACGCCCCCGTTGCGTTGCATGCGACCGGTGATCGACTCGGCGATGCCCCCGCGGTCGGTCGGAATCGAGGCGGGATCGAACCCGCGCCCGCGGTCGCGCACGAACACGGTCACCTGGTCGGTCTCGACCTCCTCGTAGACCGCGACCACCGGCGCGCCGGAGTGGCGGGCCGCGTTCACGATGGCTTCCTGGGTCGCGGCGACCAGCGCGCGCATGCGGTCGTCGAGCGGGCAGTCGCCGCCTACACGCACGGTCTCGATGGGTACGCCCTGGCGTTGCTCGACGTCGGCGGCGGCCGATTCCAGGGCGTCGCCGAGGTCGAGGTCGGCGCGCGCGGGCGCGCGGCCGAACAGCCAGGTCCGCAGCTCGCGTTCCTGGCTCCGGGCCAGGCCCACGACCGCGCGCGGGTCGTCCGCCCGGCGCTGGATGAGGGCCAGGGTCTGGAGCACCGAGTCGTGCAGGTGCGCCGCCATCTCGGCCCGCTCGTCGGAACGGATGCGCTCGCTCCGCTCCTCCACCAGCGCCGTCCACAGTCGCCAGAGCCAGGGGCCGAACAGCAGCCCGAGACCACCGAGGATCACCGCCACCGCCAGGAGGCCCTGCCCGATGGCGCGGAACGCGCCTTGCGTCGCCAGGAACGAGCCCACGCCGGCGACGACGAGCGCGCCCCCGACGACGACCCGCAGGACCGACGCGGTCTCGGGTGCCGTGGTGTCGTGCCGCACCGCGCCCTGGTCGCGCCGCATCAGCTCGCCGATGAGCTCGTCGATGGGGCGACCGCTGCGACCGACGATCAGCGCGCTGCCGATCGCCGCCAGCACGATCGGCCAGAGCAACGCGCTGCTGAAGCCGAGACCCAGCGACTGCGCGAGCAGGAGCACCCCGAGCGTGACCGCGCCCAACGCCAGCACCTGCAACAGGTCGTTGCCGGCGACATCACGGCTGGCGCCGTCGTCGGTGGGGAGGAAGAGCCACCCGGCGCCGTAGAGCACGATGCCGGCGCCCCCCGCCAGTGTGAGCACCACGAACGCGAGTCGCACCAGGTTCGCCTCGATGTGGAAGTGATCGCCGATCCCGCCGGCCACACCGGCGACGATCTTGTGGCGTGATCGGCGCGTCAGCGCGTGATGGCTCTTCACGGTTGGACCGCTGGTGTGTCTCACGTCCGGCTCCCTCGGATCGCCGGCGCGCCGGCGTGCGCGTCACGGCGGATGGACCTCCGATGATCGCGCGCCGGTCCCCGAACCGGCATCGGGCGGAACTCCGGGAGCGAGGCGCCGCGGTCAGGGTGCGCTCGGGGGAATCCCCGATGGTGGCGGGAACGTCGGCCGCGGATGATCTCGGCCATGGACGCACCACCGATCGGCCCTGATCCGTCGACCGACCCGACCGGGCCCGACCCCTCGCCCGCCGCTCCGCCGCCCCCTCCGCGGCGGCTGGCGCGCCGCTCCGACGAACGCCTGCTGGGCGGAGTGGCGGGCGGGGTGGCCGACTTCCTGGGCGTCGACGTCGTCCTGGTCCGGCTGGGGTTCGTGGTCGCCGCGTTCCTGGGTGGTGTGGGCGTGATCGCCTACCTGATCGGCTGGATCGTGCTCCCGGTGGCGCCGACCGCGCCCGGGGTGCAGGCGTCCCACGCCGACCGACGCCAGCTGCTCGGCTACGGCCTCGTGGCGCTCGGGCTGCTCACGATCGGCGGTCGCCTGGGATGGACGATCCGCGGCAACGGCGCGTTCTGGCCGGTGCTGCTCATCGGGCTCGGTGCCGCGGTGCTGTGGCTGCGCACGCGCGACACGCACGACGAGCGGGGTCCGGCCCCCGGTGGGCCCGCCGTGCCGGCGTCCGCCACGGCCACGGCCCCGACACCGACGCGGCCCATGACGCCGACGCCGCCGACGCGGCCGATGGCGGGGACGGAGCCCGGCGCCGAGGCACCGACGGAGCCGTACCCCGGGCACGCGAGCGCGGCCGCGTCCCCGACGCCGACCGCGCCCCGACCGCGTTCGTACCTCGGCCCGGTCACGTGGAGCCTGCTGCTCGTCCTGGTGGGCGCGGCCTGGTTGCTCGACGCCGCCGGCGTGGTCGACCTCGATGTCGGGGTGGTGCTCGCGTTGGCACTGGCCATCGTCGGCGGCGCCCTGGTCGTGAGCGCGTGGTGGGGACGCTCACGGGGGCTCATCGCGCTGGGCATCCCGCTCGTGCTGGTGGTCGGCGGGCTCGGCCTCGTCGACGTCCCGCTCGACGGCGGCGTCGGGAGCCCGACCTACCGCCCGACGACGATCGCGGCGGTGCACCGGTCCTACCAGCTCGCGATCGGCGACCTCTCCCTCGACCTGCGCCGCGTCGACTTCACCGGCGGGCGCCGGCACGTGCATGCGCAGCTCGGGATCGGTCAGCTCAACGTGACCGTGCCCGACGGCGTCCGCGTCGTGGTCCACGGGCACGCCGGGGTGGGCAGCGTCACCGCCCTCGGGCGGCAGAGCAAGGAGTGCTGCCCGAGCAGCCTCCGTGTCGACCGTCCCGGTGTGGGCGGCGGTGGCACGTTGTACCTCGACGCCGAGGTGGGCGCCGGAAACGTGCACGTGATGCGGGAGCTCGATCGAAAGGAGACGCTCAGTGGAACGTCATGAGCTCGATGCGATCGCGCTCGTGTTCGGGGCGACGTTCGTCGCACTCGGGCTCGCGTACGCGATCACCCGCTGGACGTGGCTCGGCCTCGATCGCGGCTGGGTGCCGGGGCTGTTCCTCGTCGCGCTCGGCGTCGCGGGCGTGATCAGCGCCACCACGCGTCATCGGCGCGCGGTCGAGGAGTGATGAGGTCGGCGAGCAGTCGTCGCCGGTGATCCTGGCGCTGACCGCGGTGGCGTACTCCTCCTCCTTGGCGACGTTCGCGCGGCGCGGGACCCGGCCGGAGGCGGTGGCGTAGCCCCCCCTTCGCTCCGGCGGCGAGCGGTGGGGTACAAAGGAAGGAGCCATTCCGACGAGCCCGGGGGATCATCATGGCCACGGCGACTACGGACCACTACACGATCATCTCGGCCGACACGCACGCGGGTGCGAACCACGAGACCTACCGCGAGTACCTCGATGAGAAGTACGTCCCCGACTTCGACGCGTGGCGCGAGAAGTACAAGAACCCGTGGAAGGACCTGCGCGACACCAGTCTGCGGGTCCGCAACTGGGATGACGAGCGGCGCAACGCCGACCAGAACGCCGACGGTGTCGTCGGCGAGGTGATCTTCCCCAACACCGTGCCGCCGTTCTTCCCCAGTTTCGTGCTGTTCGCTCCGCCGCCGAAGGAGGACGACTACGAGCACCGGCACGCCGGCATCCAGGCCCACAACCGGTGGATGGTCGACTTCTGCTCCCGTTTCCCGGAGCGTCGGGCCGGTATCGGGCAGATCTTCCTCAACGACATCGACGACGCGATCGAGGACGCGAAGTGGATCAAGGAGCATGGCCTGCGTGGCGGTGTTCTCCTGCCCAACATCGCGCCCGACCAGAAGTGGGTGCGGCCGCTCTACCACCCCGATTACGACCGGCTGTGGGCGGTGCTCGAGGACCTCGAGATCCCGGTGAACGCGCACGGCGGCACCGGCTCGCCCGACTACGGCCGTTTCGCTTCGGTGCCGATGATCATGATCAGCGAGGTGCCGTTCTACTCGCAGCGGCCGTTCGTGTACCTGACGTTGAGCGGCGTGTTCGAGCGGTTCCCGCGCCTCAAGTTCGTGATGACGGAGATGGGCGCGGCCTGGATCCCGCCGCTGTTGAAGCAGCTCGACGCCATCATCGCCAACGTGCGCAAGGGTGAGATCGGCGAGCTGAAGTACACGGAGGAGAACGCGTTGGCGCGCTCGGCCACCGAGTACTTCCACCAGAATTGCTGGGTCGCGGCGAGTCAGCCCGGGCCGGCCGACGCGGCCGCTCGCACGATGATGGGCCAGGACCGCTTCATGTGGGGGAGTGACTACCCCCACGACGAGGGCACCGGTCCGTTCACGACCGAGCACCTGCGGCAGGTGTTCCACGACGCCGACCCCGCGGAGTTGAAGCGCATCCTCGCCGAGAACGCGGCGAAGCTCTACGACTTCGACCTCGACGCGCTGGCGCCGAACGCGGAGCAGTACGGGCCGACGGTGGCCGAGATCGCGCAGCCGCTCGCGGAGCTGCCGGAGAACCCGAACAGCGCGTTGCTCAAGGGTCAGGGTCAGCTCATCGCGTAGCGCACCGCCGACGGCCGGGGTTCAGGCGGCCGCGGTGTCGACCAGTCCGTAGCGCTTGCGGATCTTCCGCTCCGCGAAGCCGAACACGAACGTGTCGACCAGCACCCCGATGACGAAGATGACGATCATCATGCCGTAGAGCCCGGGGGCATCGGCGAACTGCCGGGCCGTGTCCAGTTGCTGGCCGAGCGAGAACTTCCCGGGGATCAGCACGATGAGCTCGCCGGCGAGAAGACTCCGCCAGGCGAACGCCCAGCCCTGCTTGAGGCCGCCGATGAACGACGGGAGTGACGCAGGCAGGATGACGGTACGGAAGGCGGTGAACCGCCGGGCTCCGAGTATGCGACCGGCGCGAAGGAGCACCGGTGAGATGTTGTCGATGCCGTTGATGAGCCCGTTGGCGATGGACGGTGCCGCGCCCATGACGACCACGAAGATGATGGCGCTGTCGTTGAGCCCGAAGAGCAGAACCGCGGCCGGGAACCACGCGACGGACGGCATCGTCTGGAGCCCGGTGATCATGGAACCGATGCCGGCCCGCAGCACCTTGTTGCGAGCGACGAGTGCCCCGATCGTGGTGCCGATGACCAGCGCGAGCGCGTAGCCGTACACCGCGCGCGAGAGCGTGTTGCGGATCGCGGTGGAGATGACATCCCAATGGTCGAAGATCGACTGGACTGCTTGGTCCGGCGACGGGAGCGCGTAGTGCGGCTTCCATTCGATCCAGTACAGGAACTGCCAGATCGCCCAGGCGATGGCGATCGCCAGAAGCTTCGGCCACGCGCTCTGCCACACCCGCCGGGCCCGTGACACCCGCGGCGCGACCGGCACCTCGAGCGCGTCGAGGCCTGCGGTCAGGGTGCGCTCGTCAACGGCCATGGCGGCGCACCTCGTCCTTGAGCCGGTCGGTGATCGTGGCCGCGAGCCCGGCGACGTCGAACGAGTCCAGTCGCCGCGGCCGATCGATCTTGATCGGGTACTCCTCGACGATCCGCCCCGGTCGGCTCGACAGCAGGATGACCCGGTCGCCGAGGCGGACGGCCTCGCGCACGTTGTGCGTGACGAAGATGACGGTGAGGTCGTTCTCCCGCCACAGCCGCTCGAGCTCTTCGTGCAGGACGTCGCGGGTCATCGCGTCGAGCGCGCCGAACGGCTCGTCCATGAGGAGGACGTCCGCCTCCTGGGCCAGCGCCCGCGCCAGCGCCACCCGCTGTCGCATTCCGCCCGACAGCTCATGGGGCATCTTGCCGCTGAAGGTGCTGAGGTTCACGAGCTCGAGCAGCTTGTCGGCCTTCTCGCGTCGCTCGGCGCGTGGGAGCTTCCGGATCTTGAGGGGAAGCTCGACGTTCCCCCGTGCGGTCAGCCAGGGGAAGAGCGCCGATTCCTGGAACATCAGTGTCGTGCGCGCGCTCCCGGTGTCGACGGTGCCCGCGCTCGCCGCGTCCAGGCCCGCGATGATGTTTAGGAGCGTGCTCTTGCCGCACCCGGACGCGCCGAGGAGACACACGAACTCACCCGGCGCGACGTCGAGCGAGATGTTGTCGAGCGCGTGGAGCGAATCGCCCTGGGTCCCGAAGACCTTGGAGACGTGGTCGAGGGCGACCGCGGGACGCGTGGAGTCCTCGACCGGGGGGTCGGTCGAGGACTCCACGACGTGCTGAGGGGCGTGCGTGGTCACAGCTTCGGTGTGGACACGGTGGGCTCCTTTGCCGCCTTCAGTGCCTTGTTGAGGAACGAGAGGTCGTACAGGCCCTTCAGGCTCGCCGCCGCCGGGAACCCGAACTTCTTCTGGGTCGCGTTGTCGGTCACGAGCGACGATGCGATCGGGTCGTTCGTGAACTCGATGTTCTTGAACGAGGCGATGACGAGGTTGCCGTCGATTGCCTTGCCCGTGATGGCCTTGATCCCGTTCGAGACGTCGGTCTCCGCGTCGGCGGTGTTGGTCTTGATGTAGTCGTTCGCCGCCACCTGGCCGTTGACGAGCTTCTGCACCACGTCGGGGTGGGCCTTGAGGAAGTCGGTCGTGACGATCAGCTGCGTGGTCACGTACTTGCCTTCCGGCCAGAGGTCGGCTTCGTTCACGAGGATCTTGCCGCCACCTTCGTTGACGAGGCGAGTCGCCCAGGGCTCGGGCACCCAGGCGCCCTGGATGTTGCCGGCCTGGAACGCGGTGAGCGACGTCGCGTTGTCCTGCGGAACGATCTTGACGTCTCCGCCGCCGCTCGTGTCCGTGTTCAGACCCTTCGTCTTCAACCAGTTGCGGAGCGACACGTCCTGCGTGTTCCCGAGCTGGGGCGAAGCGACGGTCTTGCCCTTCAGATCGGCGGCGCTGTTGATCGACTTGTTCACCACGAAGTACGCGCCGCCCGATGCCGCGCCGGAGACGACCTTGACGCCCTTGTCGAGCTGCGTCCACGCGGTGATGGTGGGGTTCGGTCCGATGTACGCGGCGTCGAGAGCCCCGGCCTGGATGGCGGTGAGCTCTTCGGTGCCACTGTTGAAGGTCTTCGACTGGAGGTCGACGTTCGAGCCGAGCGCCTTCTTGAAGATGCCGCCCTGCACGCCGACCAGCGCCGGGGCATGGGTGACGTTGGGGAAGTAGCCGAGCCGGAGCGTGACCGGTTCACTCTGCTTCTTGGCCGCGCCGGCCGGCAGGGTGGCCGCGAACAGCGTCGCCAATGCGGCGACGAGGCCGAGGGCCAGCAGCTTGGTGGTGGTGCGGAACGTTCGCATCGCGGGGAGAGTCCTCCTGGAGGGGATGAGCGGGGTGATGGGCGGCGCGTCAGGGACGACAGCGCTCGTCGAAGTGCTCCCGGTTCATCTCGCCCCACTCGTCGTTCACGGATGCGGGTCGCATCGGATCCTCTCGCTGCCTCGCCGGCTGTTGTGCAGTAACTTGATGAACAAGATAAGCTTTAGCGGGAGGCGAGAGCAAGTCGCCCCTCCGGAGGGTCGTCGAGCGCGAAGTCGTGGAGCGCGGATGAGGATCTCGGCCAAGGCGGACTACGCGGTGCGGGCGGTGCTCGAGCTGGCTGCGATGCCGCCGGGCGCGAGCCTGAGCGCCCGGGAGATCGCGGCGGCCCAGGAGATCCCGCAGAACTTCCTCGAGAACATCCTCGCCGAGCTCCGGCGGGCCGGGGTGGTGCACACCCATCGCGGGCCTGGTGGCGGCTCGAGCCTGGCCCGACCGGCGACCGACATCACGGTGGGAGAGATCCTGCTCGCCATCGACGGCCCGCTCGCCGCCGTGCGCGACCTCGCACCGGAGCAGCTCGTCTACGCGGGCCCGGCGCGCAACCTGCCGTCGGTGTGGTGCCGGGTGCACACGTGCCTCCAGGAGCTGCTCGACGGCGTGAGCGTGGCCGATCTGGCCCCCGACGTCCGTCTCGCCGAAATATGACTTGACAGGTCATATTTACCTGGTACGGTGCTGGACATGTCGCCCGCCGGTCCCGTCATGAACGACCCCTGGGGCGAGCTCTCGCGCCTGTCGTTCGACGAGCGCTGTCGCGCCGCCTGAGTCCCGGGCGCCGGCGATCCCGCCGCGCGGCGCGTGCGGCACCGCTGACCCCCCGGTGGTCCCACGCGTGCCCGCGGCGAGACCGCCGGCGCCCTCGCCCGTCGGCCGCCGAACCACTCGGAGCACCCGTGATCCTCACCGAAGCCATCCCGACGCGCACGCTCGAACCGGCCGTCGCCCTGTCGCCTGCCCGACTGCTGGGAGTCGTCCGCGGGCTCGCGAGCGACCCGCGTCCCTGGCGGTCTCTCGTACGCCACACGCCTGGCGAACGCTGGTTCCTCCGACTCGATGCGCAGGACGAGTTCGACACCTGGTTGATCGGTTGGGACTCGCATCAGGGCGTCGACCTCCATGACCACGGTGGCTCGGCCGGCGCGTTCTACGTCGTCGAGGGCGAGCTGCTCGAGACGTCGACCCGAGCAGGCGGTACGGACGAGTACGACGACCAGCGCATCGCGGCCGGCACCGCCCGGGCGTTCGGCCCCGGTCACGTGCACCGCGTGGTCAACCCGTCGGCCGCGGTCGCCACCAGCGTCCACGTGTACTCTCCGCCGCTGGTGAGCATGGACTTCTACGAGGCCGCCGGTCCCGGTCCACTGCAACGGACCCACCGGGAACCCGCGCTCGGCACCCGGTCGGGGCGCGGCGAGCTGCGATGACGTCGCGCGTGGACGACCTGCTGACCGCGGCGCGGGCGCGCCTGCAGCGGGTGTCGGCGGTCGATGCGGCGGCCGCGATGGCACGCGGCGCGTTGCTCGTCGACACCCGTCCCGTGCAGCAGCGGCGCGAGGATGGGGAGATCCCCGGCGCGCTGCTCATCGAACGCAATCACCTCGAGTGGCGGCTCGATCCGACCAGCGATGCCCGCATCCCGGAGGCCGTGGACCACGACGTCGAGATCATCGTGGTCTGCTCGGAGGGTTACTCGTCCAGCCTCGCCGCCGCCAGCCTGCAGGATCTCGGGCTGCACCACGCCACCGATCTCGACGGCGGCTTCCGGGCGTGGCGTGCGGCGGGGCTTCCGACCACTCCCGCCGACTGACCCGCCCCACGAGTTCGGCGGGGCGCGCATCACATCGTTCAGGTCACCTCGCGCAGCTTGCCCGTCTCGACCTCGTAGACGAAGCCGCGGATGCGGTCCTTGCGGGGCACGAACGGGCTCGCCTGGATGCGTGCGACCGACTGGCGGATGTCGTCGTCGAGGTCGGCGAACGACTCCAGCGCGAAGGACGGTCGGATCCCGGTCTCCGCGTGGATCTGGTCCTTCACCTCGTCGTCGGAGAACGTCAGCATCCCGCAGTCGGTGTGATGGATGAGGATGATCTCCTCGGTGCCGAGCAGGCGCTGCGAGATCGCCAGCGAGCGGATGGCGTCGTCGCTCACCACGCCACCGGCGTTCCGGATCACGTGGGCGTCGCCCTCCTCGAGCCCGAGGACGCGGGCGGGGTCGAGACGGGCATCCATGCACGCGAGGACCGCGACGTGCTTCGCCGGTGGCAGCGGCAGGTCCCCCTTGCTGAACCCGGCGGCGTAGGAGTCGTTGTTGGCGAGCAGCTCGTCGGTGACGGTCATGGCGGCCTCCGGTGCTGGTGGGGGAGTCGACGCCAAAAAGCGTACTTCCGGATCGGCTTTCCCGACAAGGGGCGACGACCACTTCAGGACGACGCGCGGGCCAGGGCCACGAAGGCGGCGGCCGCGGGCGACAGCGGTCCGCGCCGATGGACCAGGAGCACCGGGCGGCTGAGCCGCGGACGCAGCGCGACCACGGTCGCGCCCAGTCGGGCGGCCTGCTCGGCCAGCGGCCGCGGGTAGAGGGTCGCCCCTGCACCCGCGAGCACCAGCGGCAGGATCGCCTCGCGCTGCTCCGCGACCACCGCGATGTCCGGCGCCACCCCGGCCTCGGCGAACGCCTCCTCCAGCTGCATGCGGGTGGCGGTGCCGGGCGGCGCCGCCACCAGCGGGAAGCGCCCGAGGGTGGTGATCGACATCGTGTGCGAGGCGTTGCTCCCCGGCGGGAGGATCGCGAGCAGGTCCTGGGCGCCGAGTGGGACGGTCAGCAGGTCGGCGTGGCGCGGCGCGGCGACGGTGAGCGCGACCTCGCACGCGGCCGTCGCGACCAGCGCTTCGAGGCTGGCGGTGTCGGGTGGGTCCACCAGCACGATCGTCACGAGCGGGTGGGCGCGCCGGAACTCTCCGACGAGCGGCGCCAGGGGATCGATGGCGAGCGTGGGCAGGGCTCCGAGATCGAGGTGGCCGGCGTCGAGCCCGGCGACCGCTTCGACCGCCGCCCGGCCGGTCTCGACGTCGCGCAGGGCCTGCCGGGCCGGCCCGACCAGCGCCTCGCCCGCCGCGGTGAGGACCAGCGTGCGACCGGTGCGGTGGAAGAGCGAGGTCCCGAGCTCCGCTTCGAGCTCGCGGACCGCCTGCGACACCGAGGGTTGCGAGACGTGCTCGGCGTCGGCGGCCCGGGTCATCCCGCCCTCGTCCACCACTGCGAGGAAGAGCCGGAGCCGTCGCAGGTCCATAGGTACAGCTTATGCAAACCAACAGAACTACGTCTTGGACGTATCGGTCGGTGAAGCGGACACTGGACGGGTGGAGTGGGTGCTCATCGCCGGGATCGGCGCGCTGGTCGGGTTCCTGGGCGGGCTGTTCGGCAAGGGCGGCTCCGCCATCGGCACCCCCATGCTCGCGGTCGCCGGAGTGGCGCCGCTCGCGTCGGTGGCCTCGCCGCTGCCGGGGACGATCCCGGGCACCCTCGTCGCCGCGTACGCCTACTGGCGCCAGCGACTGGTCGATTGGGACATCATGCGCTGGTCGATCCCGTTCGGCGTCCCGGCCACGGTGGTCGGCGCCTACGCCACCCGCTGGATCGGGGGCGGGCCGCTCGTGGTCGCCACCGAGCTGGTCGTCGCCGGGCTGGGCGTCCGATTCCTGCTGTACCCCTCTGATCCGCACGAGATCGTGGTGCCGCCGCCGGCACCGCGCACCCGCATGGTGCTGGTCGCCACGACCGTCGGCGTCCTGTCCGGGCTGCTCGCGAACGGCGGCGGCTTCCTGCTCGCGCCCCTGTACGTCATCGTGCTCCGCACTCCGATCAAGTCGGCGTTCGGGTCGTCACTCGTGGTCGCGGCCGCCCTCGCGGTGCCCGGGACGATCGTGCACGCGCTGCTCGGGCACATCGACTGGGCCGTCGTGGCCGCGTTCAGCGTGACCTCGATCCCGCTCTCGTATGTGGGCGGGCGGGTCGCGGTCCGCACGCAGGGCACCCGGCTCGAGCGCTGGTACGGCGTCGGACTGCTGCTGATCGGGGTGATCAGCCTGGTCGTCACGGCGTGACCGGTCAGTGCTCGCGCGTCACCGTGAGCACCGCGTCGCGCAGCTCCGGCCGACAGATGAGGAGGTCGGGGAGGTACGGCTCCGGGCGGTTGTACCGCAGCGGTGCACCGTCGAGGCGAGACACGTGGAGCCCGGCCGCGGCCGCGACGCCGACCGGCGCCGCCGAGTCCCACTCGTACTGACCGCCGCTGTGCGCGTACACGTCGACGTCGCCGAGGACGACGGCCATCGCCTTGGCGCCGGCGGAGCCGAGCGCCACCAGCTCGCCGCCGAGCCTCTCCGCCAGCGTCTCGGCGATGGCCGGCGGACGCGTGCGACTGACCACGAGGCGCGGTGGGCCGTCGTGGGGCGGCGCGAGGATCGGCGGTGGCGACGCGTTCAGGGTGATGCCGCGTGCCGGGAGTGCGACCGCGGCGGCCGCGATCTCGTGGCCGATGGTCAGCGCGACGTGGACCGCCCAGTCGGTCCGTCCCTCTTCGCCGAACTCCCGCGTGCCGTCGAGCGGATCGACGATCCAGACGCGCCGCGCCGACAACCGCTCGGCGTCGTCGCTGCCCTCCTCGGACAGCACCGCGTCATCAGGGTGTGAGGCGGCCAATGCGGCGACGATGAACTGGTGGGAGGAGAGATCGCCCTCGGCGCGGAGCTCCTTGGGGTCGGCGCCGGCCGCGTGCATCGCGGCCCGCAAGGTGACCA
>DATBBL010000260.1:0-14200 GCA_036271015.1 Acidimicrobiia bacterium
GTCCCCACCCCGATCGGCCGACGCAACGGAGGTCTCGCCGGGTTGCACTCGGCCGACCTGCTCGCGGCGGGTGAGATCGACCCGTCATAGGTCCGCGGTGACGAGCGGGAGCGCCACGTCATGACGAACGGCACCGAGCGAACGGCGGGTCGTGCACTGCTCGCCGGCTTGCGCGTGCTCGAGCTGGGCGACAACGTCGCTGGTGCCGCGGCCGCGGCGACGCTGGCGTCGTTGGGCGCCACCGTGACCAAGCTCGCCGAGCTCGAGAGCCCGCTCCGCGCGCACCAGCCCGGCCGCACTTCCGGAGGTTCGAGGTCCACGTCGCTCATGTCTGCGTTGCTCGACGACGGGAAGCTCATCGCCGACGCCGACGCCGCCGCGGTCCGCCAGACGATCGACGAGTTCGACGTCGTCCTCGTGGACCGAACCATCGGTGGCTCGGTCCTGGTGCCGGCCGACCTCTCCGAGTACCTCGAGCTCGTCGCGCACCACCCGACGCCGGTCTGGGTGACGATCAGCGCGTTCGGCATCGACGGGTCGCGTGCACATCTCTTCGGCAGCGAGATCACCATCGCGGCTGCCGCCGGGTTGCTGGCGGCCGTGCGCGAGCCCGCGACCCAGGCACCGATCAAGCTCGCCGGTTGTCAGGCGCTGCTCTCGGCCGGACAGGTCGGAGCCCTCGCCGCCTGTGACGGCGTCAGCCGACGCAACGCCGGCGAGACGGGTGTGCACCTCGACGTCTCGGCGTGCGAGGCCGCCATCGCCACCGGACCCGTGCTGCAGTGCGTGAGCAAGCTCCTGCACTGCAGCGGCGCCATCGGTGCGAAGCGCTACGGCGCGCCGGCCGGCTACTTCCCCGCAAGCGACGGCATGGTGCGCATCTCGGCGATGGAAGATCATCAGTGGCGCGGCCTCGCGGATGCCTACGACCGGCAGGACCTCGTCGATCGCTGGCCCGCGGGTGCAGACCGGATCGAGCACGCGGACGAGATCGATGCCGAGGTGTCCGCGCTCACGGCCGGCCATCCGAAGGCCGAGTGTGAGGCGATGCTGCAACGGAACGGTGTACCGGCGACCGCGCTCTACAGCCCGGGTGAGCTGCTGGAGTCGCCGCAGTTCGCGTCCCGTGGATCGCTCCGCGAGTTCGACGTCGGCGACCGCACGGTGCGCGCCCTCGGACTGCCATGCACCATCGAGAGCTCGGGCGTACCCAGCCGGCCGGTGTCGGCGCCGTCGGTTCACGGCCTCCGGGTCGCCGAGGCCGGCCACGTGCTCGCCGCACCCTTGGCGAGCGCGTTGCTGGGCGCAATGGGCGCGGACGTCGTCAAGATCGAGGACCCCGCTCGCATGGACATGTACCGGCGTCGCGGGCCGTATGTGAACGACGAGCCCGGCGAGAACAACGCCGCCTACTTCGCGCTGGTCAATCACTCGAAGCGCAGCATGACGATCGACCTGGCCGACGAGCGCGCCGCGCTCGACGCCGTGCTCTCGTCGTGCGACGTGCTGATCGAGAACTTCGGCCCGAGCCGAGCCAGGAAGTTCGGCCTCGACGCGGCGAGCCTGCGGGCCTCCCATCCGCATCTCCTGGCCGTCAGCTCGTCGGGCTACGGCCACCAGGGCCCGTGGTCGGGATACCGGACCTACGCCTACAACCTGCACGCGTCCTGCGCGATGGTGTACCTCACGAAGACCCGGGCGGGCGATCCGGTCGAGATCGATCTCGCCTGGGCCGACCTCATCTCGGGGTACGCGCTGGCCACCGTGATCGCCGCGTGGGCGATCGGCGCGGCTCGTCTCGAAGGTGCATCGGTCGACTTCTCGATGGCCGAGCTCGTCGCCGCGCGCTTCAACGAGTTCGTCGCCGCGGCCGACCTCAGCGGCGTGGATGTGGTGGAAGACGGCACGAACCACCAGCCGCCGTTCGCTCCCAACGCTGCGTTTCCGACCCGCGACGGACGGTTCGTCGCCATCTCCGTGCTCACCGACGCGCACTGGCGAGCGCTGTGCGCGCTCCTGGATCCGTCGGTGTCGTCGGACGATCGGTGGCAGACGGCAGAGGGACGGCGACGGCGGCAGGACGCGCTCGACGAGGTCGTCCGCGACTTCACGACGACGCACGCCGGACGAGAGCTCGCGAAGTTGCTCCAAGAGGCCGGGGTGCCGGCAGCCTTCGTGGTGCTCCCCGAAGACCTTCCGACGGAGCCCGCGCTCCTCGATCGCGAGTTCTTCGTCACGATGACGCACCCGATCTGGGGTGAAGGCCGGATCATCGGGTTGCCGTGGCGACCGGCGGGTGCCCCCGCGACCTCGCTCGCACCACCACCGATCCTCGGTGACGCCGGGGACGGCCCGGCCGTCATCGGCGCCTGCGCACCGAGTCCGTGGACGTGATGGTGGGCCAGCCACTCGAGGGGGAGAGTTGAGAGCGCTCTACAGCGACGAAGAGGACCTGCTGCGAGAGTCGATCGCGGGCCAGCTCGAGAAGCTCGTCCCGACCGGTGTCGCCGACCTCCAGCGGTTCGACGACGCGGAGATCTGGCGACGGCTCGCGGACGGCGATCTCCTCGGACTCGGAGTGGCGGAGGACCAGGGCGGCGTCGGAACGCTGCTCGACGCCACGATCGTCGCGACCGCGCTCGCGACCGTGGTCGCTCCCGTGCCCTACCTCGGCTGCGCGGTGCTGCCCGGGCGACTGCTCGCCGCCGCCGGCGCGTCGGCCGAGCTCATCGCCCGGATCGTCGCCGGCGAGCTCCGCGTCGCGGTCGGGTTCGACGCGGGCCTGAGAGGCATCGCGCAGCTCGGTCGCGACGAAGGCGCCTTCGCATGGGACTCCGCCCGGGCTGCCGCCGCGTTGGTGATCGGGTCGGACCGTCGCCTCGTCGCCGTGGCCGTCGGAGACCCGACCCGCTCGTTCGATCTGACCCGTCAGATCGGCACGTGCGACCCGACGTCCGTGGTCGACCTCGGTGATCTCGGCGGGCCGCTGTCGGACGAGTCGCTGCTCGCGTGGGAGAGCGCCGCGATGGTGATGCTCGCGGCCGACACCGTCGGGCTGATGCAGGGCGCGGTGAAGCTGGCCGTCGAACACGCGGCCGGAAGGATCCAGTTCGGTGTGCCGATCGGCAGCTTCCAGGCGGTCCAGCACCTGATCGCCGAAGCCCACGTCGATGCCGAGGGCGGGCGCGGGCTCGTCAACTACGCCGCCTGGGCGGTCGACCACCGACCGGTGTCGGAGGTGGCCGCGGCCGCGCACATCGCCAAGGCCTACTGCGCCGGCGCAGGCCAGAAGGTGTGCGAAGCGACGATCCAGGTGCACGGGGGCATGGGCATGACCTGGGACAGTCGCGTGCACCTGTTCCAGCGTCGAGCGCTGACCGACCGGATGACGTTGGGCGACGAGACCTTCCACCACGCGCGCATCGCGGAGAGCTGACGCCCATGGACTACGACGACACGCCCGAAGAAGCTGCGTTCCGTGCGGAGTTCCGGACGTGGCTGCAGCACAACGATCCCGGACCCGAACCGGCGTCCAGCGACTCGGTGGCGGAGCAGGCCTTCCGGATGTCGTGGCACCGCGACCTGTACGCGGGCGGATGGCTCGGACTGAGCTGGCCGGAGCAATGGGGTGGTCGGGGGCAGAGCCCACTGCTCGAGGCGATCATCAACGAGGAGCTCGGCGTCGCCGGCATCCCGAACTCGGTCGGGCCCCTCGGCTGGCTCGGGCGCGCGCTCCTGCTCTTCGGGAACGACGACCAACGACAGCGGTTCCTCATGCCCCTCCTGAAGGGCGAGTCCCAGTGGTGCCAGGGTTTCAGCGAACCGGGCGCCGGGTCCGACCTGGCCGGGATCTCCACGTACGCGCAGCGAGACGGCTCGAGCTACCGGATCACCGGTCAGAAGCTGTGGACCAGCGGTGCGCAGTTCGCGGAGTGGTGCATGGTGCTCGTGAAGACCGACCGCACGATCGCCAAGCACAAGGGGATCTCGTGCTTCGTGATCGCGATGGACACCCCTGGGATCACGGTGCGGACGCTGCGGCAGTCGTGGGGTGGCGAACGGTTCTGCGAGGTGTTCTTCGACCAGGCCGAAGCGCTCGAGGAGAACCGGCTCGGCGACGAGGGCGACGGTTGGAAGCTGGCGAACACCGTGCTCTCCTACGAGCGGGGGCCGTCGGAGATCGGCGTCGTCGCCACGTGGAAGTCCGAGCTGGCGCGGCTCGCCGCGCACGCGAACGACAACCCGTCGATCGCGACCAAGTACGCCGCCACGAAGGTCGCCGTCGAGGCGTGCCGGCTCCGGTTGATGGAGAGCCTGTCGAAGCGGAGCATCGGCGAGCCCCCCGGACCCGGGTCCTCGGTCGACAAGCTGCTCATGATCCGTGCCGAACAGGCGTTGGGATCCCTGCAGATGGACGTCGCGCAGGCGTCCGGTGTGACGGGAGCCGACCGCGATGCCGGTGAGCGCTACATCTACTCGCGGGCGGCGAGCATCTACGGAGGGACCGAGCAGATCCAGAAGAACATCGTGGCCCAGCGCATCCTCGGCCTCCCGCGCTGACCACCGCCTGTATCTCAACGCCCGAAACGAGAGAGCAGTTACGATCCAACCGCGCCTGGGGGACACATGCGTACGACCGCGATACCGGCGACCGACGAAGCACTGGCTGCGGAGGTCGAGTCGTGGATCCGCGACAACCTCCCCGCGGTCTGGGTGCAGGCCATCGACGACGAGGACGCCCCGGCCCTCGCGGCCGCGAGGCCCGACCTCGACGTCGCCGACTGGTGGGAACGGCTCGGAGACGTCGGCTACTTCTTCTCACATTGGCCGCTCGAGTACGGCGGCCTCGGTCTCGACACCGATCGATCGACGGTGGTGAACAACGTCCTGCGCAAGTACAAGGTCCCGCGCTCCGACAACCCGCTCGGCCTGAACGTCTCGCGCGCGTTGCTGTGGTGGGGTACCGACGCGCAGAAGCAGCGCTTCCTCCCCGCGATCCTGAAGCAGAAGGAGATCTGGGTTCAGCTCTTCAGCGAACCCGGCGCCGGCTCCGACCTCGCGGGTCTCGCGACCCGTGCCGTGCGCGACGGCGACCTGTGGCACGTCAACGGCCAGAAGGTCTGGTCGAGCCACGCCGAGCGGTCGCAGTGGGGACTCCTGCTCGCCAGGACCGATCCGGACGTGCCGAAGCACCAGGGCATCAGCATGTTCGTGATCGACATGAACCAACCGAAGAAGATCGACGTGCGCCCGCTCAAGCAGATCACAGGCGAGCAGTTCTTCAACGAGGTGTTCTTCGACGACGCGATCGTCGCCGACGAGAACCGGCTCGGGCCGATCGGGGACGGTTGGAGGCAGGGCAGCCGCCTACTGACGTTCGAGCGCGGTGCCGGCGGGGGCGAGGGCTCGGCGTCGCCGGGCGCGGCCGTCGGGCGCTCGATCGACGCGCTGGTCAAGCACTACGGCCACATCGAGGACCCGCAGCTGCGCCAACGCATGGCCGATGCGTACAGTCGCGACCGCATCACCAAGTGGACGAGGCAGCGCATCGACGCCCAACGCCGCGCCGGACGTCCGGCTGGTCAGGAGACGTCGATCCTCAAGCTCTACAACAGCCACAACGCGCAGGCGCTCCAGAACCTCTCCTTCGATCTGGAGGGGATGAACGCCCAGGCGTACGAGGACGGCGATCGGTGGGCCGACGGGACGAAGTACAGCTTCCTGCGCATTCGTTCGGCGACGATCGCCGGCGGCAGCTCGGAGCTGCAGCGGAACATCCTGAGTGAGAAGGTGCTCGGGCTGCCCCGGGAGCCCTCGGTCGACCGGGACATCCCCTGGAACCAGACCCTGCGGTCTTGAGCGACACTCGAGGCGCACAAGATCCGGCGGCAGTGCCCACGCTGGATGCACCGCCACTCACACCGAACAGGAAGTTCGATCGGTGCCGGGCGTCCGAGTTGGCGGGGACGGCCGTCGGCGCCGTCACCGTCGAGAGCGACTGACGGCGATATACACGACCTGGCAAGGGAAGGGAGCACCATGACCAAGGTGCAGTTCGAGGTCGTCGATGGCGTCGCCGTCGTCACGCTCAACCGTCCCGAGAGCCTCAACGCCCTCGATGCCGAGACGCACGCGCTCCTCGCCGAGACCTGGGTCGAGATCAAGTCCCGGCGGGAGATCCGGGCCCTGGTCTTCACCGGCAACGGTCGAGGCTTCTGCGTGGGCATGGATCTCAAGTACGTCGGGGAACGAGGCGAGTTTCGGAAGACCGACCCGAACGCCACCGAGCTGCACACGATGACGCCGCTCAGCAACGACGTCTGGCTTCCGACCATCGTCGCGGTGAACGGAGTCTGCGCCGGTGGCGGACTGCACTTCGTCGCCGATGCCGACATCGTCGTGGCATCCACTGCGGCGACGTTCACCGACCCCCACGTGACCTACGGCCAGGTCGCCGCGCTCGAGCCCATCGGTCTGATCCCACGGATCGGCCTCGGCAACTCGCTGCGCCTCGCACTCCTGGGCCGCGCCGGAAGGTTCGACGCCGCCGAAGCGCTCCGCATCTGCCTCGTCGACGAGGTGGTCGAACCCGACGAGCTCCTTCCCCGGGCGCTCGAGCTGGCCACGGCCATCTCGCGGAACTCTCCGGCGGCGGTGCGCAGGACGAAGCGCGCCATCTGGGAGTCACTCGACGTTCCGCCGGCCGAAGCCATGCGGCACGGGTGGGAGGCGTTCCGGTCCCATCGCGAGCATCCGGATGCGCTCGAAGGCCCTCGAGCCTTCGCGGAGCGGCGGGACCCGGTGTGGAGCGACGTCGACGAGTCCGCAGGCTGACGGACGCGGGGGACGGTGAGGCGGTGTTCTGACTACACCCGGGCCGTCGCGTGACCGATACTGGAGGCCTATGAGCCGATTCCAGACCTCGTGGGAGATCGCCAAGCGCTCGTGGGCGGTCCTCAAGTCCGACAAGACCCTCGCCTGGTTCCCGGTGCTGTCGGCCCTCGGGTCGCTGCTGGTCGTGGCGGTCATCGGTGGCCTGATCGCGCTCGCCGGCATCGACAGCACGTCGACCGGCGACTCGCTGCAGCCGATCGGTTGGGTCCTCATCGTCGTCGCCTACCTGGCGCTGGCGATCGTCCAGACCTACTTCCTCGCCGCGCTGGTGGCAGGCGCCGACCAGCGGCTGCGGGGCAACGACTCCACCGTGCGCACCGCCCTCGACATCGCCAACTCGCGGCTCCACCGGCTCCTGCCGTGGGCGGTGGTCACGGCCACCGTCACCATGGTCCTCCAGGCCATCGAGGAGCGGTTCGGGATCGTCGGCACCATCGTGGCCCGGCTGGTCGGCCTGGCCTGGAACCTGGTGACGTTCCTCGTGGTCCCGATCCTCGTGCTCGAGGACCTCGGCGTGGGCGACGCGCTCAAGCGCTCCAAGGACCTCTTCAAGAAGACCTGGGGCGAAAACGTCATCGGGCAGGGTGGCCTCGGCGTCGTGGGCTTCCTCGCCATGATCCCCGGCGTGCTCCTCGTCGCCATCGGCGCCTCCATGGGCACCGCCGGCCTGATCCTGTTCGGCGCGGTCGGCGTGGCGTGGATCATCGCCTCCGCGGTGATCGTCTCCGCGCTGAGCGGCATCTACCGCACCGCGCTGTACCACTTCGCGGCCCACGGCCGGGTGCCGGGCGAGTTCTCCGACCTCGACCTGCACGACGCGTTCCGGCCCCGCCGCCTCGGCCGCGGTACCGGAGGTGCCGCCGGAAGTGGCGGGATCGGCGGTTTCTTCGGCGGCCCCTCGAACAACTGAGTCCGGGGCCGACGGGTCACCTGAACTGCGGCAGCACCTCGGCCGCGAAGCGCTCGAGCCCGGCCACGTCGAACGGCGCGCGCATCGCCACGTTGACCTGATCGGCACCCGCGTCGGCGTACTCGCCGATCCGGTCGACGACGTCCTGCGTGGTGCCGGTGAGCACCGATCCCCGCATGAACTCGGCGGTGTTGCCGAACTGCGCGCGCAGGTCCTCCTCGCGCCACGCGAGCGCGAGGTTGAGCGACCTGGTGATGTCGGCCGGATCGCGGTCAGCGTCGGCGCAGTGCGCTTCGAGGACACCGCGCTTGTGGCGGAACGTGTCGACGCTGACGAACGGTGCATTCCAGCCGTCGGCGTGTCGGGCGACCAGCTTCAGCGTCACCCGCTCGCCCTGACCGCCGACCCACAGCGGGAGGTGCTGCTGGTCGGGCTTCGGGACGCACCGCGCCGCACGCAGTCGGTAGAACTCGCCCTCGAAGTCGACGACCTCCTCGGTGAAGAGGGCGCGGATGCACAGCAGCTGCTCCTCGAGCTGGCGCAACCGGACCGGCGCGGGTGGGAACGGGATGCCGTACGCGTCGAACTCGCCCTGGTGCCACCCGGCACCCAGCCCGAGCGTGACCCGACCGCCCGAGAAGTTGTCGATGGTGGCGATCGATTTCGCCAGCACCGCCGGGTGCCGGTAGCCGGCGCAGTACACCAGGCTGCCGCACCGGACGGTCGACGTCGCCATCGCCAGCGCGGCGTGGGCGGTCAGCCCTTCCAGGCACTGGTACCCCGGCTCGGGGTCGGTCACGTCGGCGGCGTAGAAGTGGTCCCACACCGAGATCCACTCGAACCCGAGCTGCTCGATGCGGGTCCACAGCGCCCGGATCTCGTCCGCCGACGTGTACTGCAGCCCCGCGTGGACACCGAAGATCACGACCGGGGACCCTACGCGACGGCCCCTAAGGTTGGGCCGATGATCGAGATCGACGCGCTGCCGCAGCTGCGAGACCCCGTGCTGGTGGTCGCGCTCGCCGGCTGGGTCGACGCCGGGCTCGCCGGCGGAGGGACGGTCGCCCTCCTGCAGGAGCAGCTCGAATCGGCGCGCACGTTCGCCCGCCTCGACCTCGCTGATCTGATGGACCTCCAACAGACCCGGCCGACCGTGCACCTCGTCGACGGCGTCTCCCGGCAGATCGCGTGGCCGGAGATCACGTTGAGCGCGGGGCGGCTCGGGCGTGACGTCGTGCTGTGCACCGGCCCCGAACCGTCGTTGCGGTGGCGGGAGCTGCTCGGTGAGATCGTCGACCTCGCCCGCCGGCTGGGCACCGCGGCCGCGTTCACGGTGGGCGGAATCCCGAGCATGGCGTCGCACCGGCGCCCGCTCAGCGTCCTCGCCACCGGCACCGACGAGGAGCTCGTGGCCCGCGCCGGGGCGTGGCGCCAGGACTACACCGGCCCGACCGGTGCGCAGAGCGTCGTGCAGGTGATGCTGGGCGACGTCGGCATCCCGACCCTCGCCCTGTGGGCGCAGGTGCCGCACTACCTGGCCGGCGGCGCGTCGCCACCGGCGATCCGCGCGGTGCTGGAACGGCTGCGCGATCTGGGTGGCCTCGCCGTCGATCTCGCCGGCCTCGACGAGCAGTCGGACGCCTACCTGCGCCGGGTCGAAGAGGGGCTGGCCGACCGTCCGGATGTGGTCGAGGTGATCCAGGCCATCGAAGCGGGGGAGGCGAGCGAGGCGGAGCTGCCGAGCGGCGACGAGCTCGCCTCGGAGATCGAGCGGTTCCTCCGCGACCAGTCGTCGTAGCCGCCGCGGCGCGCCGTCGCCGGCGAGTCGGGTGGCCGCGGCGCAGGTACCCTGCGCCGCAACGAACGAGCGACGAGCCAGGGGAGCGAGGAGTCACGCATGAGTGTGGTCAAGATCAACGCGATCACGGTGCCGAGCGAGCGCGCCGACGAGCTGGTGGCGCGCTTCGCGGCCCGTGCCGGCGAGGTGTCGAGCTCGCCCGGCTTCGAGGCGTTCGAGTTGCTCCGCCCGGCTGACGAGCGCGACACGTTTCTCGTGTACACCCGTTGGGCGTCGGAGGAGGACTTCCAGAACTGGACGAGCAGCGCCGCTTTCCAGCACGGCCACAAGGCGCACGGCGAACAGGGCCCGGTCAGCACGCACAGCGAGCTGTGGCAGTTCGACGTCGTCCAGCACGAGGACGCGCCGGCTTCCTAGCGCCCCGCTCAACTTGGCAACCCTGTTCCACTTCCACCAGGTCTGGGGCTACGTCGCGATCGTCCTCAACGCGATCGCGGGGGTCGTGGCCCTGATCGCGTGGCGGTGGCGCAGCGCCCGGGGCAAGTACGTGTGGACCCTGACGATCATCGCCGAGGGCGCGCTGATGCTCCAGGTGCTGGTCGGCACGATCCTGGTCGCGAGCAAGGACTACGTCGCGCCCCGGTTCCACATGTTCTACGGCTTCCTCGCGTTCCTCACCGTCGGCATCGCGTACCAGTACCGTCGGCAGATGCGAGGACGGCGAGAGATGTTCTACGGCCTCGTCGGCCTCTTCCTCATGGGGCTCGGCATCCGGGCCGTGCTGCAGGCCGGGTGATGTGAGCGCGATGGCCCGCAAGCAGCGCGTGCTCCTGCTGTTCGGAGGTCGCTCGGCGGAACACGACGTCTCCCGCGTGACCGCGGTGGCGGTGGCGCGTGCGCTCGACCCGGCGCGCTACGACGTCGTGCCGGTGGCCATCACCACCGACGGACGCTGGTTGCTGGCCGACTCGGCTCGCGTGGCGATCGAGGGCGGCCCGAAGGCGTTGCCGAGCGCGTTCGCGGTCGACGGCGAGGTTGCGCCGGCGGTCGGCGCGCTCGACGTCGACGTCGTGCTGCCGCTGCTCCACGGTCCCTACGGCGAGGACGGCAGCGTGCAGGGCCTGCTCGAGCTGGCCGACCTGCCCTATGTCGGCTCGGGCGTGGTCGGCTCGGCGATCGCGATGGACAAGGTGGCGATGAAGAACGCGTTCACGGCTGCCGGGCTGCCGTACGCGCGCACCGTGGTGTTCCGTGACGGCCACGACCGCGACGCGCTCGCGGATGCGGTCGAGGCCGACCTGGGCTACCCGTGCTTCGTGAAGCCGGCGAACCTCGGCTCCTCGGTCGGGGTGTCGAAGGCGTCCGACCGGGTGACGTTCGGCACCGCCTGTGACCTCGCGCTGTCGTACGACGAGTGGATCGTGGTGGAGGAGGCGATCACCGGTCGTGAGATCGAGCTCGGGGTGCTGGGTGACGACCCGCCGATCGTGTCGGTGCCGGGGGAGATCGTCCCCGGCGACGAGTTCTACTCGTACGCCGACAAGTACGAGGCCGACGAGGCGCAGCTCCTGGTGCCGGCGCCCCTGACCGACGCCCAGGTCGCCGAGGCGCAGCTGCTCGCGTGCCGGGCGTTCACGGCCTGCCGGTGCGAGGCGATGGCCCGGATCGACCTGTTCCTCACCGGCACCGGCTTCCTCGTGAACGAGGTCAACACCATCCCCGGGTTCACCCCCATCTCCATGTACCCGCGCCTCTGGGAGGCGACCGGCGTGCCCTACGCCGAGCTGCTCGACCGCCTGATCGCCCTCGCCCTCGAACGCCACGAACGCCGCGCGGCCCGCGCGGGACGGCAACGATGAGCCGCGCGGTGTCGTCCGGCGCGCGGTGAGCGAGCGACGCTACAGGTTCACGATGGGGCAGGTGAAGGTCCGGGTGATGCCGTCGACCTTCTGGATCTCCGACACGACGAGCTTGCCCAGGTCGTCCAGGGAGTCCGACTCGGCGCGCACGATGACGTCGTAGGGTCCCGCCACGTTGTCGGCGTTCACGACGCCGGCGATGTCACGCGCTGCCTTGGCGACCTTCTCCGCCCGCCCGACCTCGGTCTGGATCAGCACGTACGCGGTGACGCTCATGGGGACCCCTGCTTTCCGCTCTTGCCGCCGGCGGCGGCCGGCCGCTCGGGCCGGGATCCGAGCGTAACGTCATCCCAGGCGGGCTTCCAGGGCGTCGAGCTGCTCCACGAGCTCGCGGGGCATGCGGTCACCGAACTCGGTGAAGTACTCGCGCACGCCGGGCAGCTCGCACTTCCACGCCTCCTCGTCGACGGCGAGCGCGGCGGCGACGTCGTCGCGGCTCACGTCGAGGCCGTCGAGGACCAGGTCGTCGGGACGCGGCACCACACCGATGGCGGTGTCGGCACCCGAGGCGTCACCGTCGAGACGACGGCAGATCCACTCCAGCACGCGCGAGTTCTCACCGAACCCGGGCCACAGGAACGTGCCGTCCTCACCCTTGCGGAACCAGTTCACGCCGTAGATCGCCGGGAGCGACGCCTCGTCGGTGCGCTCCGCCATGCTGAGCCAGTGGGCGAAGTAGTCGCCCATGTTGTAGCCACAGAACGGCAGCATCGCGAACGGGTCCCGGCGCAGCTCGCCGAGCCCACCAGTGGCGGCGGCCGTCTTCTCCGAGCCCATGGTCGCGGCGACCAGCACGCCGTGGCGCCACGAATGTGACTCGAACACCAGCGGCACCGTCGTGGCCCGCCGGCCGCCGAACAGGAACGCCGAGATCGGGACGCCCTTCGGGTCCTCCCACTCGGGCGCGATCGACGGGCACTGCGACGCGGGCACGCAGAAGCGGGAGTTCGGGTGCGCGGCCGGCGTCCCGGACTCCGGCGTCCACGACCGGCCCTTCCAGTCGGTGAGGTGGGCGGGCGGCTCGTCGGTGAGGTCCTCCCACCACACGTCGCCGTCGTCGGTGAGCGCGGTGTTGGTGAACACGGTGTTGGTGTCCATCGTGTGGAGCGCGTTCGGGTTGGAGCTCTCGTTGGTGCCCGGCGCGACACCGAAGAACCCGAACTCGGGGTTGATCGCGTGCAGCCGACCCTCGTCGCCGAACTTCATCCACGCGATGTCGTCGCCGATGGTCTCGACCTTCCAACCCGGGACGGTCGGGATCATCATGGCGAGGTTCGTCTTGCCGCAGGCCGACGGGAACGCGGCGGCGATGTACTTCACGCGGCCCTCGGGGCTCGTGATCTTGAGCACCAGCATGTGCTCGGCCAGCCAGCCCTCGTCGCGGGCGATCACCGACGCGATGCGCAGCGCGAAGCACTTCTTGCCCAGCAGCGCGTTCCCGCCGTACCCGGAGCCGAACGACCAGATCTCGCGCGTCTCGGGGAAGTGCACGATCCACTTCTCGTCCGCGTTGCAGGGCCACGGCACGTCGTCCTCGCCCGGTGCGATCGGCGCGCCGACCGAGTGGACGCAGGGCACGAACTCACCGTCGGGACCGAGCACGTCGAGCGCGGCCTGGCCGGCGCGAGTCATCGTGCGCATGCTCACCGCGACGTACGGCGAGTCGGTGACCTCGACGCCGATGTAGGACAGCGGTGACCCGAGCGGGCCCATGCTGAAGGGCACCACGTACATGGTGCGACCGCGCATGCAGCCCCGGAACAGCTCCTCGAGCTTGTCCCGCATCTCGACCGGGTCCTTCCAATTGTTGGTGGGACCGGCGTCGACCTGCCGGGCCGAGCAGATGAAGGTGCGGTCCTCGACCCGGGCGACGTCGCTCGGGTCGGAGTGGGCCCAGTAGGAGCCCGGACGCTTGGCCGGGTCGAGCTCGGTGAAGGTGCCGGCGTCGACCAGCTGCTTGCAGAGGAGCTCGTGCTCCGCCTCGGACCCGTCGAACCAGTGGACCGAGTCCGGCTGGCAGAGCTCGACGAGCTCGTCGACCCACGCGAGCAGTCGGGCGTTCCGGGTGGGGACCTGCACGAGCGCCACGTTGAGCTCCTCCAGGAGATGAAGCGGAGCCGTGCCCGGAGGCGGGACGACCCAGCGGAATCGGCCATCGAAGGGAAAAAGGGGTGCCGTAGAGCTTACCGGCGTCCCTGTACCCAGCCCGAAACCGGGAGTTCATCTCCGCGTCGACCGGCGACGCCGGGGGGTTGCTCAGACCTGTGCGGTGGGGAGGCCCATGTCGACCTCCGACCCGAGGCGCAGACGGGTGGCCTGCTGGTTGACATCCAGATCGAAGATCACCCGCTGACCCTGGCGCAGCATCCGAAAGATCGAGCCGACGAGCGCGTCCGGAGCAAGGTCGTACTCGGACCGGTCGGTGTCGCGCACGACGACCCCCTCCTTCGAACCGGTGTCGTACGACTTGATCACGCCCTGCATCCGTGCCTCCTACGCTCGGCACGTGGACGTTACCGGCCGTGGTGAGTTTGCAGCCATTGCCCGGCTGGCCGCCCGTCTCCCCCAACCGCCCGCCGGCGAGGTCTGGATTGGCGACGACGCGGCGGTGCTGCGTGCCCCCGGCGAGCGTCTCCTCGTGGCGACCGACGCTGTCGTCGGGGGAGTGCACGTCGACCT
>DATBBL010000261.1:0-3392 GCA_036271015.1 Acidimicrobiia bacterium
CATGCCGAGCAGCTGCACCTTCGGGTGCGCGGGGTCGCCGATGAAGGCGAAGTTCTGGTTGCCGTAGGGGTCGAGCTGCGACGCGCCCATCATCACGTGACGGCGGCCCGACCACACCACGTCGAACATGGTCCGGTACGGGTTCCACGCCTCGACCGTCTTGGCCGGGTCGTCGACGCCGAGCGGGATGCCGTTGGCGACGAGGAGCGCCTCGCCGTCGGTCATCACCAGGTCGGGTTCGAACACGTCGCGCGCGAGGCGGCCGCCGATGGCGGGGATGGTGCCGATCGGGTTGGCCATGATCTCGCCGTCGCCGCGGAAGCACTCCGCGACCCCGATCACGCACGCGTCGGCCCGGCTCGCGGCCACTCCGCTCATATGCCGACCACCTTCCGGTACTCGGCGTGATCGCCGCAGTCGAGATACTTCGCCTTCCAGGCCGACCACAGGTCGGGCTCCTTGGCGCTAGCGGCGTACTCCTTCTGGAACGCCTCGTCGCGGCCGTAGTCGGGGACGCACTCCGTGAAGTGTGCGCCCTTCGGCGCGTCGACGACGCCGTGGGTCATGAGGCGGCTGATCAGCATGCTCTGCACCGGCCCGCTGCTCGCCAGCTCGTCGGTGTCGACGACGCGCTCGACGCTCATGAAGCACCGCGGTGCGGCCAGGGCGACAAGGTTGTCCATGTAGGGGTCCACGTTGAGGTACTGGCCGTTCCCGCGCTCGTCGCCGCGGTGCATGTGGATGATCGCGACGTCGAGGTTCAACGCGGGCGCGGCCACGAGCTCCTCGCCGTCGTCGTAGGGGGAGGTGACCGTTCTGATCTCGGGTTGGCGGTCGACCACGAACGACCCGAGGCCGACGTGCGTCGGCAGGAACGGCACCCGCCACGCCGCGGCCTGCAACCCGAGGAGGAACATGCCCTCGTCGAGCTCCAGCGTCTGCACCGAACCGGACTGCCGGGCGTTGCGGAAGTGCGGCTCGAGCGCGATGGAGTCGAGCGAGCAGAACGGGTAGATCGCCTTCGTCACCTTGCCGGTCGCGCACAGCAGCCCGAGGTCGGGGCCCGCGTAACTGGCGACGGTGAGGTCCTGCACGTCGGAGCGGGCGATGGCGCGCACGATGCTCATCGGCTTGCGGCGCGAGCCCCACCCCCCGATGCCGATCGTCATGCCGTCGCGCAGCTCCGCCACGACGTCCTCTTCGGTCATCCGCTTGTCGGTCACTCGCGCTCCGGGTGCTATCGGGAGGTGTCGGCGTCGCGCTTGTCGACGAACGCGTCGCGCAGCTCGTCGGACACGCCCGACAGGTTGAGCTCGAAGGTGAAGCCCTGTTCGAACCGGTAGGAGCGTTTCACGTCCCACAGGTCGATGCCGTTGAGGCTCTCCTTGGCCGCACGCATGACCGTCGGCGACTTCTCGGCGATGTCGGCGGCGACCTCCAGCGCGGCGGTGCGCAGCTCGTCGCGCGGCACCACCCGGAGGACGGAGCCGAAGGCGTGGAGCTCGGCCGCGGTGGCGGTGGCGCCGGTGTAGACCATCGCCCGCATCCGGTGCTGGGGCACCAGCCGGGCCAGGTGCGTCGCCGCGCCCAGGGCGCCGCGGTCGACCTCGGGAAGGCCGAAGAAGGCGTCGTCGCTGGCGATCACGATGTCGGCGTTGCCGGCGAGGCCGATTCCGCCACCGACGCAGAAGCCCTGCACCGCCGCGATCAGCGGCACCGGGCAGTCGTACACCGCGGCGAACGCCGCGAAGCAGCCCTTGTTGGCGCCGATGAGGGCGGCGAAGCCCTCGGTGTTCTGCATCTCCTTGATGTCGACGCCGGCGTTGAAGCCCTTCCCCTCGCTGCGCAGGACGACGACGCGGGTCTCGGGATCCTTGCCCGCGGCGGTCACCGCGTCGGCGAGCTCGAACCAGCCCGCCACCGTGAGCGCGTTCACCGGCGGCACGTCGACGACGACCTCCGCGATCCCCTGCGCGTCACGCTCGGTGCTGATCCCCACGGCCGGGGAGCCTATCGGCGACCTGACGACGCGTCAGATTCGAGCGCGCACCCGCGTGCACGCGGTCACAGGGCGGAGACGTCGAGGTAGGGCGGGGGCTCGCCGCCGCCGTGGACCGCGAGGTTGGCGCCGCTGACGTAGGTCGCGAGGTCGGAGGCGAGGAACAGGCAGGCATCACCGATGTCGTCGGGATCGGCGATGCGCCCGAGCGGCACCGTCTTGCCCACCTCGGCGATGCCGGCTTCGTCGCCGTAGAACAGGTGGGACTGCTCGGTGCGCACGAACCCCGCGGTCACGAGGTTGACCCGCACCTTGGGCGCCCACTCGACCGCCACGGTCTGGGTGAAGTTGACCAGGCCCGCCTTGGCCGCGCCGTACGCCGCGGTCTGCGGCGTGGCCCGGAGCCCGCTCACGCTGCCGATGTTGATGATGGACCCGCCGTCGCCCTGCTGCATCCAGTGGTTGGCGCGTTGGGAGCAGAAAATGGCCGCGAACAGGTTGAGGGCGACGATCCGCTCGGTGAACCGGGGCGTGGCCGTGGTGGTGTCGGCCGGGGGCGAGCCGCCGGCGTTGTTCACCAGCACGTCGAGGTGCCCGAGCCGGCCGACGACCTCGTCGACCATCGCCCACGCGGCGTCGCCGTCCCGGAGATCGACACCGAGCCACGTCCACCCGTCAGGCAGCGCCTCGGGCTCGTGCCGGGAGCAGACCGCGACCGTCGCCCCCGCGTCGGCGAAGCGTCGTGCGATCCCCCGCCCCACACCTTTCGTGCCGCCGGTGACGAGCACGACCCGGCCGTCGAAGTCGAGCTCGATCGCCACGGCGTCACCGTATCGCGGTGCTTCAGGCGCGGGGCCCGACGCCGACGACCCGCGCCAGCGCCTCCACCGAGGCCAGCCACGCGTCCGCGTCCCGCTGGTCCGGCGCCGCCACGACGCACTGCACGCCGGCGGTCTCGTAGGCGTCGTACTCGGCGCGGATGACGGCCGGGTCGACCTTGGCCGGGTCCCAGTCGTGGGTGTAGACGGAGAACACGAACTCGGGCTCCGGTCGCTCGGCCCGGACCCGCGCCACCGCGTCGCGCATCGCGTCCGGGGGCAGTACCCAGCTCCCCGCGTGGAACCCGTCGCCCATCGTCACCGCGCGCCGGTAGGCGGGCTCGGTCTCGCCCGCGATCCAGATCGGGATCCCGTGTGCCGGCGGCGGGAGGATCCGGACCGGGTCGAACGCGTAGTGCCGGCCGGCGAACCCCACCGGCTGGTCGCGCCAGGCGGCCCGGAGGATGGCGATGATCTCGTCGGTGCGGCGGCCCCGGTCGGTGAAGGTGCTCCCGAGCGCCTCGAACTCCGCCCGCGACCACCCGACGCCGATGGCGACGGTCAGGCGGCCGTCG
>DATBBL010000262.1:0-4012 GCA_036271015.1 Acidimicrobiia bacterium
CGCCGGGTGCCGTCGACCTGGGCCTGCACGACGCCCGCCTCGCGCAGGACCTTGAGGTGGTGGCTGCCGGTCGACTTGCTCACCGGCAGCCCCATCTCGTGACACGCGATCGCGCCGTCGCCCTCGTCGAGGATGCGCACGATCTGCATCCGCACCGGGTCACCGAGCGCCTGGAGCACGTCGACGAGCTCGATGTCGTCGCGCTCGGGATACTCGAGCTCGCGCCGCTCGTGCATCACGCCGCCTCGACCGCCACCTGCGCCTGGGCCTCGGCGGCTCGCTCCGCGTCGATCCGCTCCGTCGCCGCGGGACGCAGCAGCCACGCCACGATGCCGGACGCCACGAGCACCACGCCCATCCCGACCCACAACGTGGTGTTGAAGGCGTCGACGTAGGACACCTTCGCCGCGGTGGCGATGGTGCCGCCGCGCACGCCACCCACCGCGGCCGCGTGCTGCAACGCCTCGGCCAGCGAGTGCGTCGCCTTCGCCGGGAGTCCGGCGATCGCGCTGCCGAACGACGACCGGAAGTGCGACGCCACCAGACTGCCCAGCACCGCCACACCCAGGGCGCCACCGAGCTCACGGGTGGTGTCGTTCACCGCCGAGCCGACACCCGCCTTGTGCAACGGCAGCGACTGCATGATCGCCCCGGTCGACGGCGCGGTCGTGATGCCCATGCCCAGCGCCTCGATCACGATGCCGAGCGCGAACCACCAGTAGCTCGCAGTGAGACTGCTGGTCACGGCCACGGTCGCGAGACCCGCACCACCGATCACCAGGCCCGAGCTCACCACCAGCCGCTGCCCGAAGCGCTCCACCAACTTGGCCGACTGCGTCGCCGAGACGATGTAGGCCAACGCCCACGGCACCATCCGGATACCGGCCGACAGCGGGTCGTAGCCGTGCACGAACTGCAGGTACTGCGTGAAGATGAAGTACGTCCCGAACATCGCGAAGAACACGAGCGTGATCGCGGTGGTCGCGGCGGTGAAGCGCGGGTTGCGGAAGAACCGCAGGTCGAGCATCGGCTCCTTCGCCTTCCACTGCCACCACACGAAGGCGCTCAGAATCGCGATCGCGATCGCGAAGGTGCCCAGGGTCTGCCCCGAGAGCCACCCGTTGTCGGGCGCCTCGATGATCCCGTACACCAGCGCGCTCAGCCCGGCGATCGACAGCAACGCTCCGAGCGGGTCGAGCGGCGCGTGGATCTTCTCGCGCGACTTCGGGATGAGGAAGAAGCCGGCGACCAGCGCGACCACCACCACGAACACGTTGATGAGGAAGATCGACCCCCACCAGAAGTGCTCGAGCAGCGCACCACTGACCACGCCGCCCATCGCCACGCCGAACCCGGCGAAGCCGGCCCAGATCGCGATCGCCCGTGGCCGCTCGTTGGGCGGGAACACGTGCGCCAGGATCGAGAGGGTCGCCGGCATCACGAACGCGGCACCGACACCCATCACCGCGCGCGCGCCGATGACCGCGGTCGACGAGTTCGACAACACCGCGAACAACGACGCCGCGCCGAACACGATCAACCCGCCGTTGAGCGCGAGTCGCCGTCCGTAGCGGTCACCCAGCGAACCGGCGGTCAGCAGCAACCCGGCGAACACGAGGCTGTAGGCGTCGACGATCCACTGCAGGGAGCTCGAGCTCGCGTGCAGGTCGTCGGCCAGGGTGGGCAGCGCCACGTTGAGGCTGGCGTTGGCCATCACGATCATGACGAGGCTGATGCACAGCACCCCGAGCGTCCACCAGCGGCGCTCGTACTCGCGGGCGCTCGCCGCCTGCTCACGGTCGAGCTCACGCTGGAACTCGTCTTCCTGGGGGACGGCGGGGATGTCTTGTTCGATGCTCATCGAACGTCTCCAACACGGCTGGGGGGCGGATGTTTCCGAAAACCCGGGAAATTCACCGGGGTTTTCCTGGCGACGATCAGGACGCCGGGAATTCGACGTCGGCGAGCGCCGCGGTGTGAGGTGTTCGGGCCCGTAGGGGGAGTTCCGGTGCCGGCTCCGGAGATGTAAACTCTACCGTACCGTTTACTTGTGGTCAAGGAGATTCCGATGGGATTGCGCGGCGGCGAGCTGCGGGACCACATCCTGAAGGCGGCCAAGGACGTCTTCCTCGAGCTGGGCTACGAACGGGCGTCGATGGACCTGGTGGCCGCACGCGCGGAGACCTCGAAGCGCACGCTCTACGCGCACTTCGAGAGCAAGGACAAGCTGTTCCTCGCCGTCGTCGACCTGGTGCGCGAGCTCTACCTCGGGCGACTCAAGGTGCCGGAGGACTACAGCGACGACACCGCGGAAGCGGTCGTGCTGTTCTGCGGTCGCTTCCTGCAGCTGCTCCTCTGGCGACCCGCGCTGCGCACGTGTCGCCTGAGCATCGCCGAGGCGGAGCGGCTGCCCGAGGCGTCGGCGCAGTACTACGACGCCATCTTCACCGTCACGCACGCGCGCCTCGCCGCGTTCCTCGACCAGCGGTACGACCTCGAACCGCGCTCCGGCAGCGATCTCGCGCGTGCGTTGCTCGGGTACGCGGTGTACCCGCGGCTGTTCCGCGCCCTGCTCGGCGTCGAGGAGCCGTTGCCGGAGCCGCCGGACGAGGCGTCGATCGCGAAGGACGTCGACCTCGCACCGATCCGCGCCGCGGTCGCCGCGCTGTTGCCCTCGACGAGGTAGCGCTCAGCCGATCGCTTGACCGAGTGCGTGGATCGCCAGCCCGGCCAGACCTCCGACGACCGCGCCATTGATGCGGATGTACTGGAGATCGGGCCCCAGCAGCAGCTCGAGCTGCTCGGCGGTGCGCGCGGCGTCCCAATGCGAGATCGTGCCGGTGACCAGGGCGTCGACGTCGCCGCCGAACATGGCCATGGCCCGGTCCACGGTGGCTTCGATCGACGCCTCGATCCGTGCATGGATGGCCGGGTCGTCGCCGACGCGTCGGGCCAGGTCGGTCACCGCGTCGACGGTCCGCTGCTCGATCGACGAACCCGGCGTGCACAGCTCGGCCCGGAGCCGGTCGAGGGCCCGGTTGAACAACCTCGCGGTGGTCTCGTCGAAGCGCGGGTCCTCGACCACAGCTCGTTGCAACCGGCGCAAGCGGGCGGCGAGATCAGGGTCGTGCTCCAGCCGATCGGCCAGCGCCGCGAGCCACTCCCGTACCTGAGCGCGCGCAGGGTGCGAACGGTCACGCTCGACGTCGTGCAGCGTGACGACCGCCCGGCTCACCAGACGCTCGAACAGCCGGTGTTGCACGCCCTCGGGCAGCCACCAGGGCCGCTCGCCGGTGAAGATCGCTTCGAGGTCGGGCGCGTGGTCCTGGAGGCCCCGCCGCACTGCGATGCTGACGGCGTCGATGACGTCGTCGAGCATCGGGCTCGAGCTTGCAGCCCGAACCAGAGCCGCGCTCATCGGCGCGACCGGCGCCCCCGCGACGAGCGCGCGCGTCTCCCGAACCATGAAGTCGGAGAGGCCATCGGCGGTCGTGTCGAGCACGCTGGCGCCGCGCCCGAGGACGTTGCGGACCAAGGTGCGCGCGTGTTCCGGATCGGCCAGCCATGCCGACGCGCGGACCACCGCGCCGGAGGCCCGCACGCGCTCGCGCACCGCCGGTCCGCTGAGGAAGTTCTCGCGGAAGAAGGTCGCCAGGGTGCGTCCGAACTGCTCCTTGCGCGCGACGACGATCGCGGTGTGCGGGATCGGCAGCCCGAGCGGACGGCGGAACAGCGCGACGACCGCGAACCAGTCCGCCAGCGCTCCCACCATCGACGCCTCCAGCGCGGCGAGGACGTATGGCGCCCATTCGCCCGACGGCTGCGCGAGCACCATCGCGAGCCAGAGGAGACTGACCGCCGCCAGCGTGCCCGTCGCCCACCGCCGCATGACGGTGAGGCGATGGCGCCGGTCCGCCTCGTGCGGGAGCGGCGGGACGGCGGTCGTGGCGTCTGGTCGGTCCAGCGCGGAGGTTCTTGACACGGGCATTCTCGGCTACCCGGCTTCCAAGCG
>DATBBL010000263.1:0-8641 GCA_036271015.1 Acidimicrobiia bacterium
AGCAGTAGGCCTTGGCCAGGCTGGCGGCGACCGGGAGCTCCTCGTTGTCCTCCGCCGCCGCCCATGCCGCGTAGTAGGCGGCCGACTTGCCCGACTCGACTTCCAGCAGCATGTCGGCACACTTGTGCTTGATCGCCTGGAACGATCCGATCGGCCGTCCGAACTGGACGCGGACCTTCGCGTACTCGACCGACATCTCGAGCACCTTCTGCGCGCCGCCGACCATCTCGTTGGCCGACATCGCCGCCGCCTGGTCGAGCGTCTTCGACAGCGCGGGCCAGCCCGCTCCGGGCTCGCCGAGCGGCGTCGCGGCCACACCGGAGAACTCGAGCTTCGCCTGCTTGCGGGTCTGGTCCATCGTCGCCAGCGGCGTGCGGGTGAGGCCGGCGACGTCGGCGTCGACGGTGAAGAAGGAGATGCCGTCCTCACCGCTCGTTCCCTCGAGCCGCGCCGCCACCACGATGAGGTTGGCGGTGTGACCGTCGATCACGAACATCTTGGTGCCGTCGAGCGTGAAGCTGTCACCCGAGCCCTTGGCCACCATCTCGATGCCGGCCGCGTCCCACTTCCCGTTCGGCTCGGTGAACGCCAGTGCGGCGATGGTCTCGCCCGACGCGATGCCGGGCAGGAGCTTGCCCTGCTGGTCCGGGGTGCCGGCGTTCATGATCGCGTCGGCGGCGAGCACCACCGTCGAGAAGTACGGGGCGGCGAGCAGCACCCGTCCCATCTCCTCGAGGACGATGCCGAGCTCGACGAAGGTGAAGCCCTGGCCGCCGTACTCCTCGGGGATGTGGAGGCTCTGGAGGCCGAGCTCGTTGGCCATCTGGCTCCACACCGCGGGGTCGTAGCCCTCGGTGGTCTCCATGAGACGCCGGACCTCGGTCGACGGCGACTTCGCCTCGAGGAAGCGACGGACGGCGTCGCGCAGCTGCTCCTGCTCGTCGGAGAAGGCGAAGTTCACGATTCGGGCCCCCGGTGTGCTCAAGGTGGATGCTGCGCGAACGCTACCGGACCGCATGGCCGGCGAGCCAGGCCCGGCGGGTCACGGAGGGCTCCCGGGTAACCTTGGGGCATGCCGCGCCCCGCGCACTACGAGACGCCGACCGTGCGCATCGAGAAGCTCATCGTCGGTCCGTTCGAGAACAACGTCTTCGTGGTGCGCTGCAAGGGCACCGGTGAGGCCGTGATCGTCGACGCCGCCAACGAGCACGAGCTCCTGCTCGAGGTCAGCCGGGCCACCGGCGTGCGCCGGGTGCTCACCACCCACGGCCACTGGGACCACATCCAGGCGGTCGAGGCGGTGCGCGACGCCGGAATCGACGTGGGGATCGCGCCCGACGACGCCTCGATGCTCCCCGCCTACGACTTCGTCATCCCCGACGACGAGGTGATCGCGGTGGGCGACCTCCGCCTGCGGACCATCCACAACCCCGGCCACACCCCCGGCTCCACGTCGTTCCTGCTCGAGGGCCACCCGATCCTGTTCAGCGGCGACACCCTCTTCCCCGGCGGCGCGGGGAACACTTCGTTGCCCGGCGGCGACTTCGAGCAGATCATCGAGTCCATCGACCGTCGGCTCTTCACCCTGCCCGCCGACCTCCTGGTGCTGCCCGGCCACGGGCTCGACACCACGATCGGGACCGAGAGGCCGCACCTGCAGGAGTGGGTCGACCGCGGCTGGTGACCACCATGCACGAACACCCGTCAGTTGTCGGTCGCACATGGGGGTCTACTGACGGATGCTCGGAGGCGTAGCGATGCTGCGAGCAAACGACGACTGCTGGTGCGGCAGCGGCAAGAAGTACAAGCGCTGCCATCGCACGACGCTCCTGCGGGCGGGCGCAGTCGGACCGGAGCGCGCGGTGCCGCCGGAGATCCTGCGGCCCGACTACGTCGAGACCGGTACGCCGGTCCGGTCGACCGAGTCGGCGGTGAAGTCGCCCGACGTGATCGCGCGGCTGCGCGCCGCCGGGAAGATCGCGCGCGACGTGCTGGCCGAGACGGGAGCCGCGGTCGCGGTCGGCGTCACCACCGACGAGCTCGACCGCGTCGCGCACGACGCCCACGTCGCGCGCGGGGTCTACCCCAGCCCGCTGCGGTACCGCGGCTTCCCGAAGTCGGTGTGCACGTCGGTCAACGAGGTCATCTGTCACGGCATCCCGGACGACCGCGCCCTGGTCGAGGGCGACATCGTGAACCTCGACATCACGGTGTACGTCGACGGCGTCCACGGCGACACCAACGCGACGTTCTGCGTGGGACGGGTCGACCCGGAGTCACGCCGCCTGGTGAAGGTCACCGAGGAGTGCCTGGAGCGAGGCATCGAAGCGGTGCGCCCGGGCGCAGTGCTCTCCGACATCGGGCGCGCCATCGAGACCCACGCCCACGACGCGGGCTTCTTCGTGGTGCGGGCGTTCGTCGGTCACGGGATCGGCGAGGTGTTCCACGGGCCGCCGCAGGTGCCGCACTACTACGAGCGCGCCGCGTCGACCGTCCTGGAGCCGGGCATGGTCTTCACCATCGAGCCCATGATCACCATGGGGAGCGTCCAGCCGGTGATCTGGCCCGACGGCTGGACCGCCGCCACATCGGACGGCTCCCGCACCGCGCAGTTCGAGCACACCGTCCTCGTCACCGACACCGGGGTCGAGGTGCTCACCCGCTGAGCGCCTCCCGGTAGACGGCCACCGTCTCGCGCGCGCACCGCGCCCAGGAGTAGCGCCCGACCCGCTCCGTGCCGGCAACCACCAGACGACCGCGGGCGGCGTCGTCCGTGAGGAGGACGCGGAGGGCGTCGGCCCAGCCGTCGACGTCGTCGGGGCCCACGAAGCACGCCGCGTCGCCGGCGACCTCACGCAGCGCCGGGATGTCGGCGCACACGACCGCGGTGCCCTGGGCCATCGACTCCACCACCGGGATGCCGAACCCCTCGTGGCGGCTCGGGAACGCGAACAGGTCGGCACCGGCGAAGAGCGCGAACAGGTGCTCGCGCCCGACCGGCCCGAGCAGCCGCACCCGGTCACCCAGCGCCTGCGCCGCCAGGGCGTCCCCGTCGTCGGGCTTCCATCCCGGTGGCCCGGCCAGCACGAGCCGGTGCGGCACCGTGCCGGGATCGAGCCGCGCGAACGCGTCGAGCAGCACCCTCACGTTCTTCCGCGGCTGGAAGGTGCCGGCCCAGAACACGTAGGGCCGATCGTCGATCGCGAACGCCCGGCGTGCCGCTTCGACGCCGTCGTCGGTGGCGGGTTCGAGATCGACGCCGTTGGGGACGACGCGGATCCGGTCACGGGGGATCGGCGTGTGCGTCGCGATCTCGTCGGCGCTGAACTCCGACACCGCGATCACCAGACGGGCGCGGCGCGCCGCAGCGGCGAAGCCCTGCCGGTGGAACGTGACCCCCCGGCGGGTGAACGCCTCCGGCATCACGAGCGGCGCGGCATCGTGCACGGTGACGACCAGGGGCACGCGGGCGGTGGGGGGGACGGCCGGGGACGGCGCGTGCACGAGGTCGACGGGCGCGACCCGCCGGACCGGGTCGGCGACGCCGAGCACGTGCCAGGCGTCGTAGAGCACGGCCGCGGGCAGCGGGAGGATCACCGGTCTCACCTCGTCGAGCGCGTGGGCGTGCAGCGCCCGCTCGACGTCGGCGCGGGAATGGCGCGCGGTGAACGCGGTCACGTCGACGCCGAGGCCCGGCAGTAGTCTCACCAGCTCCGCCGTGTAGCGACCGATGCCGCCCGGCGCTTCGTGGAGCAGTTGTTCGACGTTGACGGCAACCCGCACCATCAGGATCCTTTCCGTGCAGCCGGTCGCCGAGCGCGGTGGGTCCGACCAGGCACTCCTCCGGCTCGTGCGGAGCCTCCCACGCCGCGACTTCGACTTCCACATCGCCGTTCCCGGACCATCACCACTCGCCGACGAGTTCGCCGCTGCCGGCGCGACGCTGCACGAGATCCCGATGCTCCGGATCTCCACCAGTCACGACGCCGCGGACTGGATCCGCTACGCGGCCCGATGGCCGGGCACCGTGCTGCGCCTCGCGCGCCTGGCGCGCCGGTTGCGGGTCGATGTCGTGCACTCGAACTCGTTGCACACCTGGTACGGGTGGGCGGCGGCGCGGCTCGTGCGCCGTCCGCACGTCGTGCATGCGCGCGAGATCGTGATCCAGTCGCGCCTGGCGCTGGGCGTGGAGCGCGCGCTCTGCCGCTGGTTCACCGACCGCGTCATCGCGGTGTCGTACGCGGTCGCGGCGCAGCTCGACCCGGCGAACGTCGTGGTGCTCGACGAGTACCTCGATCCGGCGGAGTTCGCGCCCGCGCACGCGGGGGTGTTCCGGGCGCGGGTCGGGCTCCCCGGCGACGCGCCCGTGATCGGTGCGGTCGCCCGCCTCGACCCGCTCAAAGGGCTCGACACGCTCGTCGACGCCTGCGTGCGGGTCCGGGTCGATCGGCCCGACGCCCAGCTCGTGGTGATCGGCAGCCCGGTGCTCGATCAGGAGCGCTACGCGCAGGAGTTCGAGACGCGCGTCGCCCGCGCCTCCGGGACCCGGCTGTTCACGGGACGGGACGACATCCCCGACGTGATGGCCGACCTCGACGTGCTGGCCCTTCCGTCCATCGAGCCCGAGTCGTACGGGCTGGTGCTGGTGGAGGCGCTGGCCAGCGGCACGCCGGTGGTGGCGACCGATCACGGGGGACCGCCCGAGATCGTGGCCCGCGCCGCACCGGGCACGGCGCGCGCGGTCCCGCCGGGTGATGCCGACGCCCTCGCCGTCGCGCTGCTCGAGCTGCTCCCGGCGCACACCTCGCCGGAGCGGCGCCGGGCGCGGCCGCGCGCCTTCACGCCGCCGGCGCCGCGGTTCGCCGAGCTCTTCCGCGCCGTCGCCGATCGGCAGGGTCGTTAGCCGGCGCGCTTCACCCGCGTGTACACGCGCTTGGCGGCGCGATAAGTGGGCGAATCGGCCGCCAACCGCGCCCGCATGCCGTCCTTCGCCCGCTGCTCGAGCCCCGCCCGCAACCACGTGACCACGCCCATCCGGCGGCGGTACTCGGCGAAGTACGCACGGAGCTCGTCGTCGGTGCGCGCCCGACCGTTGTCGGCGTACTTGGTCACGTAGGGGGTGAAGTGGGGGTAGAGGCCCGAGCTGGGCCAGCTCCCGTGGAGCGTGGTCCGCATGAAGTTGCCGATCAGCAGGTCGTCGAAGATCTCCCATTCGACGGCGCGCCGCAGCGACGCGCGCGGCACTGCGAACGTGATCGAGCGTCCGGTGTCACGTCCGCCGAGCTCGACGGTGTGCTCGCCGTCGCCCACCCGGAACGAGACCCGGTCGAGGGAGCGCGCCAATGGCCCGATCGAGCCGAAGTAGCGGGTCACCAGGTCCCTGTCGTCGCGGTCGAGCGTGTCGCTCCAGTCGTCGCCGAAGTCTTCCGGTGCGAAGGTGACGTCGGGCGCCGGCTCGGGGTCGATCGGCTCCCACGAGTCGCTCGTGCAGTCGTACCGCACGAACGCGGGGAGGAGCGCGACGCGGTCCGACCGGAACCCGCGCGCGTACTCGGCCACCGGCGTGGTCCACGCGTTCGCCCACGCGCTGTCGTCCCGCTGGTACCGGTGGAACGAGCTGAAGGGCACGAAGTGGTTCGCGCCGAAGGTCTCGGTCATGCGGGCGACGTCGGCGCCGACCTCGAACCCGCTCTCCTTGCGCACCTGGGCCAGGCTGGGGATGGGCGCGCCGTCCTCGTCGACGAAGTTGATCATGTCGGCGTCGCCGTACCCGCTCAGGCGCAGCAGGAACGACTGCGGGAACGCACGGATCACCCGCTTCACCAGGTGCCCCCACCCGCGATCCTGCGCGTCGTTGAGGTCCACCACGAGGCGGCCACCGACGTCGATCAGCAACACAGCGTCCTGGCCCTCGTCGGCGATGCAGAGCACCCGCACGCGGTCGGAGATCCGCACCCACGTCCGGTCGGGCAGCACCTCGACGCGGTAGCCGTCGCGGGTGAGCTCGCGGGCGATCCGGCCGCCGACGTGGTCGGGCAACAGGATGCGGGCGTCGCGGAACAGCGGGAGGGACGCAGGGTTCAGGTGGTCGGGGTGACCGTGCGAGAACCACACGGTGCCGGCGGCACGGACGGCGACGTCCTGCGCGTCCGGGACCTCGTACGAGAGCCCCCAACTGCCGAAATAGGCCGAACCGCGCACCCACGGATCGGTGGCGAGCACGGGCTCGCGGTCGTGCACGACGACGGTCGCGTTCCCGATGGTCTCGAAGCCGAGCTCCACCGGCAGCACAGTAGGGTGTGTGCAATCCCCCATCCGGGTACGGCCGTAGCTCCGAATGTCGTGCAACGTTCGGTCCGCCGCCGGGACGAGCTCCCGTCATGACGTGCCGATCGACGACCCGACGAGGTCGTGCGCCGCTGCCCTCTCATCCCGGAGGAGCCCCATGAACTCCTGGTATCTCTGGTCCGCGCCGGTTCGGAACCTCACCTGGGTCGCCGCCCACTTCGGGCACCGGTAGCCGTGCCCGCGCCGACCCGCTCCCTGTCGGTCGCCGACGTCCACCGGTACGTCGACGAAGACGTCTTCCTCTCCCCCCTGGGCAGCTCCCCGGGTGGGCGGGTCGGGATCGAGCTCGAGTGGATCCTCGCCCCGCGCGACGCCTCCTCGCCGTCCCCCGCCACCGTCGCTCGCCTCCTCCCCTCGCCCTTGCCGGGCGGTAGCCGGGTCACCTTCGAGCCCGGCGGCCAGCTCGAGCTCAGCGGTCCCGCGGCCGCGGATCTCGGCACCGCGTGCCGGGCCATGCGGCTCGACACGGCCGCGGTTCGTGACGCGCTCCGCCCGCTCCGCGTCGAGCTGGTGGGCACCGGTCTCGACACGCGCGCCGACGCCCCCCGGGTGCTCGACGCGCCCCGCTACCGCGCGATGGAGTCGTACTTCGACTCCCGGTGGCCGGCCGGCCGCACGATGATGCGCAACACCGCGTCGATCCAGGTGAACCTCGACGTCGGGAGCCCCGCCACCACCGACGCCCGCTGGCACCTCGCCCACGACCTCGGACCGGTGCTCACCGCCTGCTTCGCCAACTCGCCGTTCGATGCTGGCGGCAACCCGTCCGGGTACCGCTCCACGCGCGCCGCGGTGTGGCACGCGATCGACCCCGCGCGCACCGACCCGGCTCGCCGCGACCCCCGCGGGTCGGCGCGGGACGCGTGGGAGCGCTATGTGCTGGACGCGACCGTGATGATGATCCGCGTCGACGACGAGCACAGCGTCGCGCCGCGCGAGCCGATGTCGTTCTCGGCGTGGCTCACGTACGGCCACGAGTGCGGATGGCCGACCGTCGACGACCTCGTGTACCACACGACCACGTTGTTCCCGCCGGTGCGGCCGCGCGGTTGGCTCGAGCTGCGCATGATCGACGCGCTCCCGGAGGAGTGGTGGCCGGTGGCGGTGGCGGTGGCCACCGCGTTGCTCGACGACCCCGTCGCGGCCGCGTGTGCGGCCGTCGACGCGCCCGCGGTGCGCGACCGCTGGACGGCCGCCGCGCGCGACGCGTTGTGCGACCCCGAGCTGCGCGCGGTCGCGGTTCGTTGCTTCGAGGCCGCGCGCGCTGCGCTCCGCCGGCTGGGGGCCGACTCGGCGACGCGGGCCGCGACCGACGAGTACTTCGAGCGGTACGTCGCGCGGGGCCGGTGCCCGGCCGACGAGCAGCTCGAGGACTGGATGCGGCTGCAGACCGCGGGCGTCTGACGTGGTCGGCAAGCCGGAGCTCGTGGCCGCGCTCGAGGAGAGCCGTCGCCGCACCCTGGGCCTGCTCGCGCCGGTGCCCGACGACCTGCAGCGGGTACAGGTGTCGGAGCTCATGTCACCCCTCTGTTGGGACCTCGCCCACATCGGTCACTTCGAGGAGCTCTGGTTGGTGCGCGGGCTCGCGGGGGCCGCACCGTCGGTGCCGCGATTCGACGACGTGTACGACGCGTTCCGTCATCCGCGTCGCGAGCGCCCGTCTCTCGACATCCTCGACGCCGCCGGCGCGCGCGACTACGACGCTGCCGTGCGTACACGCGCGCTCGAGGTGCTCGACCGGATCGACCTCGACCGCGGTGATCCGCTGCTGACCGACGGCTTCGTCTACGGCATGATCGTGCAGCACGAGCACCAGCACGACGAGACCCTGCTCGCCACGCTCCAGCTGATGCACGACTTCGTCCATCCCGACGCCGACGGCGGGGACGGCGCCGGGTGGCATGCCGGTCCGTCGCCGCGCGCACGGCCGGCCGACGTGCTGGTACCGGGCGCCACCTTCGTGATGGGCACCGAGACCGAGCCCTGGGCCTACGACAACGAGCGCCCGGCGCACACCGAGTCCGTCGACGCCTTCCGCATCGACACCACCGCGGTGACCAACGGCGCGTACGCACGGTTCGTGGAATCAGGCGGCTACGACGACCGCGCCAACTGGACCGACGCGGGGTGGGCGTGGCGCACCCAGGCCGGTCTGATCGCGCCGCAGTTCTGGCAGCGTGCCGCCGACGGCGGATGGACCCGTCACCGCTTCGGGCGTGAAGAGGCGCTCCCCGAGGACGAGCCGGTGCAGCACGTGTGCTGGTACGAAGCCGACGCCTACGCCCGCTGGACC
>DATBBL010000264.1:0-4902 GCA_036271015.1 Acidimicrobiia bacterium
ATCTTCGTCAACGGACGCCTCGCCCGCGAACTCACCCTCAACCCCACCCGCGTCGACCAACCCCTCCACGACCGACCAGGCCGCCCCACTACCGTGAGCAATGTCCCGCGACATGCATGAGCGATGCCCCGCGACATCACATGGCGGGATAGGGACCCCGAACGACGCCGGTTCAGGGTTGGACGGGTCAGGCCACCACTCTCGGGGTCCAGGTGGGACGCTGCGCCTCGAAGGTGTCGATGTCGGCGACGTGGCGGAGGGTGATGCCGATGTCGTCGAGGCCCTCGAGCAGGCGGTAGTGATGGAAGTCCTCGAGGTCGAACGGCTCGTCGAGATCGATGGCCGGTACCGCGACGCGCCGATCGACGACGTCGATGACGATCTCGACCGACGGATCGTCCTCGACGGTGCGCATGATCCGGGTCACGACGTCGGCGGGAAGCTGCACCGGTAGCAACCCGATCTTGAGGCAGTTGTTGCGGAAGATGTCGGCGAAGCGGGCCGAGATCACCGCCCGGAACCCGTAGTCCTCGAGCGCCCACGGCGCGTGCTCCCGCGACGACCCGGTGCCGAAGTTGGGCCCGGCCACCAGGATCTGCGCGCCGTCGAACTGCTCCTGGTTGAGCACGAAGTCGGAGCTCTCGCGCCACTCCGAGAACAGCCCCTCGCCGAAGCCGGTCCGCTCGACCCGCTTGAGCCAGTCGCTCGGGATGATCTGGTCGGTGTCGACGTCGGAGCGGTCGAGCGGGACGGCCCGGGCCACGATCTCGCGGACGGGTTGCATCGAACGGGTCCTCCTCGGTCAGGCTTCAGTCGAGGTCGTCGGGGGTGGCGAAGTGGCCGGCGATGGCGGTGGCGACGGCCACCTCCGGCGACACCAGGTGCGTGCGCCCGCCCTTGCCCTGCCGGCCCTCGAAGTTGCGGTTCGACGTGGAGGCGCACCGCTCGCCGACCCCCAGCTTGTCGGGGTTCATCGCCAGGCACATCGAGCAGCCGGCCTCCCGCCAGTCGAAGCCGGCGGCCAGGAACACCTCGTGCAGCCCCTCGGCCTCGGCCGCCGCCTTCACGCTCATCGAACCCGGGACGACCAGCGTGCGCACGCCGTCGCGCACCTTCCTCCCGGCGGCCACCGCCGCCGCGGCCCGCAGGTCCTCGATGCGGGAGTTCGTGCACGACCCGATGAACACCGTGTCGACGGCGATCTCGCGCACCGGCGTGCCCGCCTTCAGGCCCATGTAGGCCAGCGCCCGCTTGGCGCTGTCGCGCGCGTCCGGATCGGCGAACGAGTCGGGGCTCGGCACCGCGTCGTCGATGAAGACGGATTGCGCCGGGTTGGTGCCCCACGTGACCGACGGCTTGAGCGCAGCGGCGTCGAGCACCACCTCCTTGCCGAACGTGGCGTCGTCGTCGGTGACGAGGGAGCGCCAGTCGTCGACGGCCTGTTCCCAGGCCGCGCCGGATGGTGCGAACTCGCGACCCTCGAGGTAGGCGAACGTGGTGTCGTCGGGCGCGACCAGCCCCGCACGCGCACCCGCTTCGATCGACATGTTGCAGACGGTCATGCGCCCTTCCATGGAGAGCGCTCGGATCGCCGAGCCGCGGTACTCGATGATCGAGCCGATGCCACCCCCGGTGCCGATGCGGTTGATGATCGCGAGCACGATGTCCTTGGCGGTGACGCCACGCGGGAGCTCGCCGTCGACGGTGACCGCCATCGTGCCCGGGCGGGCCTGAGGGAGCGTCTGGGTCGCGAGCACGTGCTCGACCTCGCTGGTGCCGATGCCGAACGCCAATGCCCCGAACGCGCCGTGCGTCGAGGTGTGGCTGTCGCCGCAGACGATGGTGAGGCCCGGCTGGGTGAGCCCGAGCTCGGGGCCGATGACGTGCACGATGCCCTGGCCCGGCGCGCCCATCGGGTACAGCCGGATGCCGAACTCGGTGCAATTCGCCGCGAGCACCTCCATCTGCCGGCGCGAGATGGGGTCCGCCACCGGCCGGTCGATGTGCTCCGTCGGCACGTTGTGGTCCATGGTGGCGACGGTGAGGTCCGGCCGCCGGACGGTGCGTCCGGCCAGGCGGAGCCCGTCGAACGCCTGGGGCGACGTGACCTCGTGGATCAGGTGCAGGTCGATGTAGAGGAGGTCGGGCTCGCCCTCGCCGTGCCGCACGACGTGGCGTTCCCACACCTTCTCGGAGAGCGTTCGGGGCATGGCCTGATTCTGCCAGGCGCGTGCTTCACTGCTCGTATGAGTTCCCCCGGGTTGCACATGGGCACCGCGAAAGGTCGTTGGGTCGTCGCCGCGGCGGTGCTCGGCTCCGGGGTCGCCTTCCTCGACGGCACGGTCGTGAACGCGGCGCTGCCCGCGATCGCCCGCGACCTGCACGCGAACCTCGGCGACCTGCAGTGGGTGCTCACGGGGTACCTGCTCACCCTCGGTTCGCTCCTGGTGCTCGGCGGCTCGCTCGGTGACCGCTACGGCCGTCGCCGGATCTTCGAGATCGGGCTGGTCTCGTTCGCGCTGACGTCGCTGCTGTGCGCGATCGCTCCCGACACCGGCTCGTTGATCGCGGCGCGGTGTGTGCAGGGCGTGGCCGCCGCGCTCGTGGTCCCGAACAGCCTCGCGATCGTGTCGGCGTCGTTCGCCACCGAAGACCGCGGCCGGGCCATCGGCGCGTGGTCGGGGCTCGGCGGCATCGCCACCGCCATCGGCCCCTTCCTGGGCGGGTACCTCATCGACTCGGTGTCGTGGCGCTGGGTTTTCGTCATCAACCTGCCGATCGCCGCCGCCGCGGTCTGGATCGCGCGGGTGCACGTCCCCGAGTCGCGCGACGAGCACGCGGGCGCGCGGCTCGACGTGGCCGGCAGCGCGCTGCTCACGGTCGGGCTCGCCGGACTCGTGTACGCCCTCATCGAGGGTCCCGGCAACGGGTGGAAGCCGGTGCCGGTCGCGCTCGGGGTCGTGGGGGTGCTCGCCCTCGTCGCCTTCGTCATGGTCGAGGCGCGCAAGCGGAACCCGATGGTCCCGTTGGGCATCTTCCGCTCGGAGCAGTTCTCGGGCGCGAACGCGGTCACCTTCGCGGTGTACGCCGCGCTGGGCACGGTCACGTTCCTGCTCGTCGTGCACCTCCAGACCGACCTCGGCTACTCCGCGCTGGAGGCCGGCGCGTCGTTGCTCCCGATCACCGCGTGCATGCTGCTGCTCTCCGCCCGGGCCGGTGCGCTCGCGCAGCGCATCGGCCCGCGCATCCCGATGACGGTCGGACCCCTCGTGGTCGCGCTGGGCATGGTGCTGCTCGGTCGGGTCGATCCCGGCACCACCTACTGGGAGACGGTGTTCCCCGCGGTGATCGTGCTCGGGCTCGGCTTGTCGCTCACCGTGGCCCCGCTGACCGCGACCGTGTTGGGCGCAGTCGACGACTCGCACGCCGGCATCGCCTCCGCCATCAACAATTCGGTCGCCCGCATCGCGGGCCTGCTCGCGGTGGCGGTGCTGCCCGCTGCCGCGGGCCTCACCGCCAAGCAGGGTCTCGACCTGGTCGACGGCTTCTCGCGCGCCATGTACATCGCGGCCGTGCTCTCCGTGGTCGGGGGCGTCCTCGCGTTCCTCACCATCCGCCGCGCCGAGTTCGTCGAGCCGGTCACGCGCGGTAACCCGTCGATCCCGTGCTACGACGTCGGAGTGCCCGTGGCAGGATCGCACGCATGAACCCCGGCGACACGTTCGACGTCGTCATCGAGATCCCGCGCGGCAGCCGCAACAAGTACGAGTACGACCACGAACAGCACGTCATCCGCCTCGACCGGCGTCTCTTCTCGGCCACGGTGTACCCGGCCGACTACGGCTTCGTCCCCGACACGCTGGCGCTCGACGGCGACCCGCTCGACGTGCTGGTGCTGCTCGAGGACCCGACCTTTCCGGGCTGCTGGGTGGAGGTGCGCGCGGTCGGCGTGTTCTGGATGGAGGACGAGAAGGGGCCCGACGCCAAGATCCTCTGTGTGCCCCAGCACGACCCCATCTACGAGGACGTGCACGACCTGAGCGAGCTGCCGGCGCGCCTGCTCGACGAGATCGAGCACTTCTTCGACGTCTACAAGATGCTGGAGCCGGCGAAGAACTCGATCACCCGCGGCTACGAGGGCCTCGAGGCGGCGTACCGCGAGATCGAGGCGTCGAGGTTGCGGTTCCAGAGCTCGGCGTAGGGTCCGCCCCGTTCCAGCAGCTCCTCGTGGCTGCCCGTCTCGACGATCCGGCCGTCGTCGACCACCACGATCCGATCCGCGGTGCGGGCGGTCTGCAGGCGGTGGGCGATCAACAAGGTCGTGCGGTCGCGGGACACCACGCCCATCGCCCGTTGCACCCGTGCCTCGGTGCTGAGGTCGAGGTTGGCCGTCGCCTCGTCGAGCAGCAGGATCGCCGGGTCCACCAGGAGGGCGCGGGCCAGGCAGAGGAGCTGCCGTTGCCCCGCTGATAGTGACCGGCCGCGCTCGGTCACCGGGTGGAGGTACCCGCCGCGCAAGCCGGCGATGAAGTCGTGCGCCCCGACCGCGCGCGCGGCCTGCTCCACCTCGGCATCGGACGCGTCGGGACGGCCGTAGGCGATGTTGTCGCGCACGGTGCCGGAGAAGAGGAAGGCCTCCTGGGGGACGTAGCCGAGCCGCCGGCGGTAGGCGCGCAGGTCCAGGTCGGTGACAGGGACACCGTCGACGAGCACCCGGCCCGAATCGGCGTCGTAGAAGCGCGCCACCAGCTTGACCAGCGTGGACTTGCCCGCGCCGGTCTCGCCGACGAAGGCGACCGTCTGTCCGGCCGGTATCCGCAGGTCGACCCCGGCCAGCGCCTCCTCGGCGCCGTCGCCGGAGCCGTACGCGAAGGACACGTCCTCGAAGGCGATCTCACCGCG
>DATBBL010000265.1:0-27009 GCA_036271015.1 Acidimicrobiia bacterium
CGGGGGTGAGCCGGGCGGTGTTGGCGTGGTCGGCGCTCCTGACCGTCGCCTACCAGGCGGTACGTCCCATGCCGACCGCGGTCGGAGACCTCGCGGTGTGGCTGGTGTCGGGCGTGACCCTGCTCTTCGCGGCGGTGTCGATCGTCGCGCTCGCGGTCGCCGCGGTGAAGCGCCTGCGCCCGTCGTCGACGCCGGACGTCGGCCCGACCGCGACGATGCCGGTCCCGGTGGCGCCATGAGCGAGCCCCAGGTCGTCGGCGTACCCCGCGAGCTCAAGGAAGGCGAGCACCGCGTCGCGATCACCCCCGAAGGCGTGCACGAGCTCACCGTGCACGACGTGCCCGTCCTCATCGAACGCGACGCGGGCGCGGGCTCGTCCATCTCCGACGACGACTTCCGCGCCGTCGGCGCGCAGATCGTGCCCACGGCCGACGACGTGTGGGGCCGCGCCGACCTCGTGTTGAAGGTCAAGGAGCCGCAGGCCGAGGAGCACGACCTCCTCCGCCCGGGCCTCGTGCTGTTCACCTACCTCCACCTGGCCGCGTACCCGGCGGTGGCCGACGCCCTGCTCGAGAAGAAGGTGACGGGCATCGCGTACGAGACGGTGCAGGCCGAGACCGGCGCGCTCCCCCTGCTGGCGCCGATGAGCGAGGTCGCGGGCCGGATGGCGCCACAGGTGGGCTCGCACTTCCTCGAGCGGGAGCACGGCGGCCGGGGGGTGCTGCTCGGCGGCGCGCCCGGGGTCCGGCCGGCGCGGGTCGTGGTGCTCGGCGCCGGCAACGTCGGCTGGAACGCGGCCTGGATCGCCCAGGGCATGGAGGCCGAGGTGCTGCTGCTCGACCGCAACCTCGACCGGCTGCGCTGGGTCGACCAGATCCACCGGGGCCGGATCATGACCCTGGCCAGCAACCGGCTCGCGGTCGAGCGGGCCGTCGCCGACGCCGACCTCGTCATCGGCGCAGTGCTGGTGCCCGGCGGGCGCGCCCCGGTCGTGGTCACCCGCGCGATGGTGTCGTCCATGCGGAAGGGTGCGGTGATCGTCGACTGCGCGATCGACCAGGGCGGCTGTGTCGAGGGCATCCACGAGACGTCGCACGCCGATCCGGTGTACGAGGTCGACGGTGTGCTGCACTACGCCGTCGGCAACATCCCCGGCGCGGTGCCGCACACGTCGACCTATGCGCTCACCAACGCGACGCTGCCGTACGTCGTCGCGCTCGCGACCCAGGGAGTCGCCGACGCGACCGCGCGCGACCCCGAGCTGGCCAAGGGCGTGAACACCGCGGGCGGCGCGGTCACGAACGCGGCGGTGGCCGAGGCGCTGGGGCGCGCGTCCACGCCGCTCACCGACGCCCTGACCCGCTGACGCGCTGACGCTCTGGGCGTTCGCTAGGGCGTGCGACCGGCGAGCCCGGCCAGACGGTCGGCCACCGGTGCGTCGTCGGGCACCGCGACCGGCTGTCCGAACATCCCCGCGTTCCGCAGGTCGTCGGACAACATCCCCTGCGCGACCTGGTAGGCGATGCCGGCGACCTCGGGGTCGAGGTCGGTGCTCTGGCCGGTGGCCTTGGCCAGGTCCCAGGCGTGCGTGGTGACGTCGAAGATCGCGATGTTCAACGCCACCCCGGCCGGCATCTCGCCGAACGGCAGCTTCACCACGCGCTCCATCGCCCCGGGGATCGTGAACGCCTCGTTGGCGGCATCGGCCGCGCGGTGGAACGCGCCCTTGTAGTCGTCCCCGAGGTTGTCGCCGGCCATGAGCTCACCCAACTTCTCGTCGGGCACCGAGCCGTCACGCACGCACAGTGCGAACATCTCGGCGCCGCCGGTGATGTGGTTGAGCACGTCGCGCACCGTCCACGCGGTGCACGGCGACGGGTTGTCGAGCTGGTCGGGCTCGATGCGGTCGACCACCTGCCCCGTCAGCTCGATGACCCTGCTCATCGTCGCGGCCTCGTCCATGTCCCCTCCTACGGTCGTCGAACCAGTTGTCGAACCAATGCTCGGAAGGTCATTCGTCGACGGCCACCGCCTGGATCAACTCCTCGACCCGAAGGCTGCCGGGGCGCAACCCTTCCCGTGCGGCCCGGGCCGCGGTCTGCTGCAGCAGCCGGTTCACCGGGGTCGGCACGCCGTGGATCCGTCCGAGCAGGACGATCTCGCCGTTGAGGTAGTCGGCCTCGATGGAGCCGGTGCCCCGGGCCAAGCTCTGCCACGACGAGGAGCCCGGGCGCGATCGCGCCGCGTTCCCGCCCCACTGGAAGTGGTCGCCCCGGCGGTCGGCGTCCTCCTCGGGGGTGACCGCGTCGATGCCCGCGGCCGCCAGGCACTCGGCGCCCTCCTCCCGCGCCCGCCGTTGCAGCGGCCGCGCGTCGGGGTCGGGACCGCAGAGCGCGTCGACCGCGTTACCGAGGTTGTTGAGGAGCTTGCCGTACTTCCACCGCATGATGTCGGGCCGCGCCACCGACTCGAAGGTCGACGCGCGGAACGCGGACGCGATGGCCTCGGACCGCCTGTCGACCCCGTGCGGGAACCGGCCGATGTCGAGGATGCCGGTGAGCGGCGCCGCGTGCGCTTCGACCACACCAGGCTCGAGGTGCAGCGCGGGCAACACCACGCACACGCCGTAGACCGCCTCGAAGAGTCGCAGCGCGGCCGGCTCGTTGGCGACGCCATTCTGCACCGACACCACCGCGATGCTCTCGGGCGCGGTGGCGGCGAGCGCGCGCAACGCTGTGCCCGTGTCCTGGCTCTTCATCGCGAGGAGCACGACGTCGTCGTCGGCGTCGAAGTCGATGCCCGCCGGGTGCGACACGACCGGGATGGAGAGCGCCACCGTCTCCTCATCCGGTGTCGTCAATCGCAGGCCGCCGTCGCGGATGGCGTCGTGGTGATCGCCACGCGCGATCAGCAGCACGTCGTGCCCCTGTTGCGCCAGCCGGCCGCCCACCACCCCGCCGACGGCGCCGGCGCCGTAGACCACGAATCGCATGTGGCGCAGCCTCGCACACGGAAGGGCGAGAGCCGGCTTCGCCGGTCTCGCCCGTAGGACGGAGCGAGCGGACGCGAGCGACGGTGACACGTCGGGCGAGCGCCGGCTTCGCCGGTCTCGCCCGGAGGACGGAGCGAGCGCACGCGAGCGACGGTGACACGTCGCGCCGGTGCCGGCACCAGCGGAGGGGTCGGTGGTGCCGGCACTCGGCGGAGGGGCAGGATCAGGTGGGAGATGATGGAGGGAGTGGTGCGCTTCCTTTCCTCGGGGTCGTCGACGGTTCCCACTCTGGCCGCGCCAGGTAAGAGGATCCCTGGTCCGCGGTGAGAACCGCGCCAGAACTCAGCCGGCCGGGAGCACCAGGCGGGCGATGGTGCCGCCTCCGGGGCGCTCGGCGAGCACGACTGTGCCGCCGTGGAGCGTCGCGATCTGCGAGACGATCGACAAACCGAGACCGGACCCCGGCAACGTGCGCGCGCTGGTCGTCCGGTAGAAGCGGTCGAACACCCGCTCGCGGTCTTCGGGTGCGATGCCGGTGCCGCGGTCGCCGACCTCCAGCGTCGTGTCCCGCACGGTCACCGTCACCGGCGCGCCGTCGGGGCTGAACTTCAACGCGTTGTCGACCAGGTTCGAGATGGCGCGGTCCAGCATCGCCCGCCGGCCCTCGACGACACCGGCGCCGTCGGTGTCGACCAGGATCTCGTGGCCGGTCCGGCGCCGGAACCGCGCCGCGACGTCCTCCGCCACCTCGGCCAGCGGTACCGGCTCCACCGGCTCCTGGCTGCGGACGTCGGTGGCCAGCTCGACCATCTCGCTCACCAGGTTGGTGAGCTCGTCGAGCTCGAGCCGCGTCTCCGCGATGAGCTGCGCGCGCTGTTCGGCGTCGAGGGTCGTGGCGTGGCCAAGGAAGTCGATGTTGGTGCGGACCGCGGTGAGTGGTGTGCGGAGCTCGTGACTGGCGTCGACCACGAGGCGCTGTTGCTGCTCACGTGACGTGTCGAGTGCGATGAGCATGGTGTTGAAGCTGGCGGCGAGGCGACCGACCTCGTCGTCACCTCGCACCGGGATCGGCGTGCCGAGGTCCTGGGTGGCGGCGATGTGCTCGGCGGTCTCGGTGAGGCGCTCGATGGGCCGGGTGGCGCGCCGCATCACCAGCCACGCCGCCAGCGCGGCCAGCGCGATCCCGGCCAGGGCGATCAGCACCAGTCGGTCGCGCAGCACGTCGAGGACGTCGTGGGTCTCCGACACCGGGCGGGCGATCTGCACCGCGCCGCCGTTGCGCAGCGGGGCGGTGATCATGCGGTAGTCGTGGCCGCCGACGGTGATGTCCCGGATGCTGGACGACGACCGACCGGATGCGATGGCACGGTCCTGCGCGTCGATCGGCAGCGACGGTTGCCCCGGCAACGTGTTCGTGACCTTGCCCGTGCCGTCGATGGTCTGCTGCACGGCGTCGAACTCGAACGAGGGGCCGTGGCGATCGTCGGCGTCGTGTTGTGGCGCACCGCCGAAATCACCGCCGAGGGCCCCTGGCTGCAGGTTGACGATGCTCGCGGCCCGGTCGCGTAGGAACTTGTCGGTCTCGCTCCGCAACGCGTTGCGCGCGCTCACCTCCGCCGCCCACGCGCCGCCGACGACCGCCACCGCCACGATCACCGCCACGATGACGGTGAGGCGGGTGCGCAGGCTCACGACGGTCGGGCCGTGTACCCGACTCCCCGCACGGTGTGGATCAGCCGCGGCTCGCCCGCTTCTTCGGTCTTGCGCCGCAGGTAGCTGATGTAGACGTCGAGCGACTTCGACGACGTCTCGAAGTCGTAACCCCAGATGCGCTCGTAGATCTGCTCGCGGGTGAGCACGATGCCCGCGTTGTACAGCAGCAGCTCCAGCAGGTCGAACTCGGTCTTGGTGAGCTCGAGCGATCGGTCGCCGCGACGGACCTGACGGCGCGCGGGATCGAGCGAGAGGTCGCCCACCCGCAGCACGTCGTCGTTGCCCGACATGCTCGTGCGGCGGAGGAGCGCACGAAGGCGCGCCAGCAGCTCGTCGAGCGCGAACGGCTTCACGAGGTAGTCGTCGGCCCCGGCGTCGAGCCCCGCCACCCGGTCGCTCACCTCGTGGCGGGCGGTGAGCATGAGCACGGGTGTGCGATCGCCCCGCTCCCGCAGGCGACGGCACGCGGTGAGGCCGTCGACGTGTGGCATCAGCACGTCGAGCACGATCACGTCGGGCTGCGACTCCACTACCGCCATGAGCGCCTCGGCGCCGTCGCCGGCGGTGACGACGTCGTAGCCCTCGAACGTGAGGGCCCGCACGAGAGAGTCACGCACGCTCTTGTCGTCCTCGGCCACGAGCACCCGGCCCGCGGGGCCGTGCTTCCCGCTCGGGCTGAACGCCATGTCGTTGCTCCACCCTCGGTCGACGGGTCGGATCGCGGAAAGCTCGTGCACGCACCGGTTGTACGGGGAGCCGGTAAGAGGGAGGTTAGAGGCGAGGCGCGCGAAGCGTGAGAACTCCGGGGCGTGTGCGCCGTTGCACACGCCCCGGAGTCGCGAGCGAGCTGGGGAGAGGTGTCAGCTCGACTGCACGCACTGGGACGGCCCGTTCCGGAAGCCATCGCGGAACGCCGCCACCCGGTCGAACGCGGTGCCTCGGTCGGCGTTGCCCTGGCCGGCCGACACCAGCACGGTGACCGCTTCGTCGAGGTCGCCGGGCGACAGCGACGACGCGCTGTCGGCGGCCCAGGCGCCGGCCAGGCACTCGGCGCCGCGGCGGGCGGTGTCGGTGCCGAGCTGCACGCCGAGCTGGTGCTCGACCGCCGACGACCACGCGGTCGCCAGGAGCAGTCCACCGGCGAAGTCGCCGATCGAGTCGTGCGCGTTCTGCAGCGTCGCCGTGTCGTACCGCACGGTGTTCGTCGACGGGTCGTAGACGACGCCGTCGGTGAGGACGCCACCATCGGTACCGCCCGCCGCGTCGACGCGCCCGGCGGTTACGGTCGGGGCGGTGAGCTTCGACGACTGCGAGCCCCAGTACCGGTCGAGGCTCTGGGTGACCGTGGCGGTCATCTGGTCGAGGGGCAGGTTGCCCCCGCTCGCCTGGTCCTGGGAGCTGGTGTACCCGGTCTCGGTGACCGACGGCGGGTTGTTCTGATAGTCGGCGCACACCTTCGCGCCACCCTCGTAGCCGTCCTGGAACGCGCTCACCCGATCGAAGCCGTTGCCGTGCGCGCCGTCCTGCGAACCGTCGATGCCCGACGGGTCGCTCAGCGTGAGCAGACCGGCAAGCGCGGTGTCGAGGTCGCTGCGGGCGAGGTGGACGTTCGAGTCATTGCTGTCGGCGACATGTTGCGCCCAGGCGCCGGCGAAGCAGTCGGCCTGCTGCTCGAAGTAGACCGTCGACGGCGGGTTGTACCCGACCCGCGCCTGCACCGCGTGGCCGAGCTCGTGAGCGAAGACGAGCCCCACCGCGAACTCACCGAAGTTGTCGCGCAGCTTGGGTAGGAGGCCCTGCTCGTCGTAGGCGACGAAGTCACCATTGCTGCAGTAGAAGGCGTTGCCCGCAACCTGCTCGTACGGCGCCTTCGTCTGGCCTCCGTCCTCGCAGTTCGGCGGCGGGTTGGCCTGCGAGTACGGATAGATGCGGTCGGTCGGGATGGCCTCGTACTGCTGCCCGTAGACGGCGGGCATCGCCGTGGTCCAGAACGCCTGGATGTCGGCGATGGTCGAGTCGATCGAGGCGTCGTACTTCGACGACACCTGGGCGCCGGCATCCCCGGCCGCGACCCCGGCGACGACGCCGAACGCCACGACCGTCGCCATGACGACGCCGACGAGCCTGTTCCTGAAGGTGTTCCGGTTCGTGTCCATCGGCCGTTGAACGACGGACGCGCGGCACCGGTTCTCAGCCGCTCTCAGCGACTGCTCAGCAACCTCAGCGGTTGGAGCTCAGGTGGGTCGGTACCGTCCGCAGCCGGCCGGCCTCCCTGCTCTACTCCTCGTCCTCGGCCGCTTCGCGGGCGTCGTCCTCGGCGTAGGTGAGGATCTCGCAGCGAACGACCTGCCACGCCGGCAGGCCGGCCTCCACCGCGGCGTCGTGGAACACGTCGAGCGCCTCCTCGAGGACCTGGATCGGGTTGACGCTCTCGGTGTCGTACGAGAACCGGGCACCGAAGCGGTCGTGCGCCTCGCTCCCGGCGACCGCGCCCCCGTAGGGCTCGAGCGCCTGTTCGAACTCGACCATGCGGTCGTCGTAGTGCTCGTCGGCGAGCGCGGGGTCGCCCACGGCATCGATGTCGATCGTCCAGCCCTGATCCATGGCCGGGCAGCGTAGGCCGGTCGCGCGCCCGCGATCGGACCATCCGAGACGTCGATGAACGGACGCGCCCCGGGTTGCGCGACGCAACCGACGCGCACAAAATTCTCCCGGTATCGAAATGCCTCCGGCGGGGTCCGTGTTGGAGGTTTCGATGGAGGAACACCTGAAGGTCGAGGTGCATCCGGTGGACGGGTTCACCGCCGTGGACGCCGCCGGTGAGATCGACCTGGCGACCGCACCCGAGCTCCGGGGGGCACTCGAGCGGACCACCGGCCGGGTCGTGGTGCACCTCGACGAGGTCACGTACCTCGACTCGAGCGGGATCGCGGTACTGGTGGCGCAGCAGCACCGTCTCGCGTCCGACGACGGCGAGCTCGTGCTGCAGCGACCCAGCCCCCTTGTGCGCAAGACCTTGGAGCTCACCGGTCTCGGCCCCTGGATCGACGGCTGACCGGTCCGCGTCTCCCCGATCAGCGGGATCGGGCTCACTCCGTCACGGTGACGTCCACCCAAACCGTGGTGTCGCGCTCAGACCGGTCGACGCCCCACGCGGTCGCCATGAACTCGACGAAGCGCAGACCGCGGCCGGCACCGGCGGTGACGTCGACGAGCCGCGGCAGCGGACCGTCGACGCCCTGGTCCACGACCTCGCACCGGTATCCCGACGGGGTCGGCTCGAGCACGACGACGACCGGGGTTCCGGCGTGCACGACCGCGTTGGTGACGAGCTCGTCGATCATCAGGACCGCGTCGTTGACGGCCTGGTCGGACAGCGCCGAGCCGTCCAGGGTCTCGCGCACCCAGCGGCGCGCGTGCGCGGGCGCGTCCGAGCTCGCCAGCATCCGCAGCTCCGCCCGTTGTCGAGTCGCCATGCCGACCGGTGTCCTTTCGTCGGTCGGGCTGGGACCTGGCCCGCACCCATCATGCCGCACGGGTGACCGCCACCACGACGATCCGCGGCGCGATTTCGCAACTCGGGTCAGCGTCCCGGTGGTCGCCGCTTCTCGATGAGCACCAACCACTGGTGGACGTGCACGGCCGCCACCGAGTCCTCCGGATCGTTGGCTGCGTCGCACAGACGTTTGACCATCTCCATCGACGTGCCCCGGGTTCCCGGCCCACCACCGCCGAACTCGTCCAGGTACGAGGTCTGGGTGTCCTCGATGGCGTAGCTACCTCCCGGCGCGAGGAGGGGCCAGAGGATCCCGAACGTGGTGACCACGTGAGCGTTCACGTGCGAACCGTCGTCGATGACGAGGTCGAACGGGCCGTGCTCGCGGTCGAGCTGGTGCAGGAACCGGCTGTCGGTCTGATCGCCGGCGGCGGTGGTGATGCGCGGTTCGTGCAGGTCGCGCGGCTGGAGATCGATGCCGACGACGTGGGCGCGCCGGAAGTAGGTCCGCCACATGCGCAACGACGAACCACCCGATCGTGGGCCGCCGTCGTAGCCGCCGATGCCGATCTCGAGGATCCGCAGCGGCTCGCGCCGTCGGTGCTGGAGGTGGTGCTCGTAGACGCGCGTGAACGCCTGCCTCTCGCTCGCCTTGTTGGTGCCGTACCACCGACCGAGGCGCGTGAGGTTGCGGCCGAACAGAGGCGCGACGGTGGTCTTGATCCGTGCGACCTGCTCGGGACCGAGGCGCTGGCGGATCGCGTCGCGTGTTCCCAGGATCCGGGAGCGTAGGGCCATGGTCCGCCTCCGTTCGGTGCCCGAGTACACGCCGCCGGCACTGCCGCGATCGCTCGGTGTTCTGGACCAATCGGTCCAGTAGGGTCGGGCGGTGGTTCGTGAGCGTGACAGTCGGGCCGAGCTGGTCACGACGATGGCGCGACTGCTGCGGGACCAGGGGTACGCGGCCAGCGGCCGGGCACAGCTCCTGGCCGAGAGCGGCGTGTCCAACGGGTCGCTGTATCACCACTTCCCCGGCGGCATGGAACAGCTCGCCGAAACCGCGCTCGAAACCTCCGGCCAGCTGGTCGCCGGCGCGCTCCGCGCTGCGCTGAACGACGCGCCCACCACCGGGGACGGCCTCGGTCGGTTCCTCGACGTCGCGCGGCAAGCGACGGGCGGCGACGGCTGCGCCGGCTGCCCGATCGCGCCGACCGCGCTCGAGTCGCCGATCATCAGCCCTCGTCTGCGCGAGGTCGCGGCGCGGTGCTTCGCAGAGTGGGAAGGCCTGATCGCCGAACGTCTCGGCACCGACGGATGGCCTGAGCACTCGGCGGCCGAGATGGCCTCCGCGGCGCTGGCACTCATCGAGGGTGCGCTGCTCCTTGCCCGAGTGAGCGGACAAGTGAGCCATCTCGATCACGCCAAGCGCGTCGCGCTCACGATCCTCGCGGCGCCACCCGCGGACGACCGGACTTGAAGCGGTGACTGGGTCGGGAAGGTGCCTTCACGGTCCGGATTGGAATGCCGGGTTCGCGCACGTGGCCGCGGTGAGGTGCTCGGATGCGACGCCTTGGAGCCGGCCGATCGCGTCCGCCACTCCTTGTGCGAGGTTCGGTGGCAGGGCTGCACAGCCGATTTGCGCCATGTGGATCTGTCCATCGCAGGTGATGTAGCGGAGCCATTGCGCGAGTGTCTCGGCGGTGCCAGGAACGGCATTGGCGCCCTTGCACGTCGGCCAGCTCGTCGATGCAGACATTGGGTGACGAGGTAGCTGTAGGCCGAGATCGGATGGGCGGCGGGGTCGGTGCTGGTGTACACGCCGGAGAGGTTCTGGCTGGTGTCCGCGTTCAGAGTCGCTGATCGGAGGGCGGCAGTGATGTTGGCGGCGAGGGGTTGAATCCACGCTCCGGCAGTGTTCTGGACGGAGGCGACCGGCGCGCCGTAGGTCCTGGCGTAGCCGAACTCGTCGTAGGCAATCGACCATTTCCCGGCGGGGCTGGCGACGAACTGGGCGATCTGGTCGGACCCATTGAGCGCCATGGTCCTCGGGGCGAAGCTCGGAGAGCTGTCGAGGGCGATGATACGCGTGTTGGTGGGAAACCCGTTGCGTGTCGCCCACGGAGTGAACACGTCGGGCGCAACGTGTGCGACGAAGTCGTAGAACAGTGCCGTCGTGCCCGACTCTCCGCCGCGATAGACCACGGTGATGGGTTGATCGGGAAGCGCCGTGCCGGCTGCGCGGGAGGGACCTGGTCGGCACGGGTGCCGGCGAGTTCTCAGCGGGCCCTGAGCTTGGCCGACCTTCCCCTAATACCCCCGGGGCGATTGAAGCGACTCCGGGTTCCCCACTAGTCCAATTCGATAGAGCGGGTACTCGGTCGACGGCGGACGAGAGGGATCGGTCGGGCTTCGGCTCGGCCGGTTCTTCGCGGCGCAGATCGTCGGCTCCCGCGCACGAGACCGTGAAGTCATTGGGGCGGAGGTGGCGAAGACCCGGTGCGGCTCTCGGGCTGATCGTGTGGCTGTTCCGTCGTTTGTTGACCGCGCGCATCATCTGTGCGCGCCGTTGGGTGCGTACGACGTGTGATTGCCCACTGGACGTTGTGATGTGAGGCCGCGCGTGATGCGGGGCTCTGGTTCGACGCGCACGTTCACCAACTTGAAGGAGCAACAAGATGAAGCACGTTGTTCGTCTGGCAGCAACGGCCTTCGCGGTGTTGGGGTTGGCTGCCGGGGTCGCTCCGGTCGCGGCCGGAGCGGTGGGAGGTCCGCACTCGGGTGTCGGCGCCGACCACGTGGTGTTCGTACAAACCGACAACCCTGCCGGGAACCAGATCGTTGCGTACGACCGCGCCGATGACGGCAGCCTCACGCTGGCGAATACGTACGCGACGGGCGGTGTGGGCGGAATTCTGAACGGCTCGGCGGTGGATCACCTGGCATCTCAAGGCTCACTGACCTATGACACCGCGAACGCGCTGCTCTACGCGGTCAACGCGGGCAGCAACTCGGTGTCGGTCTTCGCGGTCAGCGGCGACCAGCTCTCCTTGCGCCAGGTCGTGGATTCCGGTGGCACCTTCCCCGTCAGCGTCGCGGTCTCCAACCGGTTTGTGTACGTGCTCAACGCCCTGAGCGGTGGGAGCGTTTCGGGCTACCGAGTCGCGGGTGGCACGCTGCACCCGATCGAGGGATCAGTCCGCAGTTTGGGACTGGTGACCCCGACTGACCCGTCGCAGTTCACGCACACACCCGGACAGATCGCCTTCTCGCCCGATGGCTCGCAAGTCGTCGTGACGACGAAAGCGTCGACGAATGCCCTCGACGTGTTCGCGGTCGCACCAAATGGACGACTGTCGGACGCACCGGTGGTGAACTCGGAGGCGAACACCGTCCCGTTCGCAGTCACCTTCGACCCGTCCGGACACCTCGTGGTCGCCAACGCAGGCCCGAACTCCGTGAGCACCTTCAGCCTCGGCTCGGATGGGACCGCCACCCTCATCGACACCGTCGGGAGCGGCCAGAGCGCGACGTGCTGGATCGCTCCGGCGCAGGGGTACCTGTTCGCTTCCAACGCGGGGAGCGCCTCGGTGAGCGGGTACCTCGCCGCACCCAACGGCAACCTCACCCTCCTCGGGGCGACGTCGACTGACCCCGGCACCGTGGACGCCTCCGCCGCGGCAAACGGACAATTCCTCTACGTCCAGACCGGCGGCAACGGGATCGTTGACGAGTTCCACGTCAACGCCAACGGGACTCTCACTGGAATCGGATCCGTCACCGTTCCTGGTGCCAGCGGCGGTGAAGGCATCGTCGCGTTCTAACGCGGACGAAATTCATTGCGGGCGGCGACGCCGGCTCATGCTCGGCGTCGCCGCCCACAGTCGGTAGCACCCACTTGACACGAACACCCCGCACACACTCGAAAGGCATCCGACCTCTCGGTCGGTCGGTGCGGTGAGCACTCAGCCGGTCACCCGCCTGGCGGACGGGGTCAACTTCATCCACGTCGTCATTGCATTGAACATGACATCGACCACCCTGACTCCTTGCAGGACCTGCCCGCCTTCCACGCGTTTCTCGCCGACGCTGCTGGCCGCGGTGACGTTTTTGCCGGTGGCGACGGGAGCAACCATCGTGGTGGCTTTCGTTGAGCATCGGCGCCGGCCGGGCCCTCGCGCAAAGCGTCAGAGCCGGTACGACCGAGCGGCAGCTTCGTGCCTTGCATGTTGCAGCCAAGCGTGATTCGGGTAGCGCGGTCCCATGGAGCCGAATGCGGCGTTTCTGGACTTACTTGCGCAACTGTCAGATGGTGCTCGCTGGAAGGTGCTCAGCGGGCACGGGCGCAGGGAGTTTGCCGAGCGTGTGACGCAGGAGATCGTGGAGCTGGAACCTCGTCGGCGCCAAGCGATCGTGATGTGTCTCTTTGCGCTGCTGGCGATGGACATGCAGCCGGAGGATCTCGCGGGCTTCGTGGCGGGACGCGACATGTCGGATGATGCAGAGGTCGAGGCCTTGATCGCGTGGCTACGCGAGAACTACGAGCCCGACGGCTGATCGCTAGGGCCGTCCTGGCGTGTGACCGTGAACCAGACGGTCTTGCCTTCGCCTAGTCGGCGCGTACCCCACTGGCGTGCCAGGGCGGAGACGATATGCAGTCCTCGGCCGTGTTCGTCCTTCGGTAGGTCCGTGATCGCCGGGAGGATGGCGGAGCCATCTCGAATCTCGACTCGCAAGGTCGGTTCGTCCCACAGGAGTGCGACATCAGCCGAAGTCACGGCATGACACACGACGTTCGTGACCAACTCGGCGGTCAGTAGCTCTGCCACTTCGGTCAGATCGTCGGCGTTCCACAGAGCGAGCATCTCGCGCACGAACTCACGGCTGAGTCGGGAGGCGCCCACCGTAGGTTCGAAGTCGCGACGCGCCCGGCCCTTCCTTGTGCTCGTCGACGCCCGTGCGCTGGCCACAATGCACCGCGCGTACCCACCGGCTTCACGCCCTAACCAGGCCCTCGCACGACCGGTGCAGTCGCGCTACTACTAGCCGTGCCTCCGACAAACAACGCTCTGGGGGCGGCGCCCATCCGCGCACCCTGATATTTGAGATCACTACGGGTGCCCACGAGCGCACGATGCCCGCTCGGGCGCCGATACGCGGCGCCGGCTTCGGCCGGGGCCTCGTCGCGTCGCTACCACCCGCCTCGGAAGATGAACATCAGCACGGCGATGATCGCCAGCACTACCAGGACGACGATCAGATTCCCATCGACGGACCTAACCGTGTCGGCGGAGGGTTCAACGTCTCAAGGCAGGGATACCTTCGCTTCAGCGAAACCGGGCGGGCTCACGGGTTCGCAAGAACGCCCGCAAACACAGGACCGGTCGGGTTACGGCTCAGCCGGTTCTTCGCGTCGAGATCGGCGGGTAGCGCCTAGTGGTGTGTCTCGCGAGCCATCTGGACTCCGAGGCACGCAGCCACCGTCGCGACGCCGAGTGCTGCGACCGCGTCGGCCCACCACCATCCGAACAGGTCGTTGGCGCTGGTACCAAAAAGCGCAACCGCGGCGAGGACCGCGCCGTTGGCAGAGAGGTGTCCATCAGCGCGGAGGCTTCGGCTCGGGATCCGCAGCGCGATCCAGCGTTTCCTGAACGCCAGCAGCGTCAGCACGACGACAGATGCACTGGCAACGAGCGCCCCCACGAAGGACTGCTCTGAGCTGTCGTGATTCACCAGGTGCAGAACACTGACGACGGCGGTCGAGGCAGCGACCGCGAAGAGGCCGGACATGATGACCCGGAAAGCGACTCGTTCGGCGTGATCAGCTGAGGAGTGGCCGGATCGAGCGAGCTTGAAGTGGACGATCAGCGTGATCGAACCTGCTGCGTCGAGAAGACCGACACCGCCGAATGCAATCAGGGACAAGCTGCCGAGCGAGACACCGATCCAGATGCCCACCCCGCTGGCCACCAGCGTCCAGACCGCCGCGAAGATCGAGACCCGAAGCCCACTGCGCAACAGGCGATCATGCGACATCGAGATAGTCCAGCAGAACCGCCCAGGAATCGGTCCGGCGGGCTCGCAGCGGAAACCGAGCTGTAACAGTTCGAGGCCGACTGCAGCCACAAAGAGGGTGGATCACGACTGCTGCACATGCCGATCGAGAGCTGTTCGACGACGCCGATCAGCAGCCAGCGTGCCTGGGTGGCGCGCACCGCCTGGCGTCGACGACCAACAAAGACAGCAAGCGCCCAACCGGACCGCCCTGTCACATGCCGAACCTCGCTCGCTCGACGGCCTCGACAGCCGCTCGAGCGCCGCTGAGTTCGACTTCGGCCGCGCCCTGACGCCCAAAGAGGTACAGCAACAGCTCGCCCGGCATCCCGGTGAGGCGGGCAGTCGGCTTTCCTCGACGTGCTCGCAGGAGCTGGGTCGTCCCCACCCACTCGAGCTCGAGCCCGACGCCGCCCAGTCGCCGTGCGAGGAACCACGGCACTAAGCCGACGTTGCGCCACAACGCTTCGTCCAGTGCGGCCACGTTCGTCCGTGGATCAAGACCGTTGGCTCGGCGGACATCCTCATGGTGAACGAAGAACTCGTTGAGGTTCGGGAAGCGGCGCACCCACCCGATGCGAAAGAACCCGCGCGGCGGTCCCGATCGAATCGTCGTGAGTAGCGTGGCGTACTCCCTCCGAGTGAGCGCGTTTCTGCGTCGTTCGGCAAAGCGGCCCCACGCACCGGGCACTACCAGCCCCGGTGCGGCGCGGTAGTCATGCTCGCGAATGACGAGGTGGGCCGCGAGATCGAGCGTCGTCCACGGTTCGAGAAGCGTTGGAGCTTCGGGGCCGACCTCCTTCATGAGCGCGCACAAGTGCTCGCGTTCGATGGCGTCCAATGGATCAGTCATTGGTAGTCCCCGTCTCCCATTCCTCATGTGAGCACAACCACGACGATCGTCACTCACGCACGCAGATTGCACGTTCTCGTGCGGTGACGCTCGCCCACCTGCGCCGATCTCCGGATTGGTCCGCCCTTCATCAGCTCGGTTCTCCCACGTAGTCACGCCCAGCTGCGTTCGAGCGGCATGCACGAACGGACGCACAACAGCAAGCCACGCGAGCGCGCCGACAATGCAGATCGGCACCGCGTGGCCGCGCGGGCCACGGCGCACGCTCCAGCTCGCGCCGCCGTGAAGTCTCGATCGTCGTGTGCCGAACGGACACTTGGTGTGCCCCAGGGTTTGAGTAGGGCGCTCAAGGTGTCCGAGCGATCGGACACGACAAGTACGTGTTGACCAGGGAAAACGTTGTGAGAATGGCAACGAGTGGAGGTGATGGGACTTGAACCCACGACTTCTACGTTGCGAACGTAACGCGGCCTAACTCGCTGATCAGCACATTCGTGTATTTCCGCAGGTCACGCCGCCGATCCGCATATCCCTGAGTGACCGTGGCTGACCCTGTTTGGCCCTCCCTTGTGGTGCACGCGTGGTGCACGGTCCGGCAGGCAGGTGTGCGGTTCCGGTTCATGGTTGACACTGCGGCTCCGGTACGTGGGTGACACTTCGCGGACGCGGGTCCGGTAGCTGGGCGACAGTGGGTCCGGCTGCTGGGTGACGGTGGGTCCGGCTGGCGGGTGACATCAGCGTGGCTGACGGGCTGTGCTTCCGCTCCAACGAGGAGCGGGAGGGTCGGTCGTGTTGGTGGAGCTGCGGGTCGTGGATCAGCGGGTGTCGGCAGTGCACGAGGTGCTCGACGGGGCGACGGTGGTGGGAGTCGCCGCCCGCTATGGGGTGAGCCGCCAGACCGTCCATCGGTGGCTGCGTAAGTACGCGGACGACGGAGTCGTAGGGCTGGTGGACGGGTCACCGGTTCCGGCGTCGTGTCCGCATCAGATGCCGGCGGTCGTGGAGGCGCGCATCATCGAGATGCGTCATGACCATCCGGGGTGGGGTCCACGCACGATCGGTCATCAGCTGGGCCGGGAGGGCTTCGATCCGGTGCCAGCGAAGACGTCGATCTATCGCGCCCTGGTCCGCCACCGGCTGATCACACCAGTGGCGCGACGTCGCAAGCGGGCCGACTATCGCCGCTGGGAACGCGCCCGGGCGATGGAGTTGTGGCAGATGGACATCACCGGCGGGGTCCGCCTCGCGGATGGCACCCGGCCGTCGATCGTGACCGGCATCGATGACCACTCGCGGTTCTGCGTGTGCGCGTTGGTCGTCGCCCGCGCGACCGCGAAACCGACCTGTGATGCGCTCAGCCTGGCGATGCGCACCCATGGCATCCCCGAAGCAGTGTTGACGGACAACGGGAAGGTGTTCACGAACCGGTTCGGTCGCGGGAACGGTGAGGTGCTCTTCGATCGGATCTGTCGGGAGAACGGCATCCGACACCTGCTCACCGCGCCAAGGTCACCGACGACGACGGGGAAGGTGGAACGGTTCCACAAGACCCTCAAGAGCGAAGGCGTCGCCGGCCAGACCTTCGCTGATCTCGCGGCTGCGCAAGTGGCCATCGATGCGTGGGTCGAGCACTACAACCATCAGCGCCCTCATCAGGGCATCGGGATGGTCGCGCCGATCCGCCGCTTCGAACTCGCCGCGGTCTCCCAGCGTGAAGCCGTCGAGGCGCCGCCACGACCGCCCGAACCCGAACCTGCACTCGAGGTGGCGCCATTGATGGCGACGCGGCGCGTGAACACGCACGGCATCGTCAGCTTCGCTGCCGCGAGCTATCACGTCGCACGATGGCTCGCCGGCCAGACCGTGCGGATCTCGATCGAGGGTGAGCTCGTCTCGTTCCATCACCGCGGTGTGCTCGTCGCCACTCACGCCCGCACCCACGATCCCGCTCGAGAACGCGCTGCACTCACCCGTCAGGTGTCAGGCCGCAAGCCCCGCAAACGCGAAACGAGTCGTCCTGATCATCCCGTCGCGCCATCGAGTGACGCGGTCACCCGCAAGGTCGATTCAGCTGGCTCGATCTGCTTCGCTGCAGCGTCCTACCCAGTCGGCAGCGCCTATCGCCGCAAGCAAGTTCAAGTCGCTGTCGTCGACGACCAGGTCCAGATCGCGTTCGAAGGTGAGCTGATCCGGACACATCCGATCCGTCACGACCCCACCCGCCAACACGGTGCCCTCGCCAACCCCGCCGGTCGGGCCAACCGCATCAACGCCGCGTGACCGTCGCACACCTACCGGACCCACACCGAAACACGGGTACCGGAACTTGACAGTCCGGCAGGCAGTCCGGGAGGCAGTTGTCCGGGAGGCAGGCCCGGCGGCTTGACAGTCCGAGAGCGTCACAGCGCGGACATCATTGTGGCGTGACGGCAGTTCAGGACGACGCGCTCGTCGGTCGCCTCAGCCAGTTGCTGGTGCTCGATCAGGCGCGCCGCGATGCAGCGCGTGGGACGGGCCGGGTCGTTCTGGTATCTGGCGAGCCTGGCATCGGCAAGACGCGGCTCGCCGAGGAGACATCCCGCCTCGCCGGTGCCGAAGGTTTCGCGGTTACGTGGGCAAGTTGTTGGGAGGGCGAGGGGGCGCCGCCGCTTTGGCCGTGGTTCCAGGTGCTCGAGGGGCTCGGCACCGGGGTAGCGGTTGACGTCGATCCAACGGCCGCCGACGGCGATGAGGGCGTTTCGGGCGCGGCCCGTTTTCCGGTCTATTCCGCTGTGCTCGACGCGCTCACGGACGCGTGTGGGCGCCTCGGCCGTGTGCACATCGTCATCGACGACCTGCACTGGGCCGACGATGACAGCGCCGCGCTTCTCGCGTTCGTCGGATTACGGCTGCGCACGTTGCCGGCAGTGATTGTTGCGACGTTCCGGCCGGACGAGATCGCAACGGGTCATGTTGCCGCCTTGACCCGCGTCGCCGAGCCACTCGCCCTTGACGGCCTCTCGATAGAGGAGGTCGGGGATCTGGTGGAGTCGGTCATCGGTCGGCAGCCGTCTGCGTCGGTGGCCGCGAGCTTGCGCGACCGCTGTGACGGCAACCCGCTGTTCGTGCGCGAGTTGAGCCGGCTGTTAGCGGCGCGGCCCGACGCGTCGCCGGACGCGATTCCCATGCCCGGCGGTGTCCGGGCCGTGCTCCAACGCCGCCTTGCGCGCGTTGCACAGCCGGTGGTCGAGGTGCTGGAAGCGCTCTCGGTTCTGGGGACCACGGCGTCGATCGCGCTTGTCGCCGACGTCGCCGGCGAGGAGCGAACGGTCGTCCTCGATCATCTCGAGTCGGCGGCGCATGCGGGGCTCGCTGAGATCACGGTCGAGCAGGTGCGATTCACGCACGCGCTCGTGCGCGACGTCGTCTATGAATCGATCGGGGCGTCACGTCGGGCCGCACTGCATCAAGTCGCGGCGGAGACTCTCGAACGCGGCGCGAGCGAAGACGATTGGGCGGCCATCGCATCCCATTGGTTGCGGTCCGGGGGCCACGCCGATCGCGCCGCGTCCGCGAGCCGCCGCGCTGGTGATCGGGCGAGGAGTCGGCGCGCGTTCGCCGATGCCGCCGGTCACTATCAACGGGCTGCGGAGTCGCTGTCTTCCATCAGCCGGGACGAGAGGGACGTCGTCGACGCCGAGCTCGATCGGGCCGACATGCTGTTTCGCGCCGGGCAACCCGACGATGCGCGCAGTGTGTACTTCACTGTCGCCGAACGGGCTCGCGCCGGCGTGCACCCCGACGAGCTGGCCCGCGCCGCGCTCGGACTTGGTGCCGGTCTGTCAGGTTTCGAAGTGTCGTTGCACGACTTCGAGCAGGTCGAGCTGCTCGAAGAGGCGCTCGTCGCGCTCCCCGAGGACGCCACGGCGTTGCGGGCGGCGGTGATGGCACGGTTGGCTGTGGCGGGATTCTTCGTGAAGCGGATCGACGCGCGGTCGTTGGCCACGGAGTCGGTGCGGCTGGCGCGCGCGGCCGGCGACGTCCGAACGATCGGGTACGCGCTGAGCGCGCTCTGCGATTCGATCGCCGGGCCCGAGCACGTCGAGGAGCGGCTGCGGCACACGGACGAGATCATCGCGATCGGACGTGAGAGTGACGCCTCGATCGAGCTCCTTGGGCGGCGACTCCGCATGCGCGGTCTGCTTGAGATCGGTGATCTGCTTGCCGCCGACATCGAGATCGGCGCCTACGCGCGCATCGCCGAGCGGCTCCGTCAACCGCTCTACAGCTTCTACGTCCCGCTGTGGCGTGGGATGCGAGCACTCACACACGGTCGGCTCGACGAGGTCGCGAGGTTCGTGAGCGAGACGACGTCGATCGGTGCCGCGGCCGGTTCGGTGAACTCGGAGTTCCTGAGCGCAACGCTCGACTCCTGGCGGGCGCTCTTCGCCGGTGAGCCCGTGCTGGAGATCCCGCACGCCGAGGACTACATGGACATGATCGACCGTTCCGCCGGCCTCACCGCGGGCCTCACGTGGACGGCCTTCCATCGCGGGCAGATCGATCGAGCTCGTTGGTTCTACGAGCACGTCGCCGCCGACAACTTCGCCAGCGTGGGCGAGGAAGCAGAGACGCTCGTGTCGATGCTCTGCTACGTCGAGGTCGCACTCGATCTCGACGACCAACCGCGGCTCGCAGTGCTCTACGAGCGGTTGGCACCGCACAACGGGCGTTGCATCGTGGACGGTATCGGCGGCGCGTGGGTCGGATCGGTACACCTGCAACTGGCGCGCATCGCGCACGCGATCGGCCGTGAGGTCGGACGCGACCACATCCACACCGCCATCGAGGTCCATCGCCGCGCCGATGCGCCGTTCTTCACGCTGTTGGCCGAGCGGGTCGCGGACCAACTCGGCGTCGAGCGGCCGACCACCATCACCGTGAGGGCCGAACCCCAGTTCCGACACCGCGGCGACGGCTGGCTCGTGTGCTGGTCGGGTGATCCGGTGCAGATCGCCGATAGCAAAGGGATGCGCGACCTCGCAGCGCTGCTCGCCCGTCCCGGCGCCGAAGTGCACGTCGTCGACCTCACGGGAGGACGGGCCGGGATCGATCGCGGCACCGGTGCGGTGCTCGACCGACGGGCGCGAGACGAATATCGCCGACGCCTGGCGGAGCTCGATGCGGAGCTCGCCGAAGCCGAGGCCAACCACGACCGCGGTCGCGCCGAGAAGGCGCAGATCGAACGCGACTTCTTCGTCGCCGAGCTCACCGCCGCCGTTGGCCTTGCCGGCCGGCCCCGGGTGCAGGGCGACGACGTCGAGCGTGCCCGAAAGGCCGTGGCCGGTCGGATCAAGCATGCGATCGACCGCATCGAGGCCGTCGATGCCCGCCTCGGCCGCCACCTCCGCAACTCCATCCGTACCGGCACGACCTGTTCCTACGGACCCGAGCACCCCGTCGACTGGCAACTCTGACCGCGCCCCCTGGGAGCAGAGCACCACGGTCTGGCATTGCCAGACGCGGATCTGGCGCCTTCTGGACGTCCCCGAACCCAGGAGGTAATCCCATGACCACCACAGCTGACTCACCGCTCGTCGACGAGGAGCGCATCGGCGCATTCATCGGACGGCTCCTCGAGTCGTGCGTGGCCGCCGGCGAGCTCGTCACCGTCGACCTCGGCCGCACCCTCGGCCTCTACGCGGCGTTGACGGGCGGACCGCTGAACGCAGCCGAACTCGCCGAGGCGACCGGCATCCACCCGCGGTACGCCCGCGAGTGGCTCGAACAGCAGGCCGTCGCTGGCATCCTCGAAGTCGCGAGCGACGGCGGCAGCGAGACGCGGCGCTTCTCGCTGCCGATCGAGCACGCGGTGCCGCTCCTCGACGAGGAGAGCCTCGCCTACATCGGGGCCATCTCCGGCATCCCCGAGAGCATCTCCAAGACGATCGACGCGCTCCGCGACGCGTTCCGTGTCGGCGGCGGAGTCCCCTACGCCGCCTACGAGATCCACGACTTGCAGGCCGCGTTCAACCGGCCGGCGTTCACGAACCAGCTGACGTCAGAGTGGCTTCCGACCATTCCCGAGCTCGTCGAGCGCCTGCAGGCCGACGGCGCCGAAGCCGTCGAGGTCGGTTGCGGCGAGGGCTGGGCCGCGATCGCGCTCGCAAAGGCGTTCCCGAAACTGCGGGTGCTCGCGCTCGACAACGATGAGGCGTCGATCGCCGCGGCCCGTCGCCATGCCGGCGCGGCCGGTGTGCAGGATCGCGTGCGGTTCGAGGTCTGCGATGTGAGCGAGACCCTCGACCCGGAGCATGTCGGTCGCTTCGACTTGGCCTGCGCCTTCGAGATGTTGCACGACGTCGCCGACCCCGTCGGCGTGCTCCGCAACGCCCGGGCGGGAGTGAAGCCCGATGGCACGGTGCTCGTGATGGACGAACGCACGCAGGAGGAGTTCACTGCTCCGGGCGAACTGCTCGAGCGGTTCTTCTACATGGCGAGCGTGCTGCACTGCCTGCCCGTCGGCATGGCCACCCAGCCGTCCGCGGGCACGGGCACCGTGATGCGGCCCGACACGGTGCGGAAGTACGCGGCCGACGCAGGATTCGCGAATGTGACCGTGCTCCCCATCGAGCACGACATGTTCCGCTTCTACCAGCTGTCGTAGACGACCGACGCGACCCTGCCGGCCGGGTCCTCCGACCCGGGCCGCACACGTCAGCGTCCAGCGAGCCCGGGTACGCGTCAGGCTCCTTGCATGGACTTCGCGATCGCTGCTTCCGTCGCCGCGAGCTCGTCGGCCGGGCTGAACATGACCAACTCGGTGTCGGCGTCGGCCGCCGGAGTGTGGCCTGGAGGGGTGTAGAAGGCGTCGCCGGCCTCGTAGACCTCGTCGTGATCACCGAAGGTGAAGACCAATCGGCCCTTGGTGACGTAGCCCCAGTGCGGGCACATGCACTGACCGCCGGGGAGCGCCGCGAGCGCGGGGGCGAGGTCGTGGGCTTCCCGGATGGTGGTGAAGCCGATCGTGTAGCCGTCGGCGGTGGTGGTGCGGTCCTCGGCCATCCCGAAGTCCTTGACGCTCTCCGCGGTACTGCGCGAGACCTTGGCCATCTCAGCCTCCTTGGTTGTTGGTGCGCGGTCCTCGAAACCGATGCCACGCACGGTACGGCGGGTGGTCAGCTGGATCATGAGGCGAACACCCCATCTTCGGCGATCGCTCCTACCCTCTGGGCATGGATCGAGCCGAGGTCCCCGAGACGACGCGGATGGCGGAGCTGCTCGCCACGCTCTCGCTGGGGATCGATCTCGGCTTCGCGCAGCCGATGGAACACGTCCTGCGACAGTGCCGCATCGCGCTGCGCATATGCGAGCTGCTCGACCTCGACGACCAGGAACGCGTGGCCGTCTACTACACGGCACTGCTCGTCAACGTCGGATGCCACACCGATGCCCATGAGCAGGCCTACTGGTGCGGCGATGACATCGCGCTGAAAGCGACGAAGTACGAACACGAGCCGTTCAGCCTCGGTGACATCGCAGCCACGGTGCGCCTGCTCGGGTCCGGGTCCACGCCGCTGCACCGGGTCCGGGTGGCGTTCGATTTCGCGCTCTCGGGCCACAAGGAGGTCGACCGCATGATCGCGGGCCACGCGCAGCTGGCCCGGTCCCTGGCCGACGAGCTCGGCCTTCCCGAACGGGTGCGCGCCTCGCTGGGCGCGTCCTACGAGCGGTGGGACGGCAAAGGCTGGCCCGGCGACCTCGGAGGCGAAGCCATCCCGCTGGCGTCCAGGATCACCCAGCTCGCGGAGTTCGCGGAGGTCGCGCATCGCACCGGCGGTATCGATGCTGCCCGTGCGGTCGCGAAACGCCGCGCCGGGAAACAGTTCGACCCGCATCTCGTCGCGGTGCTGGTCGCCGACGCGGAGAAGGTGTTCCACGACATCGACGAGCTCGGCTCCTGGGACGCGGTCATCGACAGCGAGCCCGCACTCACCGTCGTGCTCTCACCGCGCGAATGCGACGCCGCGCTCGAGGCCATCGCCCGCTTCGTCGACTTGAAATCGCCCTACCGGCTCGGTCACTCGGCCGCGGTCGCCGAGCTCGCCATGGCTGCCGGCCGACACCTCGGCATAGGCGACGATCAGGCCCGCGCGCTCTACCGCGCCGCGCTGGTGATGAACTACGGGAACCTCGGCGTGTCGAACGCGATCTGGGACAAGCCGGGACCGCTCACTGCGAGCGAATGGGAGCGCGTGCGGTTGGCGCCGCACCTCACCGAACGCATGCTCCACCAATCGGAGGCGCTCGCCCCGCTGGGTCGCATCGCGGTGCAACATCGTGAGCGCCTCGACGGCTCCGGGTACCCGCGGGGCCTCACTGGAGCGGCGATCACCCGCGCCGGTCGCATCCTCGCCGCCGCTGACGCGTACCAGGCGATGCGTGAACCGCGCCCGTACCGCGACGCGAGAACCGCGGAGGACGCCGCCGGCGAGCTCCGTGGCGACGTCCGGGCTGGTCGGCTCGACGCCACCGTCGTCGACGCCGTTCTGCGCGCCGCCGGGCACCGTGTCGGGCGACGCCGCGACGGACCCGCCGGCCTCACTGCCCGCGAGGTCGAGGTGCTCCGCCTCCTGGCGCGAGGCATGTCCAACAAGCAGATCGCGGCCGAGCTGGTCATCACACCCAAGACGGCCGGGAACCACGTCGAGCACATCTACACCAAGATCGGCGCTACGAGTCGAGCCGCCGCCAGCCTCTTCGCCATGCAGCACGGCCTGCTCCCCGACTCGACGACCTGACATCCCGCTACCTGCCGACCCGGGTCGCCCGCGTGGCCGAACGGCCACAGCCATCGCCCTTCGGACCAATGCTCGGTCGCTGAGGGAGCGTACGTTTTCGCCGTGGCGGATCGGCCGGCGCGCCAGGAGTAACTGCAGGGGACGTGAGGTCACATCTGGCCAACCTCGACGACGGGCTCGAGGGTCGACGGCGTGAAGCCATCGAGGAGTTCGCGGATTCGCCCGATGCGTTCACTCCAGCCAGGCAATGAACGCCATGTCGAGACGGCCTCCGCGTTCGCCCACGGCCCCACGCTGACACAGCAGTTTCGCCCACATGGCGCCGAGCACGTTGGCAACCGACCATTCCGCCAGCTCTCGCCACGCGGCGACGAAGTCCGCAGCGCGCCCGGCTTCACTTGCAAGCCACGCGGCCGAAGAGGACTTGCGGTACCGCGCTGGCCCATAGCGTTCGGTGGGCAACGTTCAGTCGGGCGGGATGATCATCGACGCCACTCGACTCGTCGTGATGCGACACTACGTCCGTGTGTTCGAAGAGCCTCAGTGCCAGCGAACCAAGGACAAGTGGAGGCGTGGAACGGGCCGGAATCGATGCAACTCGTCGAGCGCGCGGACGCTTACGGCTGCCAGAACAGTCCGTCGACCCAGGCCGGGCAGCTCGACTGAGCCTTCGTCTTCGCCGTCATGCGAGCAGTTTCTCGATTTCGCCAAGCACCTTCAACCGAGTCGTCCACGCTTCGGTGGGGCATCGCTGCAGGTGGCGTTGAGTTCCGCGTCGTCGATCGCTGAACGAACGTCAGGCGACGTGCGCTTGGATGAGCCAGGTAGCGGATGCGTAGAAGACGCCATGATCCTCGGTGTGCGCGGCTATCGATGTGCGAAGCGCCTCGAGGGCACGGTTCCGTCCGTCGTCGTCCAGGTCTTCAAGCATCCACCCCAGTTGCTCGCTCACAAAGTCGAACGCGTCTTCGGTCGTCGATCCGAAGCGCATGCGCTCGTGCAGACCCTTGAACGAGATGTCCGTGAAGCCGGCGGCGTTGAGGATGGCCGACACTCGCTTCGGGTCCGAAAGCGCAAACGGGCTCGGAGCGTTCGACGGAGGCGCGGGCAGGTCACGCCCGTCGGCCATCGCGCGACGGAACTCGGTGAGCCACTCGTTGTCGGACATGCCCTGCCACGTGAGGAGCGTGAGCCGCCCACCGGGCCGTAGTGCGCGGCGGAGGTTCGTGAACGCCGCAACCGGGTCGCCGAAGAACATCGAGCCCAATCGCGAAACCACGACGTCGAACCCGGCCGAGTGGAACGGGTGGATCTGGGCGTCCACATGCCGGAACTCGATGTTGGTCAGCCCCTCCGCAGTCGCGGTGTGGCGGGCGAGCGCGAGCATCTGTGAAGACAAGTCGACGCCGAGAACCGAGCCGTTGACGGCAGCGCGTGCGCAGTCGCGCGTCGCCTCTCCGGTGCCGCAGCCGACGTCAAGCACGCGCTCGTCCGCCTGAATCGCGGCGGCTTCGAGGAAGGGACGGTGCGAGTTCGCTAGCGATTGGTCGACGCGCCCCGCGTGCGCAGTGAAGAACGCTCCTTCTTTACCATCCCATGCTCCGACCATATCGGCATTGGACGGGTCGGCGATAAGTCCCTCCACGGTCACGAGTATGCCTCTCCCAACCGCAGAGAGAAGACCGCCTGGGTGCTCGCCAAGTAGGATGGGCCGGAAGTTCGCCAGTTCCGGTTCGCTTGCCCTGATCTCCGCGAGCGCAGCCTTCAGCGTCCCGTCCACCGCGATGCGAGCCAGTGCCACAAGTGACATTGGCTTCTGTGCTGCAGTTTTGTGGTGGGCCGCCAGGGACTCGAACCCTGAACCTGCGGGTTAAAAGCCCGATGCTCTGCCAGTTGAGCTAGCGGCCCCACTCGGCAAACGCCCCACTCGCTGCCCGTTTGACGGCCACGCTGACAGCCGAGCAGTGAGTCGACGGCGTCCGCCGCTTGCTGCTGCATCGTAGGCGTGACGTGGGAGGAGAGATCGAGGGTGATGGCAATTGTGCTGTGGCCCAGCATCTCGGAAACAACCTTCGCGTGGGATTCCCGCTCCCAGGAGGAGGGGTGGCCGCCGTGTGTGGCGGAGATCGTGGAAGCGAAGCCTGAAAGGCGCGCCGGCGGCGTGTTGGACTAGAAGGCCGTGAGCACCGTCCAGGCAGCTCAGCCGATCCGTACCTATGAGCCGCCGATCTCGATCGTATGGACCCGAGGCGAGCCCGCCAGCGACGCGGACTGTCTTCTTCTCACCGCCGCGCTCGCAAGCGGCCACGCGGACATCATCGAGCACGGGCACTGGGGTCGCTACAACGTGATCTTGCGGTGGAGCCATGCCGATGAGAAGCCGCTCTACTTCCTCGCCGACGTCGTGTGACTCGCAGTCGAGGTCACGATTCCGCGTCAGCGACGAGCCGCGCGCGCTCGACGCAGCGAGCGGATGCCGAGCTTCATCAGCGCGTCTCGCACATGGGTGTTGACCGCGTGAGGTGACATGTAGAGCCGGGCTGCGATCTGGCGATTGGTCAAGAGCCTCGGAGGCGCGCCTCGTCGCGCACCGCGCTACAAGACGCGTTTGACGACTCTCCGAAATCCCATTCGACGCTGGAGACGTATCTCTCCGCGAACGGAGCCGACAATCGGCCGGCCCGAGAGCAGCAGAAGGAAGTCTCCCCCCATGCACAAACTCAACCTTGGTCGCGCGCGCCCACTCGGGCTCGTAGCCGCGGCGGCGTTGGCCGTCGGCCTCACGACAACCGGGGCCGCGCTCGCGGCGCCGGCGGGCGCGACACCGAACGCCGGGTCGGCGACCATCGCCAACAACACGCTGGTGATCACCGGAAGCAACGGGCCTGACGCGGTCACGCTCAGCGCCGACGCCACGCAGGCTCAGGTCGCGTTCGGCAACGACCCCGCCAACACGTTCCATTTCAACCTCACCGACTTCAACGCCATCTCGGTGTCACTGGGAAACGGTGACGACCAGTTCACCGAGGTGCCCACTGTGCTCACCGACAAGCCGTTGACCGTTGACGGCGGGAACGGCAACGACATCATCAAGACCGGCGACGGCAACGACACGATCTTCGGC
>DATBBL010000266.1:0-16405 GCA_036271015.1 Acidimicrobiia bacterium
AGTAGTCGTACGCGCCGCCGGAGCAGCCGGTGCCCCGGAGGTTCACACCCACGGTGGCGAAGCCGAGCAGCTGCGCGATCCGTGAGGCGGGCTGCGTCGCGCCCGGGTTCGACGGGTCGTAGCCGGAGTACTCGACCACGGTGGGATAGGGCCCCCCGCCCACCGGCCCGGGCAGCGTGATGTTGACCGACAGCTTGGTGCCGTCGCGCGTCGTCAGGTAGCCGTACCCCGGGCCGAGGTGCTGGCCCGTGTAGAGCGACTGCGGCGGCGTGTCGGTGGGGCTCGTCACCCTCACCGGCGCGGCCCGGGCGTTCCCCACGCTGACGACGTAGCCCGCGCCCGGCCCCACCCCGCGGAAGAGCACGCTGCCGGCGGCGTCGATCGGGCGCGACGCGACCTTCCGGCCGCCGGCCGCCCGGAGCACCGCGGTGGCGCCGGGCGAGGCTCCGGTGACCGCGACCTGCTCGACGCTCGGGTGCACCGTGAAGTCGGCGCGCGCGGCCTCGGCGGCTTCCGAGACGGGCGCGAGACCGGCGACCGCGACCGCGACGCAGCAGGTCACGAGCGCGAGCCGGCGGAACACGATGCGACGCTAATCGAGGGTTCCGTGCGACGATCGTCGGGTGACCAAGCTCGCCAATGCACACGTCGTGATCACCGGGGGCTCGAGTGGGATCGGCCTGGAGACCGCCCGCCTGGCGGTCGCGCGCGGCGCGCGCGTGTCGCTCATCGCGCGCGACGCCGGTCGGTTGGCTGCGGCGGCGGCCGACGTCGGCGCGGCGGTGGCCGCACCGGCCGACGTCACCGACGCCGGCGCGCTCGCGACGGCGTTCACCGCGGTGACGGAGGCCAACGGGCCGTGCGACGTGCTCGTCACCTCCGCGGGCTCCTCGCATCCGGGGTACTTCGCGCGGCTCGACGACGCCGTCTTCCGCCAACAGATGGACGTGGACTACTTCGGGACCCTGCACGCGGTGCGGGCCGTCGTCCCGTCGATGATCGACCGGGGCCGCGGCCATCTGGTGACCATCTCGTCGACCGCCGGCCTCATCGGGGTGTTCGGGTACTCCGCGTACGGTCCGGCGAAGTACGCGGTGCGCGGGCTGGCGGAGACGCTGCGGCCGGAGCTGGCGCCGCACGGGATCGTCGTCGCGTGCGCGTACCCGCCCGACACGCGCACTCCCGGGTTCGACGCCGAGAGCGCGCTGAAGCCGGCGGAGACCGCGCGCATCTCGGCGGCCATCAAGCCCCGCGAGGCCGAGCACGTGGCGCGGGCCATCGTCACCGGGATCGAGAAGGAGCGCCTCGTCATCACCGCCGACGTGCAGACCGCGGCCCTCGCCCGCGCCGCCGGCCTGCTCGGTCCGTACGTGCGCCGGACCATGGACCGCCAGATCCGCAAGGCCCGGCGCGCCTGATCACGAAGCTGCGTCACTTCGCCGCGTATATCGCGGCCAAGTGACGCAACGTGGGAGTGGGTTGGTACGGTCCGGGACATGAGCACGCGGACCGAGACCGACAGCATGGGGCCGATCGAGGTCCCCGCCGAGCGCTACTGGGGCGCGCAGACCCAGCGTTCGTTGCACCACTTCTCCATCGGCGAGGATCGCATGCCGACTGCGGTGATCCGGGGGATGGCGATCCTCAAGAAGGCCGCCGCGCAGGTCAACGAGGAGCTCGGGAAGCTGTCCGCCGAGAAGGCCAAGCTGCTGGTGCAGGCGGCCGACGAGGTGATCGCGGGCAAGCACGCCGAGGAGTTCCCCCTCTTCGTGTGGCAGACGGGCAGCGGCACGCAGACGAACATGAACGTCAACGAGGTGATCTCGAACCGCGCCATCGAGCTGGCCGGCGGCGAGATGGGCAGCAAGCAGCCCGTCCACCCGAACGACGACGTCAACATGTCGCAGAGCTCGAACGACACCTTCCCGACCGCGATGCACATCGCCGCCGCCGAGGAGCTCGTCCGCGAGCTGATCCCGTCGGTGACGCGCCTCCGGGACGCGCTCGCGGCGAAGGCCGACGAGTTCGCCGACATCGTCAAGATCGGGCGCACCCACCTCCAGGACGCGGTACCACTCACCCTCGGCCAGGAGTTCGGCGGCTACGTGGCGCAGCTCGACGCCGACCTCGAGCGCATCCAGCTGGTGCTACCCGGTCTCTACGAGCTCGCCATCGGCGGGACGGCCGTCGGCACCGGTCTCAACACCCACCCCGAGTTCGCCGAGCGCACCGCGGCGAAGATCGCCGAGCTCACCGGGCTGCCGTTCGTGTCGGCGCCCAACAAGTTCGCCGCGCTCGCGGCCCACGACGCGCTGGTGATGGCGAGCGGCGCGCTCAAGACGCTGGCGGTGTCGTTGATGAAGATCGCCAACGACATCCGCTGGCTGGCGTCGGGACCGCGCGCCGGGTTCGGCGAGCTGATCCTGCCCGAGAACGAGCCGGGGTCGTCGATCATGCCCGGCAAGGTGAACCCGACCCAGAGCGAGGCCATGACCATGGTCTGCGTGCAGGTCATCGGCAACGACAACACCATCGGCATCGCCGGCTCGCAGGGCAACTTCGAGCTCAACGTGTTCAAGCCGGTGATGATCTTCAACTTCCTGCACTCGGTCGACATCCTCACCGACGCCTGCGACTCGTTCCGCGAGTTCGCGGTCGAAGGCGTCCAGGCCAACGAGGAGCGCATCGCCGAGCACGTGGGCAACTCCCTCATGCTGGTGACCGCGCTCAACCCGCACATCGGCTACGACAACGCCGCCGCCATCGCCAAGCACGCCCACAAGAACAAGGGCACGCTCCGGGACTCGGCGGTGGCCCTGGGGCACCTCACCGGCGAGGAGTTCGACCGCCTCGTCCGCCCCGAGGACATGACGGGCCCGGGCGACTAGGGCCCGACGCGCGTAGGGTGTCGGCATGAGCATCTACGACGCCAAGATCAACACCCTCGAGGGTCAGCCGGCCGACCTGTCGGAGTACAAGGGCAAGGCCCTCCTCGTGGTGAACGTCGCCTCCAAGTGCGGCCTGACGCCGCAGTACGAGGGCCTGGAGAACCTGCACGAGAAGTACGGCGCCCGCGGGTTCGAGGTGCTCGGCTTCCCGTGCAACCAGTTCATGGGCCAGGAGCCGGGGACCGCGGCGGAGATCCGCGAGTTCTGCGACACCAGCTACCACGTGGAGTTCCCGCTGTTCGAGAAGATCGACGTGAACGGGGCGAACCAGCACCCGCTGTACGCCGAGCTGGAGCAGACGGCCGACGCCGACGGCGAGGCCGGCGACGTGAAGTGGAACTTCGAGAAGTTCCTGGTGGCGCCGGACGGCAAGGTCGTCGCCCGCTTCCGCCCGCCGGTCACCCCCGAGGACCCGGCGCTGGTGGAGGCGATCGAGGCCCAGCTGCCCTCGTAGGGCGAAGCCGGGAGCGGGCAGGCATGAGCCGCGTCTTCCTCACCGGTGCGACGGGGATGATCGGCTCCAACATCGCCGAACAGCTCGTCGAGCAGGGTGACGCCGTCTGCGCTCTCGTGCGTGCGGGCAGCGAGACCGGGCCGCTCGAGGCGTTCGGCGTCGAGGTCGTGCGGGGCGACATCACCGACCCCGACGCGGTGCTCCGCGCCGCCGACGGCTGCGAATACGTGGTCCACTCGGCCGCGGTGCTCGGCGGCCAGACGCAGATCGCGGGCGAGCACGAGGCGGTCAACGTGGTGGGCACGGGTCATGTGCTCGACGCCGCGGCGAAGGTCGGCGCCACCCGGGTGGTGCAGCTGAGCACCACGACCTTCTTCGACGCCCGGCGTGCGCCGCTCACCGAGCACTCGCCCCTCGACCCGGCACCCAGCGACGATCCGTACACGGTCACGAAGCGCGCCGCCTATCTCGACGCCATGCGCCGGGTCGACGACGGCCAGGACATCTGCATCGTGATCTCGGGGGGCGCCTACGGCCGCTCCCCCCTGCCCGAGCGCTCCATGGTCGCCCCGAGCTACAACGCGCGCATCGCGCTCGCGCTCCGGGGCGACATCACCGAGTACGTCGGTTTCCCGATCCCCTGGGTCGACGCCGGCGACGTCGCCCACGCCTCGGTCGTCGCCACCCGCAAGGGGGTGGCGGGGGAGCGGTACCTGGCCTTCGGGCGCCCCGGCGACGTCGGCGGGGTGCCGTACTTCTGCAACGTGGCGCTGGAGATCGCCGGCTCGCCCCAGCGGGTGACCGAGGTGGCGGTGGAGGAGCTCGACGACCCCGAGGTGGCGGCCCGCTTCGGGCCCAGCCTGGTGGCCCTGGCCCGGAAGCGCTTCCCGACCCCGTTCTTCGTGAACGACCAGACCGTCGAGCGCCTCGGCTACGCGCCGCGGACCCTCCACGAGGGCCTCGAGCGCACCATCCCGTGGATGCGGGAGCACGGTCTGCTCTGACCCCGTGGCCGCCGCCGGGCGGCCCAAATCGCGACCGTTTGCGTCGGGAATGCGCACGGGGACCGCTCGGTTGGATCTCTCACGTAATGGTGTAATCACCAAGATCGATGGAGAGATCCGATGCCCGAGACCGAGACCTTGAACCTGCCGCTGCTGCCCCTGACGACCGGGGTGGTCCTCCCGCAGATGGTCGTGACCCTCGCGCTCGAGACCGCCGAGGGCCGCGACGCCGCCGACGGCGCCATCGCCGGCGACCGCCGGGTGCTCCTGGTCCCGCGCGTGGGCAACAGCTACACCCGGGTCGGCACCGTCGCCCGGGTCGAGAACGAGGGCGAGCTGCCCGGGGGCCAGCGGGCCCTGGTGCTGCGCGGCCTGTCACGCGCGGTCGTCGGCCGCACCGTCCCCAGCGAGCACCCCGGTCTGTGGGTGGAGGCCGACCCCGTGGCCGAGACCTCCGTCGTGACCGGGCGGGCCCGGGAGATGGTGCGCGAGTACCGCGCCGTCGTGCGCGGCATCGCCGAGAAGCTGGGCACGCCCCGCATCGCCGACGCGCTCGCCGGGGTCGACGACCCGGGCGCGCTCGCCGACACCGCCGGCTGGGCGCCCGACCTGTCGGTCGAGCGCAAGGTGGAGCTCCTGGAGGAGCTCGATCCCGAAGCGCGCCTGGAGAAGGCGTTGGGCTTTGTGCGCGAGACGCTGGCCGAGCTCGACCTGTCGGAGCAGATCCGCAACCGGGTCAGCGAGGGCATGGACAAGACGCAGCGTGAGTTCCTGCTGCGCCAGCAGATGCAGGCCATCCGTGAAGAGCTGGGCGAGAGCGGTGACGCCGACGACGCCGTCGCCGAGTACCGCCGCAAGCTCTCGGAGATGGTGCTGCCCCAGGACGTGCGCGTCGCGGTCGAGCGCGAGGTCGACCGGTTCGAGCGCACGAGTGAGCAGAGCCCCGAGCACGGGTGGATCCGCACCTGGCTCGACACCGTGCTCGAGATCCCGTGGGGCACGCGCTCCGACGAGCATGTCGACGTGGTCGCGGCGCGCGAGATCCTCGACGCCGACCACACCGGACTCGAAGACGTGAAGGACCGCATCGTCGAGTACCTGGCCGTGCGCAAGCTGCGCGCCGAGCGCGGCATGAGCGACAGCGACGAGCCCACGAAGGGCCGCCGTGGCGCGGGCGCGATCCTGGCGCTGGTCGGTCCGCCCGGCGTCGGCAAGACGTCGCTGGGTGAGTCGGTCGCACGTGCCCTCGGACGCGAGTTCGTGCGCGTGGCGTTGGGTGGTGTGCACGACGAGGCGGAGCTGCGTGGACACCGGCGTACGTACGTCGGTGCGCGCCCCGGCCGCATCGTCCGGGCGCTGACCGAGGCCGGCACCATGAACCCGGTCATCGTGCTCGACGAGGTCGACAAGCTGGGCAACGACTGGCGCGGTGACCCGTCGTCGGCGCTGCTCGAGGTGCTCGACCCGGCCCAGAACCACACGTTCCGCGACCACTACCTGGAGGTCGACCTCGACCTGTCGGACGTGCTGTTCCTGGCGACCGCGAACGTGTTCGACACCATCCCCGGACCGCTGCTGGACCGGCTGGAGATCATCCGGCTCGACGGCTACACCGAGGACGAGAAGGTGGCGATCGCGCGTGACCACCTGCTCGCCCGTCAGCTCGAACGCAACGGCCTGACCGCCGACGACGTGTCGGTCACCGACGACGCGCTGCGCGCCGTCGTCACCGACCACACGCGGGAGGCGGGCGTCCGCAACCTCGAGCGCGAGCTGGGCAAGCTGTTGCGCAAGACCGCGGCCCGCATCGCCTCGGGTGACGCGACGCCGCCGGTCGCGATCGACGTTGACGACGTGCAGCCGGCGCTCGGCCGGCCCAAGTTCCACTCGGAGACCGCGGAGCGCACCGGTGTGCCCGGTGTGGCGACCGGTCTCGCGGTGACCGGGGTCGGCGGCGACGTGCTCTTCATCGAGGCGACCACGATGGACGGCGAGGGCCTCACCCTCACCGGCCAGCTGGGCGACGTGATGAAGGAGTCGGCGCAGATCGCGCTGTCCTACGTGCAGGCCCACGCCCGCGAGCTGGGAGTGGACCCGGCGGCCGCACAGCGACGCGTGCACCTGCACGTGCCCGCGGGCGGCATCCCGAAGGACGGCCCCTCGGCCGGCATCACGATGACCACCGCGCTGGTGAGCATGCTCACCGGGCGCACGGTCAAGGCCGGCGTCGGCATGACCGGTGAGGTCACGCTGCAAGGACGGGTGCTGCCGATCGGTGGCCTGAAGCAGAAGGTGCTGGCCGCGCAACGTGCGGGCCTCGACACCGTGATCCTGCCCCAGCGCAACGGACCGGACCTCGACGACGTGCCCGAGGCGGTGCGCGACGTCATGACCTTCCACCTGGTCGACGACGTGCGTGACGTGCTGGCACTCGCGCTCGAGGACGCACCGGTCGCGTCACCGATCGCGGCCTGACCGCAATCGAGACGAGCTCCATCACCGCACCCCGGCCCCCTGATCATGCGCGGTTTCGACCGCATGCGGTGCATTCCGCGCATGATCACCGGGTAGGGCGGGGTCGACGTCGCTAGGTTCGCGGGTCGTGCAGGTCGTCGAGCTGTGGCGCTTCCCGGTGAAGTCGTTCCAGGGTGAGCAGCTCGACCCGGCCGAGATCGGTCCCACTGGGATCATCGGTGACCGCGCGTACGCGCTGTTCGACCTCGACACCGGCTTCGGGCTGACCGCCCGCCGGGTGCCCGAGCTCTTGCTGGCGTCGGCCCGACTCGTCGAGGACGACCTGGTGGTGACGCTGCCCGACGGCACCGAGAGCACCGACGCCCGGGTGCTGTCGGACTGGCTCGGCCGCCGAGTGGCCCTGTGTCGCGCCGGCACGATCGACGCGCCGCGGTACGAGAACCCGCTCGACTTCGAGCGTGACCGGGACTGGATCGTGTTCGAGGGCCCGGCGGGCGCGTTCCACGACTCGCGCCGCACCCAGGTGTCGCTGGTGTCGACCGGCACGCTCGGCGACTGGGACCGGCGTCGCTTCCGCGCCAACGTCGTGCTCGACGGCGAGGACGAGGACGGCTGGGTGGGTTCCACCATCGCGCTCGGTGACGCCCGGCTCGACGTGGGCAAGCGCATCGAGCGCTGTGTGATCACGACGCGGGCGCAGCCCGGCGGCATCGAGCGCGACCTCGACGTGCTGCGGTCCATCCACCACGCGCGGGACGGATGCCTGGCGGTGGGCGCGCTGGTGACGACGCCCGGCCGCGTGCACGTCGGCGACGTGGTCGCGGTGCGCTAGCCAGCTACCTTCGCCGCATGCCGGTGCCCGCGCGTCCGAATGTGCTCTTCGTGATGACCGACGAGGAGCGGTACCCGCCGCCGTACGAGGCCGAGGCGCTGGCGGAGTTCCGTCGCACGCAGCTCCCCGCGCGCGAGCGCCTGCGCGCGCTGAGCCGCGAGCTGCACCGGCACTACGCGGGCGCGACGGCCTGCTCGCCGAGCCGGACCACGCTCTTCACCGGCCAGTACCCGTCGCTGCACGGCGTCACCGACACCGACGGGCTCACGAAGGCGGCCACCGACCCGGCCATGCACTTCCTCGATCCCGACACCGTGCCGACCATGGGGGACTGGTTCCGCGCCGCCGGCTACCGCACCCACTACCGGGGCAAGTGGCACGTCTCCCACCCCGACCTCGTGGTGCCCGGCACCCACCAGAGCCTGCGGGCGAACGACGTCGACGGGGTCGTCGACCCCAGCGCGGTCGACGCCTACCGGCGCGCCGACCGGCTCGACCAGTTCGGGTTCTCGGGGTGGATCGGGCGCGAGCCGCACGGTGCCGACAAGGCTGACTGCGGGTTCGTGCGCGACGGCGTGTTCGCCCACCAGGTGGTCGACCTGTTCGCCGAGCTGGCCGCGGCCGACGACGGCCGGCCCTGGCTGGCGGTGGCGTCGTTCGTGAACCCGCACGACATCGCGTTCAGCGGGCTCGGGTGGAGCGCGCTGGGGTTCCCGCCCGTGCCGGAGTCGATCCCCGACGTCCCCGAGGCACCGTCGCAGTCGGACTCCTTCGCGGGCCGGCCCGACTGCCAGCGCCAGTTCCGCGACGTGTGGCCCAAGCTCTTGTATCCGCAGGACACCGACCTCACGTACCGGCGGCTGTACCACTTCCTGCACGTGCTCGTCGACGCCGCGATCATGCGCATCCTCGACGAGCTGCACACGCGCCGCCTCGCCGACAACACCATCATCGTGTTCACCTCCGACCACGGCGACCTGCTCGGTGCGCACGGCGGGTTGCCACAGAAGTGGCACAACGCGTTCGACGAGGCCATCCGCGTGCCGCTGCTCGTATCCGGCCCGCACATCGACCCGGGTGCCGGCGGCGTCGAGATCGCGACCAGCCACGTCGACCTCGTGCCGACGCTGCTCGGGCTGGCCGGAGTCGACGTGGAAGCCGCGGCCGCGGCGGTCGCCCGTCACCACGTGGAGACGCAGCCGCTCCCCGGTCGCGACCTCGCCCCGCTGCTCACCGGCACCGTCACCGCGGACGCGCTCGACGCGCCCGTGTACTTCATGACCGAGGACCAGATCAGCCGGGGCCTGCGCATGACCAACCGGTTCACGGGCGAGGCGTTCGAGCCGGTCGGGGAGCCGGACAAGGTCGAGTCGGTGATCACGCGGCTGCCCACGGGGCGCGGTGGGGTGCCCGAGCTCTGGAAGCTCAACCACTACTACGACCGGCTGTCCGAGTGGCAGGAGTCGCGCGGCATCCGGGCCGACCCGTTCGCGCCGCCTCCGGTCGAGGCGCAGTGGGAGCTGCACAACCTGACCACCGACCCCGAGGAGCGCACCAACCTCGCCGACATCGCTGCCGTGTCCTCGATCCGGGCGCAGCTGGAGACGGTGCTCGCGCGCACCCGCGACGAGATGCGGCGCACCCCGCAGCACGTGAACGTCCCGGCCTGACGCGCGCACGAACCCGCGGCGTCGGGTGCCACCATGAACCGGTGCAGGCGCGGGTGAGGGCGACGGTGACGGTCATGGCGATCGTGACGGTGACGGTGTTGGTCGTCGCGGTGCTATTGGCATCGCCCGCGCCGGCAGCGGTCGCGGCCGACGACTTCTACGCGCCGCCGTCCCCGCTCCCTGCCGCAGCCCCCGGCACGCTGATCCGGACGGAACCGATCGTCGCACCGGCCGGGGCCCGCGCCTGGCGCATCCTCTACCACTCGCGCGCGCTCGACGGCCGGGACGTGGCCGAATCCGGCCTGGTCGTGGCGCCCAACGGCCCCGCGCCGGCCGGCGGCCGCCCGGTGATGAGCTGGGCGCACGGCACGAGCGGGCTCGCCGACGTCTGCGCGCCGTCGCGTGCGGCCGACGCTGCGAGCGCGGTGCCGTACGTCGCCGACCTGCTCGCGCGCGGCTACGTGGTCGCGGCGGCCGACTACGAGGGCCTCGGCACCCCCGGCCCCCACCCGTACCTGGTGGGCCCGAGTGAAGGTCGCAGCGTGCTCGACGCCGCGCGCGCGGCACGCCGGGTCGACGGCGCCGGCGCCGGCCGCACCGTCGTGGTCGCCGGGCACTCGCAGGGCGGGCAGGCGGCGGTGTTCGCCGGCGAGCTCGCCCGCCGGTACGCGCCCGACCTCGACGTGCGGGGCGTGGCGGCGCTCGCACCGGCCGAGGTCGACCGGCTGTTCAGCGCGGCCGAGACCCGGCCCGACATGCAGGGCTTCGTGGCCATGGCCGCCGAGGGCCTCCGCGCCGCCTTCCCGAAGGCCGACGTCGACGCGGTCCTGACCCCGGGGGTCGTCGCCACGCTGCGCGAGCTCGACGGCACCGCGTGCCTGTTCACGACTCTGGCCGGGTTCCGGGACCGGGGCATCACCGTCCTGCGCGCCGATCCGGACTCGGTCCCGTCGGTGCGCGCCGCGCTACGTCGGAGCGTTCCGGCCCGGGCGCGGACGACGGTCCCGCTGGCGGTGTACCAGGGCGGGCAGGACCAGCTGGTGCTTCCCGACGCCACGGCCGCCTTCGTCGCCCGGGCGTGCGCCCGTGAGGACCGCGTCACCGCGCGCGTGTACCCCGACGCGGACCACGGCAGCGTGCTCGACGCGGCGGCGCCGGCGCTGCTCCAGTGGCTCGCCGACCGGGTCGCCGGCGCGCCGGCGCCATCGACCTGCCGCGGCTAGGCGTCCGGTTCGATCACGTCACCGACGCGGAGCTCGCCGTCGTCGAGCAGCTCGGCCCGGAGACCGCCACGGTGCACCAGCGCCGCGCGCACACCCGGGAGCCTGGTGAGCTGCTCGAGGTACGCGCACGGCTCCGCCAACCGCAGGCCGCGGACCCGGACCGCGCCGATGCGGAACGTGCGACCGACGAGCCGGTCGAGCGGCACGCCCTCGGTCACGAGGTTGCGCCGGGTGTCGGCCTCGGTGACGTCGAGGCCGTCGGCCCGGACCGCGTCGACCGCTTCGCGCTCGATCAGCGTCACGTCGCGCGGGCCACCTCCTCTGGCCGAGAAGGTGCCGGTCGCGAGCGCGTACCGGTCGCCGGCGAGGCCGACGCCCGCCCGTGCCGCGATGGTGGCGCACGCGATCATCGGCGCGCCCCCGCTCGGGGCCACGAAGATGCCGACCAGCCGACCCCGGAACCCCGGCACGTCCCGACCGCTCATGCGGTGGCGGCGAACTCGATCGCTTCGCCGGGCGCGAGCGGGAAGTGGCACGCGACGTACTGTCCGGGCCCGACCTCGCGGATGGACGGCTCCTCGTCCGCGCACCGGGCCTGCGCCTTCGGGCACCGGGTGCGGAAGCGGCAGCCGCTCGGCGGGTCGAGGTTCGACGGGATGTCGCCGCCGAGCACGTGCGCGTCGTCGAGCCTGGAGGCGGGATCCGGCACGGGGATCGCCGCGAGCAGCGCGGCGGTGTACGGGTGCGCGGGTCGCTCGTAGAGCTGGTCGGGCGGACCCACCTCGCAGAGCTTGCCCAGGTACATCACCGCGACCCGGTCGCTCACGTTCTTCACCACCGCGAGGTCGTGGGCGATGAACAACATGGTGAGGTCGTAGCGCTGCTTCATGTCCTCGAGGAGGTTGAGGATCTGCGCCTGCACGGAAACGTCGAGGGCCGACACCGGCTCGTCGCAGATGATCAGCTTCGGTTCGGTGATGACGGCGCGCGCGATCGAGATGCGCTGGCACTGGCCACCGGAGAACTCGTGCGGTCGGCGGTTGCGGGTGCTGTCGGGATCGAGACCCACCGCGCCGAGCATCTCGTCGACCCGCGCCCGGCGCGATCCCGCGTCACCGGTGCCCCAGATGTCGAGTCCCTCGGCGACGATGGTGCCGACCTTGCGGCGCGGGTTCAGCGACGAGATCGGGTCCTGGAAGATCATCTGCATGCGCGGCCGGATGCGCCGCAGCGCGTCGCCCTTCAGCTCGGTGAGCTCGACGCCGTCGAACCGCACCCGGCCCGAGGTGGGGCGGGGGAGCTGCATGACCGCGCGGGCGGTGGTCGACTTCCCGCACCCGGACTCGCCGACCAGGCCGAGCGTCTCGCCCTCGACCAGGTCGAGGCTGATGCCCGACACCGCCTTCACCCGGCCGCCGTCGACGTGGAACTCGACGACGAGATCCTCGACCCGGAGCAGCACGTCGCTCTCGGCGCGGAGGTGGGCGGTACCGGTCCCGGCCATCAGCGCTGTTCGACTCCCTCGTTGCGGGCCCGCGCCGCCTGGCCCTCGGGCGTGCCCACCGGGAACCAGCAGCGGAACTCGTGACCCGGCGTGGCGCCCGGTCGCAACGGCGGCTGCTCCTCGAGACAGCGGTCCTGCACGTAGGCGCACCGTGCCGCGAAGCGGCATCCGGTCGGCAGGTGCACCAGGTCGGGCGGGCGGCCCGGGATGGCGGACAGCCGCGTGTGGCTGGGCTGGTCGATCGTCGGGATCGAGTGCAGCAGTGCTTCGGTGTAGGGCATCTTCATGTCGGAGAACAGCGTCGCGGTGGCGGCCTTCTCCACCACCTGGCCCGCGTACATCACGATCACCTCGTCGGCCCGGCCGGCCACGACCCCGAGGTCGTGGGTCACCAGCGCGAGCGCCATGAACCGCTCGCGCTGCTGCGCCTCGAGCAGGTCGAGCACCTGGGCCTGCACGGTCACGTCGAGCGCGGTGGTCGGCTCGTCGGCCAGCAGCAGCTGCGGTCCGCACGCGAGCGCGACCGCGATGCACACCCGCTGGCGGAGGCCGCCGGAGAGCTGGTGCGGGTACTCGTCCATGCGGCGCTGCGGGTCGGGGACGCGCACCGATTCGAGCAGCGACAGGGCGAGCTCGCGCGCGAACGTGCGGCTCACGTCGAGGTGGGCGTGGATCGACTCGGTGATCTGGTGACCGACCTTCATGACCGGGTTGAGCGAGGTCATCGGGTCCTGGAACACCATGCCCATGTGCGCGCCCCAGTACTTCCGCATCTGCCTGGGCGGCGCCGACCCGATCTCCACCCCCTCGAACCGGATCGAGCCCTGGCGGCGCACCCCCGACTTCGGCAGCAGGCCCATGATCGAGCGCGTGAGCACGGTCTTGCCCGAGCCCGATTCGCCCACGATGCCGACGGTGCGGCCGCGCTCGAGGGTGAACGAGACGCCGTCGACCGCGTGCACCAACCCGCGGTCGCTCTCGAACCAGGTGGCCAGATCGCGTACCTCGAGCAGCGGGGTGGCGCCGGCCGGCGCCTCGGGACCGGGCTGGATCGCGCTCACAACGACGCTTCCCGCACGTCGAAGTGCGCGAGGACGGCATCGCCGAGGAGGTTCAGCGACAACACGGTGAGGAAGATCATGAGCGCGGGCTCGAACACCACATGCGGTGCCAGCGAGATGACCTGCCGGCCGCCGGCGATCATGTTGCCCCACGTCGGTGTGTCGGCGGGCACGCTCGCCCCGAGGATGCTGAGCGTGCCCTCGGCGACGATGGCGACCGCGATGCCGAGCAGTGCGATCGACAGCATCGCCGGCAGCACGTTGGGCAGCACCTCTCGCCAGACGATGCGGAGGTTCTTCGCGCCCTGCGCACGCGCGGCGAGCACGAAGTCGCGCTCGGACCACGACATCGCGCTCGCCCGCGTGATTCGCCCCAGCACCGGGATGGACACGATCCCGAGCGCGATGATCAGCGCGACCTCGGGATCGAGCCCGGCGGTCGCCCGGCCCGCGGTGGCCGCGGGGGCGCGCAGGATGGTGACCAGCGCCAGCGCCAGGATCACCGCCGGAATCGACAGGAACACGTCGAACAGGCCCGACATGATCGTGTCGGTCCGCCCGCGGAAGTAGCCGGCGAGCAGCCCGAGCACGCCGCCGAGCACGAACCCGATGAGCACCGCGACGGTGGCGATGACGAGCGTCGTGCGGCCCCCCCAGAGCAGGCGCGACAGCATGTCGCGCCCGTTCGGGTCGCCGCCGAGCAGGTGCCCGGGCGCGGTACCCGCCTTGGCGAACGGGCCCCGCCGGGCGATCTGGGTGATCGAGTTCTGCGGGTCGTCGAGGGGGAGGTACGGCGCGAGGATCGCCCCTCCGACCACGAAGGCCATCCAGGCGAGCGACAGCCACGTGCCGACGCGCAGCGCGCGCCGCCGCTTCCCGCCCGCCTCCGGGCCCGAGGTGACGGCGGCGAAGTCGACGGTCCCCGCGTCGGCCGGCGTGCCGCGGTCCGCCGCGTCGCGCGCGATCTCGCCCAGCGCGGTGGCGACGGCTCAGGCTGCTCGGGCACGGCGGATCCTCGGGTCGAGCACGATGTACAGCGAGTCGATGGCGAAGTTGATCAGCACGTAGCCGATGGCGATGATCGCGATGTAGCTCTGGAGCTCGACGTACTGGCGCGCGCTGATCGCCTGGTAGATGAGCTGTCCGATCCCCGGGATGCCGAAGATGATCTCGACCGCGACCGCCCCACCGACCAGCGTGCCGAAATTGAGCCCGGCCACGGTGAGCAGGGTGAGGCTCGACGGCTTGAACGCGTGACGCCACAGGATGCGACGGTCCGAGAGCCCTTTCGCCCGGGCCATCGTGATGAAGTCCTCTCGCAGGGTGGCGATCATGTCGGTGCGCAGGAGGCGCATGTACACCGCGATCAACCCCGCGGCCAGCGAGATCGCCGGCAGGAGCATCGTGGCGAAGTGGTGGCCGAGGTTGCCCGTCGGCCGCCCGAACACGCCTTCCAGCCAGCCCGGCGAGTATCCCCCGGCGGGGATCTGGCCGAGCCAGGGTAAGTGGGGTTGCCATTGCACCCCGACGAAGTACGCGAGGACGAGGGCGAGCACGAAGCTCGGGAGCGCGAGCAACGCGAACGCGCCCACGTTGATCGCGGTGTCGGTCTTCGTCCCCGAGCGGTAGCCGGTGAGGACGCCGAGCGGGATGGCCACCGCCAGCGCCATCAGCTGCGCATAGATCATGAGTTGCAGCGAGACCGGCAACGCGTTACGGATCTTGTCGCTCACCTCGAGATTGTTGGCGTAGTCCTTGCCGAAGTCACCGTGGGCGATGTTGCCGAGCCAGGTGAAGTACTGCTCGAAAAAGGGCTTGTCGAGCCCGTTGTCCTTGTTGAACTGGGCGCGTTGCGCCTTCGTGCCGAACGGGATCGCGGCTTCGGCCGCGCTCCCGGGCAACAGCCGCAGCAGGCTGAACGTGAACAGCGTCGCCAGGATGACGACCACCACGAGCCGGACCAGCCTCCTGGCGATCAGCCGCATGCAGCCAGTCCCTTCCGGCCGACCTCGCCCGGGAGCCGCGCCCGCGCGAGTGCGCGAGTGCTACTTCTTGACCCAGAGACCGACGACTGGGTGCTTGCCGAACACGAACTCCGCGGTGCCGCCACCGTCGGGAAGCGGCGGCCCCATGAGACCTTGCACCTTGGGGTTCGACGCGATGTCCCACTGCTCCCAGTACGCCCAGAGGTTGTAGACCTGCGTCGCGAAGATCTTGTTCACCTGTTCGTAGATGCCCGTGCGCTTCTCGGGGTCGGGCTCCGAGCGACCCTGGTCGAGCAGCGTCTGCAGCTGCGGGTCCTTGAACTTGCCGAAGTTGATCGGCGAGGCTTCCGTCCACCACACGTACTGCGTGTCGGGGTCTTCTCCCGGGTGGTTCCGCCAGAGCAGGAGGCTGAAGTTCCCGCCCAGCGCGGTGTTCACGAACGAGGCCTGGTCTTCCTGCTGGAGTGTCGCGTTGATCCCGGCCTGCGCGAACTGCCGCTTGATGAGCTGGGCCTCGCCGCTGTTCTCGGGGTCGTTGGTGCTCTCGATCACCACGTTGAACTGCCCGGCGTGCGCGTCCTTGTAGGCCTTCACCATCTGCTTCGCCTTGGCGAGGTCGTGCTTCGGGTACCCCGGCTTGGCGAGATGGCCCGGCACCTTGGTGTCGAACGGCTGGTCGGCGACCTGGAGCTGACTGTCGTTGCGGATCACGTTGATCTGGTTGGTGTCGAGGGCGTAGGCCACCGCCTTGCGGGCGTCGAGATCGTCGAAGGGAGGCTTGGCCGCGTTGAGGAGGTAGTAGCGCACCTCGCGCCGGCCCGCCTTCTCGCGCATCTGGTTCAGCGAGCTGATGCCGTCGAGCTGGGTCATCACCTGGCCGCTGGTCGTGTGCATCATGTCGAGCTGCCCGGCCTGGAGCTGGTTCAGGCGTTGCTCGGCGTCGGGGTTGGGCTTGAACGTGATCTTGTCGAGGTACGGCAGCTGGGTGCCGAACTGGTCCTTCTGCCAGTAGTGCGGATTGCGGGTGGCGACGAACTCCTGGTTCTGGATCCAGTGGCCGGCGCCGTTGTAGATCATGAACGGCCCGGTCCCGATGAGGTTCGTCGGGCACGTCTCGGGGTTGGCGAGCTGGGCGGGCGCGGCGATCCCCGCCCGTCCGGCGAGGTAGAGGAAGGAGTCGAAGTCGACCCAGGGGACCTTGGTGGTGACCTGCACGGTGAGCGGATCGACGACCGTCGTGTCGGCGATG